>CACZSI010000001.1 GCA_902783775.1 uncultured Lachnospiraceae bacterium
ATTCCATATATTATTCCTATTGCAGCAGGATTATTATTTACACCATTATCAGTGGTATCTGTGGCATTTGGAACAGTAATATATTTTATGTTAAGAACTATCTCAGCTAGCGTAGTCAATGATGTTAACATGAGTAAATCATCAGCCAATGTAATTATAAATAATATTGGAGCTGATAAGCAGTTAGTAATTATGTTGGTAGCATTTACTATCACATTAGTAATCGTTTATCTAATTAGAAGAATGTCAGCTGATTACTCATGGACAATAGCGATTATTGTAGGCAGTATCGTAGAGTTTTTAACAATTATGGTAGGAAATACTGCATTGCTAAGTAAAGCTCAGTTACCATCATTGATTGTAGGAAGTTTAGTGAGCATGGTATTAGCATTTATTCTTCAGTTTTTCGTATTCTCAGTAGATTACCAGAGAACAGAGCATACTCAGTTTGAGGATGATGAATATTACTATTATGTAAAGGCTGTGCCTAAGGTTAATGTAAGCGCACCTCAGTTAAATGTTAAGAAGATTAACGCTCAGAGAAAGCGTAAAAGAAAAACTTATCAGTAAAAGAAATAAAAGACAAATAAAATACGTATAAAAATAAAGGCTTTATTAATGTGGCCGGAAAGGAGTAGATATGCAAACCTTAATGGAATATATTAAACAGATTGCACAGAAATATTTCACAATACCTAATATTTTTCCTACGGATATTATTGAAATAATAATCATCACAATAATTGTCTACTACCTTATTCTATGGCTTAGAAAAAGTAGAGCCTGGGTGTTGTTTAAGGGAATTATGGTGTTAGTAGTGTTTATGCTTGTGGCATCACTATTTCACTTAAGTACTTTATTGTGGATAATCAATAAAATGTTAAACGTGGGTATTATCGCGGTGGTAATTATTTTCCAGCCAGAGCTTAGAAGAGCTCTTGAATCATTAGGTAAGGGAAATATAGCTTTTAAATTATTGAATTTCGGTGAAAATTACGAGGAAAAATTTAGCGATAAATCCATTGAGGAAATTATCAGAGCCGTAAATACTATGGCGAAGGCTAAGACAGGAGCATTAATTGTTTTAGGACAGGAACATGACTTAGGACATTATATTGATACAGGTATCAGAATTAATGCTAAAATTTCCAGCCAGCTTTTGATAAATATTTTTGAGAAAAATACTCCATTGCATGATGGCGCAGTCATCATTGAGGAGGATAAGATAATTGCAGCTACATGTTATCTGCCACTAACAGATAGCATTGCAGTTAGTAAGGAACTGGGAACTAGACATCGTGCGGCATTGGGATTGACTGAGATGTCTGATAGTGTAGCTATTATTGTTTCTGAGGAGACTGGAAGCATCTCTATTGCCAGAGAAGGAAAGCTTATAAGATATGCAGATGCAGGTACTCTTAAGAAGGAATTGACTAAAGCCCAGAAGAAGGAAAAGGTTAAGTCTAAGTTAGATTTATTGAAAGGTTTACGTCGCAATGAAAAAAATATTAAAAGGGATTAAGAATTCTCTTACTAATAATATTAGTGTGAAAATTCTAGCCTTGGTTTTAGCCACACTTTTATGGCTGGCCGTGGTAAATGTAAGTGATCCTGAAAAGACAGTGACATTATATAACATACCTATCACGATTACCCACGAAAGTGCCATAACTAAGGCCAATATGGTATATAAAGTTAAATCTAAAACATATGTTAACGTGACAGTTTCCGGAAAGAGATCTGTTATCAGCGAGCTAAAGAGTGAAGATTTCACAGCTACAGCATCGCTAGCAGAACTATCAGCCCTAAATTCGGTGCCGGTAGTGGTGGAAATTAATGACAGAACTATTGCCAGAAGAGTTAACATTGTAAGACAGAATATCCAGAATATTCTTCTGTCTACGGAGAAAAAAGATAAGAGAACGTATGATTTAGATATCTCTTATGACGGCGTTCCAATGGAAGGCTTTATCGTGGGAGGATATGAATTATCTAAGAAGAGTGTAAGTGTTAAGGCACCGGTATCAGTGCTTAATAAGATAAACAATGTGGTGGCTAGATGTAAGCTAAGTGGCGAGTCTGACAGTGTCGTAAAGAAGTGTAATGTTATTTTATTAGATGACAATGGAAATGAAATTAAGGCAGACTCAGTTGAGCTATCAGCATCAAAGGTTCAGGCAGATATAAGTATTGTGCCTAGTAAGGAAATTCCAATAAAGATTAGCACTCAGGGAGAGGTGGCTAAGGGATATGCTATAACAGCCACTACAATTAGTCCTGAGACAGTATTTATTTTTGGAAAAAACGGTGTTGATATAGGTAGTATAAATGAACTTACTATCAGTGATGCTATAGATGTATCCCATGCCACAAAGAGTATTACTAAGAGAATAGAACTTTCATCATATCTTCCATATGATGTGGAGGTGGCTAACAGCATTGAATATGCTGATGTAGTAATCGAGATATCTAAGATGGGAGAGAAGAAATTAACAGTTCCTACTAAGGATATTAAAATCAATAACTTAGCTAACGGACAGACTGCTAAATTGCAGGGCGAAAAGTATGAAGTGACTTTCGTAGGTAAAGAAACAAATGTGTCAAAGCTTAAAAATTCAGATATTGAATTTAGTGTAGACATGAATAAAATAAAGAAAAATAAGGTGGACTTAGAGGTGAAAACACCTGAGGGAATCACTTTAAAGGGAAAAGTAAAAATCAAAGTTTTAGCAGATAAAAAATAAGATTATGCTGGGAGGTATAATATGAGTAAAATTTTAGTAACAGGTGGAGCTGGTTTTATTGGAAGCCATGCTTGTGTAGAACTATTAGATTCAGGGTATGAAGTGGTTGTTATCGATAATTTATCTAACTCATCTAAGGAGTCTTTAAATAGGGTAGAGGAGATAACAGGTAAGAAAGTGAAATTCTATGAGGGTGATATTGCCGATGTAGAATTAATGGAAAAGATATTTAATGAAAATGATATTTTTGCAGTTATGCATTTTGCAGGATTAAAGGCAGTAGGAGAGTCTACTAAAAAGCCATTGGAGTATTATAAGAATAATATTTCCGGATCAATTCTGATGTGCGAGGTAATGAGAAATCATAATGTTAAAAATTTGATTTTCAGTTCTTCAGCTACAGTTTACGGTGAGCCTAAGGTGGTTCCAATTACAGAGGATTGCCCTAAGGGACAATGTACTAACCCATATGGCTGGACTAAATCTATGCTAGAACAGATTTTTATGGATATTCAGAAGGCAGATGAGGAGTGGAATATTATTTTACTTAGATATTTCAATCCTATCGGAGCTCATAAGTCAGGAAGAATCGGTGAGGATCCTAATGGAATTCCTAACAATTTAATGCCTTATATTACTAAGGTGGCTACAGGTGAGTTGCCTAAGTTAAATATTTTCGGTGATGACTATAATACTAAAGATGGAACAGGTGTTAGAGATTACATCCACGTAGTAGACTTAGCTAGAGGACATGTGGACGCTCTAAAGAAGATAGAAGAAAATCCCGGAATAGAAATTTATAATCTGGGAACAGGAACAGGTTACAGTGTTTTAGATGTAGTTAAGAACTTCGAGAAAGCTAACAACTTAACTATTCCTTACGAGATAGCACCTAGAAGACCTGGAGATATAGATGCATCATATGCAGACCCATCAAAGGCTAAGCGCGAGTTAGGATGGGAAGCTCAGTATAATATTGAGCAGATGTGTTTAGACTCTTGGAATTGGCAGAAAAATAATCCAAATGGTTATAAATAAGGGGAATAATAATGGCAAAGAAGATTAAATCTATTTCTAAAAGAAGAAAAGATGTAAAGCGTTCTAGAAGAATAGTAACTACAATAGAGGTCTTATTCATGGCTTTAATTATTTCGGCATTGGTAGTTTGGTATGTGCCGGGATTAAAAACACAGTTATTAAAATGCATGGCGTCAAATGTTTGGGGCCAGAAAATTATCAGCTGGTTTGGAAGCCAGGCTTACAATGACGGAATGTATGACTCTGACTTCGATTCAGATAGTCTTAAGGTCAATAACTTAAAATATAATTACTCTAAAGAATATACTAATTTTGTAATGTTTGGTGTGGACTCAAGAAATAAAGAAGTTGACACATCTAACAGTGATTCTATTTTAATTGTAAGTATCCATAACACTACCGGAAAAGTTAAAATGGCGTCAGTTTACAGAGACACATATTTAGGTATTTACGATAAGCTAGGTACTCAGTCAGGTTACTTTAAGATTAACTCAGCTTACTCAAAGGGTGGCCCGGAGGCAGCTATCAATACATTGAATATGAATTTAGATTTAGATTTAAAGGATTACTTAACTGTTAATTTCGGCGGTGTATCTCATGTAATCGATACATTAGGCGGAGTTAGCGTTAATCTTACAGAGGATGAAAAACAGCAGCTTAACTATCATCTTTGTTCAACTATTTCTTCTACAGGAAGAAAGGCTAAGAAAGTTAAGAAAGCTGGAAAGAATATAAAACTTAACGGAATCCAGGCAGCTACATATTGTCGAATCAGAAAAGCGACATTCTATGATCCTAACACAGGAGAGGCTATCAGCAATGACTTTGGTCGAGCAGCCAGACAGAGATCAGTTGTTATGAAACTGGTGGATAAGGCTAAGAAAGCCAGCGTAACTGAATTGCAGGATATGGTGGAGACAGTTATGAACTCGGATAATAAGAAGAAGAGAATTATCTCAACCAGCTTTTCATTTGATGAGATTGTAAATCTTATTCCGGTTATTTTCGATTTTGAGCTTGAGGGTACCACAGGTTTCCCATCACAGCTTACTACAGGAACAATTGACGGAGCTAGTTTAGTTATTCCAAAGGGCGTAAGTGCCAATGTAACAGAGCTTCATAAATTCCTATACGGCGAAGAAAATTATGTTCCTACAGCCACAGTTCAGAGCATTGATAATTATGTTAAGGGATATACAGGTGTCAATGAGATGAGTGAAGGATATGACCCAATTAAGTCAGGTATTGTAGATAAAGAGGCTATTACTAAGAAAAATGATTTCGATTATGATGATCATTGGATAAGTCCATACTATAAATAGTACATAATCTTTATACAATATGGTCACAGAAAAAACACATATCGGATATAGAATAAGTATAAGTCAATCAAAACAGAAAGGAGATATGTTATGTGGGACGATAATAAAGATGAAATTCAAGGAGAAGGAAGAGAAGTAGTAGACAGCGAAGCGACAGAAGTAACAGATGATGTTACAGAAGCAGTAACAGATGATGCGACTGAAGGAATCGCAGATGAAGTAGTAGAAGAAGTAAACGAAGATGTTGTTAGTGAAGATATAAAAGAAGATACACAGGGTAGCAATGTAAATAATACATTTTATTCTCAGGCTGGAAGAAATAATACTAATCCTAATTTTACAGTTAAAAATGATGTGGGAAAAGAATCAAACTTTAAAGTATATATAGCTATTTCTTGTGTATTGGCGGTATTATTCTTAGGTATTTCTGCGGCAGTTGTGGCCATTAATTGGAATGGGGCTACAGGTTCATCTAGCGTGGAAAGTGTTTTAAATGGAAAAGAAACTCAGAAGGAAACTATTGGTACAGCTAACACTAGCGATACTAAGACTTCTGGTTCAGTAGTAGTTTCAGATGTATCAGGAGTAGTAGAAAATGCTATGCCTTCAGTAGTAGCTATTACTAGTAAAACATTAGTAGAGTCAGATGATTACATGAATGACATTTACGATTATTATTTCGGAGGCGGAAGCGGAAGTGATCATTCACGTAAGTCTGAGCAGACAGCGGCAGGTTCTGGTTTTATCGTAGATCAGACTAACAATGAATTATTAATAGTAACAAACAATCACGTGGTAGAGGGCGCTGACAGCTTAAGCGTTATGTTCTACGGTGATGATTCTAAAAAAGGTGTGGACGGTTATATTAAGGGAACTGATGCCACAAAGGATATTGCAGTAGTTGCTGTAAAAGTTAAGGATGTTAAAAACAGCATTCTAAAGAATATTAAGAAAGTTAACTTAGGCGATTCTAAAACAGTTAAAGTCGGCGAGGGAGTTATTGCCATCGGTAATGCACTAGGATATGGACAGTCAGTTACTACAGGTATTATCAGTGCTGTAGACAGAGAGGTTACATTTGAGAATCGTACAATGAAGTTATTGCAGACAGATGCAGCTATCAACGGCGGAAACAGTGGTGGTGCCTTACTAAACGCTAAGGGCGAGGTAATTGGTATCAACGTGGCTAAATATTCATCTAATGCATCTACTAGCGCTAGCATCGAGGGAATGGGATTTGCTATTCCTATCTCTTCTGTAAAGGATGTTATCGGAAATCTTGAGACAAGAAAGACTAGAGAAAAGGTTTCAGAAGATCAGCGCGGATTTTTAGGAATCACTGGCAATACAGTTAGTGAGCAGGATGTTCAGATGAAAAACATGCCTAAGGGTGTTTATGTAGTTAATGTTTATAAGGGTGGCCCGGCGCAGAAGGCTGGAATCGCTGCAATGAACATTATCACAAAGATTGAGGGCGAGGGAATCGACTCAATGGAAGCCCTACAGGATAAATTAAAATACTTTAAGGCAGGTGAAAAAATAAAAGTTACTATTGTTTATGTGGATGATAATCAGTATAAGTCAAAGGATGTCAGTGTTACATTGACTAAGAAGAATTCTTTAAAGGAAACTGAAAAAATTGATAATTTCTTTGATGAAGATTAATTGATTAAACAGTGGATATGACCTTCGACAGTTATGCTGTCGAGGGTTATTTTGATATTAATAAATCTAAAAAAGGAGAAGGTAGATGGCAGATAAATTTGATAACGAATTAGATAATGAAGATTTAGATAAAGATTTCGAAAACCAGACAGAAAGCCAGACAGAAAGCCATGATGACAGTGATGAGTATGAAAAAATTTGTTATGTGTGTAAGCGCCCGGAAAGCAAGGCAGGTAAAATGATTGATATGCCTGGCAATGCTCATATATGCGTGGATTGTATGCAAAGAAGTATGGACAGCTTTTCAAAATTTCAGGGAATTCCAGCTATGCATATTACAGAGAGTGAACTAAAAGATTTATTAAACAATGGTGGCTTTAGCAATATGAAATTTGATGACATTGATAGAAGCGTTCCTAAATCACAGAAAATTAAAAAGAAGAAAGAGGATGCAAAGCCTGCTATTAATATTGAGGATATTCCGGCGCCACATTTAATTAAAGAGCAGTTAGACGGTTATGTGGTAGGCCAGGAATACGCTAAAAAGGCAATGTCAGTGGCAGTGTATAATCACTATAAAAGGGTGGCTACTAACACAATGGATGAGATAGAAATCGAAAAGTCTAACATGCTAATGATAGGACCAACAGGTAGCGGAAAAACATATTTAGTAAAGACATTGGCTAAGCTTTTAAATGTGCCATTGGCTATTACTGATGCTACTGCGCTAACTGAAGCAGGTTATATTGGCGATGATATCGAAAGTGTGGTTTCTAAACTATTAGCTGCCGCGGACAATGACGTGGAAAAGGCGGAAACCGGAATTATTTTCATCGATGAGATTGATAAGATTGCTAAAAAACAGAATACTAACAGTAGAGATGTAAGTGGCGAGTCTGTGCAGCAAGGTATGTTGAAGTTATTAGAGGGAACTAAGCTAGATGTGCCGGTGGGTGCAGGAAGCAAAAATGCTATGGTGCCATTGGCTACAGTGGACACTAGAAATATTTTATTTATCTGTGGCGGTGCTTTCCCTGATTTAGAAAATATAATAAAGGAAAGATTAACAAAGCAATCCACTATAGGTTTTAACAGTGACTTAAAGGATAAATATGACAATGACGATGAACTTATGAAGAAGGTGACTGTGGAAGATCTTAGAAAATTCGGTATGATTCCAGAGTTTTTAGGAAGACTTCCTATTATATTCTCATTGGATAAATTAACAGAGGATATTCTTATGAGAATTCTAACTGATCCTAGAAATGCTATAATTAAGCAATATCAGAAATTATTGCAATTAGACAATGTAGAACTTAAGTTTACAGAAGATGCCATTCGCTGCATTGCCAATGAGGCTTACAACAGGGATACGGGAGCTAGAGCTTTAAGGTCTATTATCGAGGAGTTTATGCTTGATATTATGTATGAAATTCCAAAAGATAAAAATATTAGAAGTGTCACTATTACGGAGGATTATATTAAGGGAAAAGGTATCCCGATAATTCAGTCTAGCTAGGCATCTGTCATTGATTTTTAAAGGAAATTGTACTAAACTAATACTATCCTGTTTTTTCAGGATAGTATTTTTAATTTGAGGTGAATGTAAAATGAAATTATCAAAACTTGTGGGAGACAGATTTAAAGAGAGACCAGCTAACTGTTTAATTGACAGTCATGCTCTTATGGTCAGAGGTGGATATATTAAGAATGTAGCTAATGGTATTTATTCACAGTTCCCGCCAATGAAGAGAATTTCACAGAAAATAGAGAACATTATTCGCGATGAGATGGATAAGTTAGATGGACAGGAAGTTATGTTCCCTGTGGTAATGCCAGGCAGTCTTTGGGACGAGTCAGGCAGATACGACAGTGTGGGCTCTGAGCTTCTTAGATTCAATGACAGAACTGGAAGTAAGATGGTTCTAGGTATGACACATGAGGAAGCATCAGTTCAGTTAGTTAGAGAGTATGCTAACAGTTATGCTAAATATCCATTTATGATTTATCAGATTCAGACTAAATTTAGAGATGAAGCCAGACCTAGAGCAGGACTAATTCGTGTCCGTGAATTTACTATGAAGGATGCATATTCTTTCCATACATCTCAGGAAGATTTAGAAGAGTACTATCAGAAGTGTTATGATGCTTACAATAGAATTTTTGCCAGATGTGGTATTCCACAGGTAGTAGTTGTGGCATCTGATTCAGGTATGATGGGAGGAAGTATTTCTCATGAGTATATGCTTCTAACACCAGTTGGAGAGGATTCAATTGCTATTTGTGAAGAATGTGGATACAGTGCCAATGTAGAAGCTGCTCCTAGCATCATTGAAAATGATGAAAGCGGTGAACTTCAGGAATTAACTAAGGTTAGTACACCTAGTGTAGAGTCAATTGAAGATTTATGCGATTTCTTAAAGGTGGAGGCTAAGAATACAGCTAAGGCAGTAGTTTACCAGAAAAATGCTGATGATAGTTTTGTCGTAGCATTTATAAGAGGTGATTTAGATATTAATGAAACTAAGCTTACTAATTTAGTAGGTGAGGACATTCATCCAGCAGTAATCAGCGATGATGACGTATTAACAGCTGGATTTATTGGACCTGTAGGAATTAATGAGAATGTAACAGTTTATGTGGATAGCTCATTAAAGGATATTAAGAGTTTAGTTACAGGTGCCAATGAGAGAGATTTCCATTATACAGGATTTAACGTAGAAAGAGATCTAGGTAAAGTAGAGTATGTGGATGTGGCTAAAATTACTGACGGTGGAATATGTCCACATTGCCATAAGCCAATGATTAAGATTCACAGAGGAATCGAGGTAGGAAATATCTTCCAGCTAGGAACTAAATATTCTAAGGCAATGAAGTTAGAGTACTTAGATGAGAATGGAAAGAGACAGTATCCTATAATGGGATGTTATGGTATTGGTGTAGGAAGAATGGCAGCTTCAATCTGTGAGGTAAGCCATGATGATTATGGTCCAATCTGGCCTATCACAATTGCACCATGGCAGGTTCATCTATGTTGCTTAAAATCTAACGATGAGAATTGTAAATCAGTGGCAGATAATATTTATGAGACATTGCAAAATAGTGGCGTGGAAGTTATCTATGATGACAGAAAGGCCAGACCGGGTGCAATGTTTGCTGATGCCGATTTACTAGGAGTACCTGTAAGAGTAATCGTAAGTCCTAGAAACTTAGAAGAAGGCGTGGTTGAAATCGTAACTCGTGATAAAGCAATTCAGAAGAAAGTATCTACTGATGATGTACTTACAGAGGTTAAGAATATTATCGATGAGTTAACAACTGAAATTTATAAAAATGTAAAATAATCAGAATTATAGATTCCCTTGAGAAGCCATTCTCAGGGGAATTTTTAGGTCAGAAAATTCATCAAGAATTTTCTGACCGTACATGACCACACTCGGAGAGTGTGCTTTGCGAAGCAAAGTTAAAACAAGGCACACCGATGCCTTGTTTTAAGTCCAAAGCCC
>CACZSI010000002.1 GCA_902783775.1 uncultured Lachnospiraceae bacterium
GGAAAGAATTGGTCTAACAATGCTTACAATGACGATTTAACATGGGCTGCATTAGCAGGCTGTAGAGCATATATGTTATTCGGTGGCAATGACTATTTAACTATAGCTAAAGAAAACTATGATTTAATGTATAACAGAGCATCAACATATACTGTAAATGGTCAGCAGACTGGTTTACTACGATGGTGTGAAGAATCTGATAAGAGAAATACTTCAAATGGATGTATCAACGGACCGGCTATTGTCTGCGCAGCTCATTTAGCAATGGCTACAGGTGATAACGAATATTGGAATAAAGCTAAAAAGATATATGAAGCTCAGAGAAATTCTAACCTATATGTTGCTACAGGTAATGATGCAGGTTATGTAAGAGACTGTATTAAGTCAGATGGTTCAGTTCAAAATGGCTGGTGCTCAACATATAACCAGGGAACATATTTAGGTTCAGCGGTAATTTTATATAATCATTTTAAAGATGATAAATATAAAAATGATGCTGACAATATTGCTAAATATACCATGAATCACCTATGCTACAATGGCATTTTGAAAGAGGAAAATACTAACGATGGAGATCTATCAGGTTTCAGAGGAATTTTAGTTAGATACTTAAGAAAGTATGTACTTGAATTAGATAGACCAGACTATTTAGATTTCTTTAAGAAAAATGCTTTAATTGCATGGATGAATAGAAACTCAAAAAATGTAGGGCAGTGCTCATGGCAGAAGAAGGCTTCAGAGTCTAATGACTGGGGCGAGTTTGCAGGCTACAATGTAATTTCATTGGTGGCTAATATGCCTACATACGAAGACAAAGTAGGAAAGAGCGCTTCAGCAATTATTGAGGCTGAAGATATGGATTATACTAGAAAATTAATCTCAGAAAATAGCAATAACACATCAGGAAATAGAAGCTTAGGCGGAATTACTGACGGCGCATATACTGCTTACTTTAAGGTGGACTTTGGTTCAGAGGGCTTAGATGAAATATTAGTAAGATATTCTAGAGCATCTCAGGGATCAGATAAGAGTGCTAGCATTGAAGTGAGAGTTGGTTCAGCTAACGGAGAGAAAATTGGAACAGTAAATATTGCAGATACCGGAACATGGCAGGATTGGACTGACGCCAGAGCAGAGATTAAAAAGCAGACCGGTGTTAAGGATATTTATCTGGTATTTAAGTCTAACTCATCCTATGTTTGTAATCTAGACTACTTCACATTTGAAAAGAGGGTGGTTAAGACTACATACGAAAAAGACGGAATTACAATGAGTGATAGAATTAAAATCCTAGGTTTCCAGATTAGTGGAAAGAATATGGGAGTTAGAACTATCACTTCAGTGGAAAACAAAGAAGACGGTTTAGATGTGGTAGAGTACGGAAATATAATTGCCATTGACAGAGATAACCTAGATACTAAGCAGATGGTGGTGGGAAGCAATAATAAGTATGTAAAGAGTTTTTCTGCTACTAAAAAGGGTATTCCATCAAGTAAGTACAGCACAAGTGATACTAGCATTGATTATGTTAGAACAATCACCGACAATGGCGCTACTAAGGAAGCCTTCAATCAGAAATATTATATGAGAGGCTATGTAAAACTATCTAATGGTAAATATGTTTACGGCCAGGTTAAAGACTTTACTATTTTTAACGTTGCTAAGAGTGTATATGAGGGCAGATTAATGTCTAATCAGGCATACCACAATAATGTATATGACAATATAATTAAGGTGGTAGAACCAGGCTTTAAAAAGATTAATTATTAATAGATATTATTGAAAATTACAGGTTTTTTTGTGGATTATACATACTTGTTTTTTATTATGAAGTTGTTATAATGATATGGTAATAAAAAGACACAAAACTAGTGTCAATCATTTGATTTCATATTGGAGGTAGAGAAATGAAACCTGTAAAAGAAGGAAAAGTTAGAGAGATTTATGATAATGGCGATAGCCTAATTATGGTAGCGACTGATAGAATTAGTTGCTTTGATGTTATTCTTAAAAATGTCATCAGTAAGAAGGGAACTGTTTTAACACAGATGTCTAAATTCTGGTTTGATATGACAGAGGACATTTTACCTAATCATATGATTTCAGTAGATGTTAATGATATGCCTGAATTCTTCAGACAGGAGAAGTATGATGGAAACAGTATGATGTGTAAGAAGTTAACTATGCTTCCTATCGAGTGTATTGTTAGAGGTTATATCACAGGTAGTGGTTGGGAGAGTTATAAGAAAGACGGAACAGTTTGTGGAATCACATTACCTGAAGGATTACAGGAATCTGATAAGTTACCTGAGCCTATTTACACACCATCTACTAAGGCAGAAATCGGAGATCACGATGAGAATATTTCATACGAGAGAAGTATTGAAGTATTAGAGAAAGAATTCCCGGGAAAAGGTGAGGAATACGCTAAGAAATTAAAGGATTACACTATTGCATTATATAAGAAGTGTGCAGATTACGCACTTGAGAAAGGTATCATTATTGCAGATACTAAGTTTGAGTTCGGTTTAGATGAGGATGGAAACATTGTTATCGGAGATGAAATGTTAACACCGGACAGCTCTAGATTCTGGCCTGCTAAGGGTTACGAGCCAGGGCACAGCCAGCCTTCATTCGATAAGCAGTTTGCCCGTGATTGGCTAAAGCAGAATGAGGGACATGATTGGACATTACCTGAGGATGTAGCTCAGAAGACCATCGATATCTACTTAGAAGGATATAAGATGATTACTGGAAAAGAATTAGATTAATAATAAGAACATTCCCCTGTTTAACGACAGGGGGATTTTCTGCGTTTTAGAGGTAAAGATTTAATGGCCTATTATTCGGAAAACAAGAAAAAAACTAGAAAAAAAGGTAAGATAAAAAGTGTGATAATTACCATATTAGTGGCTGTAGTTTTATTGATAATCATAGGGTTAGGATATATTAATTCTAAGGTGCCACTTTGGGATATTGTGAGAGTCAGATTTTTCTCAAGTAAGAAAGTGGTAGTGCTAGATCCGGGACACGGCGGAAAAGACCCGGGTTGCGGTAATGATATCTACGAAAAAGAAGTGGTTTTAAATATATTAAAGGACACAGCTAAAAGCCTAAAGTTAGCAGGTTATGAAGTGGTGATGACTAGGGATGATGATACTTTTGTGGATTTATCCGGAAGAATTATTAAATCTAGAATGTATCATGCAGATATGTTTGTTAGCGTTCATTTAAATTGGAGTGATAACAGGGATGCTTATGGTGTGGAAACTTATTGCAATAAAGGACTTAACAGTGAAAGCGAAAAGCTAGCTAATGCAGTTCATAGAGGTGTTTTAAAAAATGTGAAAAGCCTTGACAGAAAGGTTAGAACAGATAGCGATTACTATGTTGTCAGAAATTCTTCTGTTCCTTCAATTTTAGTGGAGGTAGGTTTTCTATCTTCAAAAAAAGAGGGGGACAAACTTAAGGAAAAAACTTATCAAAATACTATCTCAAAAGGTATAGTTGATGGTATAATAGATTATTCAGGGAAGAAATAATTATTAGTTCTTTTTAAGGAGGATGCTATTGAATATAGGAATTATCGGATGCGGAAATATCGCATCACAAATGGCTAGGGCTCTAAAAAAAGTTAAGGGAGCTGAATTGTTAGCAGTGGCTTCTAGAAGTATTGATAAGTCTAGGGAGTTTGCTGATAACTGGGGAGCTAAAAAATATTACGGATCATATGAAGAACTAGTAAAAGATGATGATGTGGAGCTTATATATGTGGCTACACCACATTCTTTTCACTATGAGCATGCGCGTCTTTGTTTAGAAAATAATAAACATGTGTTAGTGGAAAAGCCATTTACAGTAAATCAGAAAATGGCTAGGGAACTTATAAAGATAGCCAATGAAAAAAATCTTTTATTGCAGGAAGCTATGTGGACAAGATTTGTTCCCGGAAGAAAAATTATAGAAGAAATTATTGATAATAATACTATTGGTGATATAAAAGTGGTTGAGGCAGATTTCTCTTTAAGTATTTGTGGGAAAGAGAGAATGCATAATCCTAATTTAGCAGGAGGAGCGCTTTTAGATTTAGGAATATATGCGCTAACTATTCCTGCACTATTTATTAAAGAAAAATGTACTAAAATTGAAAGTACCTGCATTAAATATGAGACAGGTGTGGATGGTACAGATTATATCAGGATGGAGTTTGAGAATGGAAAAATGGCCAGACTTAAGACATCCATGATACAGGGGGAGAACAATAGCGGATTTATCTATGGAGATAAGGGATATATATGGATTAATAATATTAATTGTCTGTTAACCATAAGAGTTTTTGACCTTAAGGGCAATGAAATTGAAAATAGAGATGTGACATTCGATGAGAATGGATATGAGTATGAAGTAAGGGCGTGTATAAAAGCAATTGAAAATGGGAAAATTGAGTGTGAAGAGATGACACATAATGATACTTTAGAAATACTTGAATGGATGGATTTATTAAGAGAACAGTGGAATCTTAGATACCCATTTGAATAAGACTTTTAAAGAGTTAGGAGAAAATAATGACTAAATTTTTTGTTAAACGACCTTATTTTGTTGTTGTAGCAGTAATTATTGTATTAGTACTAGGCGGAGTTAGTACATCAAAAATGAAGACTGACTTATTGCCGGATATGGACATCCCATATTTGTTAGTAGTGGAGACATATCCTGGTGCAACCGCCGGAAAAGTAGAAAAAGAAGTAACAGAAAAAATGGAAGGTGCCTTGGGTACTGTCAGTGGTGTGGAAAATATCAGAAGTACATCTGCAGATAACTATGCAATGATCGTAGTTGAACTAGCAGATGATACTGATATGAATGCAGCACTGGTGCGTGTCTCTAAGGCGGCAGATTCTGTAGAGTTACCTGAAGGCTGTGGCAAGCCTAATATTATGGAATTAGGAATGGATATGATGGCCACGCTATATGCCTCAGTTGAGTATGACGGAAAAGATATTAAAGATTTAACTGATTTTGCTAAGAATACTGTTAAGCCGGAAGTCGAGAGAAAAGATGGAGTGGCTAACGTAAACATCAGTGGTGTGGTTGAGGACTCTATTGAAATCAGATTAGATAAGAAAAAAGTTGATAAGATTAATGAAAAGATTCTAAATTATTCTAATGATAAATTAAAAGAGTCAAAGGATAAGTTAGATGAATCTCAGAGTAAGTTAGACAATGCTAAATCAGCCCTAGATGAACAGTCGGGAAAATTAAAGGACAGTCAGTCTAGTGCTAATAATAAGATGGCTGATGCATCAATTAAGTTAGATAAGGCTCAGGCTGCTAGAGCAGCTTATGAGGCAGATTTAATGAGTCTACAGGCTCAGCAGGCAGCATTAACTGCGGAGAAGAATGCATATAAGAAGGCTAAGTTAAAAGAAAATTATAAGAAGGCTGATGCCGGATTTGCTACAATGAAAGCTCAGTTTGGAAGCATTGCATCCGCTCAGGGGATTAAGGTTCCAGGAAGCATCAAGGAGGCAATAAATAATCCTGATGATGTTAAAAAGCTAAAGACTATGCTAGAGGCGGCAGGACAGAAGGATGCAGCTAAGGCATTAGATGTTAAGCAACTTAAGAAACTTTATAATATTGTCAATGTGAGAATGCCTCAGCTAGATACAGAGTTAGCTAACTTAAAGATTAAGATAAAGGTAGCTAAGGCTGTAGTAGATAAGATGAAAGGGAAGATGAAGGGTGTAGATGATGCCCAGTCTAAGGTTATCGCAGGCGGATACCAGGCAGCTTCTCAGTTTGGTAGTGCAGATGCTCAGATTGCAGCAGGAAAAAGTAGCATGGATACAGCTCAGGCCAATATTGATGCAGGTAAGAAGCAGTATGAGGATGCTAAGGCTGCCATTGAAGAAAATGCTAATATTAAAGGGCTTCTAAGTCTTGAGACTTTATCAGCTCTTATTTCAGCTCAGAACTTCTCTATGCCGGCAGGTTATGTTAAGGATAAAAATGATGACCAGTGGCTAGTTAAAGTGGGAGATGAATACAATAAAAAGAAACAGTTAGATGACTTAGTTTTAACTAAGGTTAAGGGTGTTGGAAAAATTAAATTATCAGATGTAGCTAAGATAGTAATGGTGGATAACCTAGGAGATTCTTATGCTAAGTTAGATGGTAAGAATACTATCCTTTTATCTGTGTTTAAGACTAGTACAGCAAACACCAGTGATGTTTCTAAGGAGTTAAAGAAAACTTTTAAAGAAATCGAAGACCAGAATAAGGGCGTTAAGATTTCACCAATGGTAGATCAGGCTGAGTATATATCAAAGATGATTGATACTATTTTAACCAGTATCCTTTTAGGCGCAGCCCTAGCGATACTTGTCCTTATTTTATTCTTAAAATCAGCTAAGCCTACTGTAGTAGTAGCCTTTAGTATTCCATTCTCTGTATTGTTTGCATTGATAATTATGTACTTTACAGGAATTACTATTAACCTAATGTCTCTTGCGGGACTATGTTTAGGAATCGGTATGTTGGTGGATAACTCCATTGTAGTTATTGAAAACATCTACAGATTGATTCATATGGGATACTCTAGAGGCCGTGCGGCAGTTCAGGGAACTAAGCAGGTTTCAGGAGCTATAGTGGCATCAACACTTACTACTATCTGCGTATTTATGCCAATGGTATACGTAACAGGAACAGTAGCTCAGCTATTAATGCCATTTGCATTTACTATTTCATATGCCCTAGTAGCATCACTTATCGTGGCAATGACAGTTGTTCCTACTATGGGATATGCAGTGCTTAGAAATACAAAGCCTGTTACACATAAGGCGTTTGATAAACTAAAGAGATATTATGGAAAATCATTGAAGTTCTGCTTGAAATTCAAAGTGATTCCATTGGCAATAGCGATTATTCTACTAGTTATCTCAGTGGCAGCTCTTAGCCAATCAGGTATGGAAATGATGGGCAATTCAGACAGCGACCAGATTATGATGACAGTTCAGTTTGAAAAGGGAATCAAGCAGAAGGAAGCATATAAGAGAGCTGATGAGATTTGTAAGATAGTTTCTAAGATTGACGGTGTTAAGAGATTCGGCGGAGTAGATGGAAATACAACTAACTCTACAGCTTCAGTTGGAGTATCTCAGGACGATTATTCACAGTTTATTTTCTTTGTGGTACCAGAGGATAATTTAAACACTGTAAGTGAGTTTAGAGAAGTTAAAAATGAAATTTTAGAAAAGACTAAAAAAATTAAGGCAGAAAATATCAGCGTGGACAGCTCTATGATGGGCGGAAGCATGATGTCATCAGGAATGGAAATTAATATTTACGGAAAAGACAATGCTAAGTTAATTGAACTAAGTAATAAAGTAATGGACGTTCTAAAACAGGAAAAGGGACTAGATAAGATTGACAATGGAATAACTGATGACGATAAGCAGATTCACGTTAAGATTGATAAAAATAAGGCGGCTAAGTACGGTCTTACAGTAGCTCAGATTTTCCAGCAGCTATCAGGAAAGATGACTACAGAAAAAGATACCATGACATTAGCTACCGAAAAGGCTGATCTTAAGGTTGTTTTAAAAGATGAGATGGCTAAGGTCACAAAAGAAAATATATTAGACACTGAAGTTACAGCTACTACTAAAGCTCAGGACGGAAGTGATGTAAATAAGAAATATAAATTAAAGAAATTTGCGACACTTAAAAAAGAGGTGGCAGCAAAGACTATTACCAGAAAGAATCAGGATAACTATCTATCAGTAACAGCAGAGACTAAGGATGGTTATAATACAACTCTTATCTCAAGAAATATTGAGAAGAAGATTAAGGATATTAAGACTGATGATGGATACAGTATTGAAATCGAGGGTGAGGTTACTCAGGTTTCAGATATGATGAAACAGTTAGCTGAAGCTATATTGCTAGGTTTATTATTAATCTATTTAATAATGGTAGCTCAGTTCCAGAATCTATTATCTCCATTTATCATCCTATTCACAGTGCCATTGGCATTTACAGGCGGTATGTTCGGTCTTCTATTATTTGGAGATAATATATCTGCCATGGCTATGATGGGATTCATGATTTTAATGGGAACAGTCGTTAACAACGGTATTGTATTCGTTGACTTCACAAATAAATTAAGACTACAGGGAATTAAAAAGAAAAAAGCCTTAATTCAGACAGGAAAAGACAGAATGCGTCCTATCCTAATGACAGCTATGACTACTATTCTTTCAATGAGCGTAATGGTATTGTCAAATGACGCAGGTCAGGCAATGCAGAAACCAATGGCTATTGTAGTTTGCTTTGGATTGATTTACGCTACATTTATGACATTGTACATTGTGCCTGTTCTCTATGATATCTTCTACAGAAAGCAACCTAGGGTTATTGATGTAGGCGAGGGTGATATCGATGAGATTCCTGATGAGACAGAGGATGTACTAAATAGTAGCGATGATGAGTAAGGAATTTATAGGAGTTTAAAGTTATGAAAATTATAATTGTTGGATGTGGAAACGTAGGTGCAACAATTGCAGAAAAGTTAAGCAAGGAAGGTCATGATATAACCATTATTGATAATAGACATAACCTTCTAGAGGAAGTGGCAGATGCTTATGATGTATTAGGAGTTGAGGGCAATGGAACCAGCTTTAATGTTCAGATGGAAGCTGGAATAGACGAGGCAGATTTATTGATTGCCGTTACAGGAATGGATGAGATAAATCTATTGTGCTGTTTGATTGCCAGAAAGGCAGGAAAGTGCCACACTATTGCCAGAGTAAGTAATCCGGTTTACAGCAATGAGATTTCATTTATCAAGGAGGAGTTGGGACTTTCAATGGTTATCAATCCACAGGATGCAGCTGCATCTGAAATGGAGAGACACCTTAAATTCCCTTCAGCCCTTGAGGTGGATACTTTTGCTAAAAGTAGAGTGGAACTTGTTAACTATGTTTTAGATTCAGAAAATAATCTAAATGGTATGGCTATAAAAGATATTAGCAAAGAGCTAAACAGTGAAGTGCTAATTCCTATAGTGGAGCGAGGAGAAGAAGTGATTATCCCTAACGGAGAATTTATGTTTAAGGAGGGGGATAAGGTTTCAGTTGTGGGAAGCCAGGCTGATACATTTAACTTCTTTAAGAAAATTGGTGCTCCAATGACTACCATTAAGGATGTTTTAATAGTCGGCGGCAGCCATACTGCAGTGTACTTAGCAAAGCAGCTTTTAGATATGGGAATGCGCGTTAAGATTATTGATAAAAATAAAAAGCGTTGCGTAGAAATAAATGATATGCTACCTAAGGCGTTAGTTATTTGCGGTGATGCCACAGATAAGGATCTATTGGTGGAGGAAGAGCTAGAGCATATGGATGCTTTTGTAGCCTGCACTAATATGGATGAAGAAAACATTATGCTTTCTATCTATGCTAAGGAAGTATCTAAGGCTAAGACAATTGCTAAAGTTCACAGAACTTCATATACAGATATTTTAGATTCATTGGATATAGGAAGTATTATTTATCCTAGATCAATTACAGCAGAGAGAATTATTAAATATGTAAGAGCTATGGAAAATTCTATCGACAGCGGAATCGAGACTTTATATTTACTTCGCGACGGCAGAATCGAAGCTCTAGAATTTAGAATAAAGGAAGATGACCCGGTAGTGGGAATATCTTTAATGGATTTAAACCTTAAGGATAATATTATTGTTGCATGCATCACTCACAATGGAAAAGTAATTATTCCAAACGGTAAGAGTGTTATGAACCCAGGTGACACAGCTGTAATCTTAACTACAAAAGATAAATTAAATGACATCTCAGATATTCTTGAGTAGGAGGACAAAATGAATTTTTCAATGATAAGATATATCCTAGGTTGGGTATTAGTTTTTGAGGGCGGATTTTTATTGCTACCTTCCATTACTAGTGTAATCTACAATGAAAAAGAGGGTACAGTCTACCTAGCGGTGGCAGCAATCTCTGTGGCATTGGGATTTTTATTGACTCATATTAAAAAGCCGGATATAAAAAATATTTTCGCCAAAGAGGGATTTGCGGTAGTATCCCTAAGTTGGGTATTGTTAAGTATGGTGGGAGCAGTTCCAATGTATTTAACTGGAGAGATTCCTTCATATGTAAATGCGTTGTTTGAGACTATCTCAGGATTTACCACTACAGGATCAAGTATATTATCTGACGTAGAAGTTTTATCAAAGACAACATCTTTTTGGAGACTATTCACCCATTGGGTAGGCGGTATGGGATTCTTAGTTTTTATTATGGCCATACTTCCCCTAGCCGGCGGATCTACCATGCATTTAATGAAGGCGGAAAGCCCGGGCCCACAGGTAGGAAAGTTTGTGCCAAGAGCTAAAAAGACAGCTCTTATTTTATATGAAATCTATATTTTTATTACAGTTCTAGAAACTATTACATTGATAATAGTAGGATTAAAGCCATTTGATGCATTGACACTAACCTTCGCCACAGTGGGAACCGGAGGATTCGGTTTGTTAAATTCATCTATTGCATCATATTCAATGGCAGTCCAGATAGTAATTACATTGTTTATGATAATATCTTCCATAAACTTTAGTGTGTACTATTTATTCTTAATAAGAAAACCTAAGGAAGCGCTAAAATTTGAGGAAATGATAAACTATTTAGCTATGGTATTTATAGCAGCAGGATTAATCACAGCTAACTTAGTTCACGGCGGATTTTATAATCACGTTGGAAAGGCCTTTCAGCAGGCGATATTTCAGGTGGCATCAGTTACCAGTACCACAGGTTTCTGTACCACAGACTTTAATACCTGGCCATCATTTTCTAAGACTATATTGTTCTTACTAATGTTTGTGGGAGCATGTGCCGGAAGTACAGGTGGAGGATTTAAGGTATCAAGACTTGCTATTTTCGTAAAAAATATTAAGTGTGATATTCTTTCAGTTATCCATCCTCGAAGTGTTATTAAAGTTAGATACAATGGAAAACAGATTACGGATAAGATGCTATATAAAATACTTTGCTACCTAGCAATATATGTGATGGTGATTATTGTTTCAGTGTTGCTAGTAAGTATCGACGGAAAAGATATGGAAACAAATATAAGTGCGGTTATGGCCACATTTAATAATATAGGTCCGGGATTTGGACAGGTAGGAGCCAGCTCTAACTTTGATAGCTATGGAGTATTTGCAAAATTTGTTTTAATGTTCGATATGCTTATAGGTAGATTAGAATTATATCCTATCCTTATTATTTTCCTACCTGAAATCTGGATGATAAGAAAAAAGAATAAGTAAAAAGGATATGTAGATAACAATGAAGATTTATTATTTTAGCATTAATAATTTACGAATTCAGGAAAATTATCAGAAAGCTAAAAGTTTAGTGGATGCAGATAGATTATTAAAAGCTGATAAATATAAAAACAGTGACGATAAGTTAAGATGTATCGGAGCAGGATTGTTAATAAGAAAGATAAGATCCGATTTTAAGATAAAAGACAAGATTCTGGTGGATAAATATGGAAAGCCATATTTCGAGAACAATAGAGTTTACTTTAACATATCTCATTCCGGAACCTATGTAGTGGCAGCGGTATCGGAATACAATGTAGGAATTGATATCCAAAAAATAGTGCCGGATATTCACCGAGTGGCAGAGAGAAATTTCCTTCCATCTGAGTGCGAGTATATTAATAGAACAGAGGTGGACAATGAAAGACGCCAAAGATTCTGTGAGATATGGACAGTAAAAGAGTCATATTTAAAAAATATCGGAATTGGATTAAGAAAGCCACTTAATTCTTTTGAGGTGGATTTAACCGGAACATCTCCACAGATTGTAGGAAAGAAAGAATACAGATTTGTTCAGGTGAAATTAGCCAGATATTATATAGTAGCAATCTGTACTGATATTAAAGACGAAGAAATGAACGTAGAAGAAGTAAATACTTTCTAAATAACAAAGCAGTTATGAAATCAATCATAACTGCTTTGCTTTAATCATTAATCCATCTTCCTGAAGCACCGCAAGGAAGTACTAATCCGTTAGATGAAACCGGAAGACCGATTTCGTTAGCCTCAACCTTACCGCCGAAACGCTTAACAATAGAAGTGTTAATCATATAACTTAACACTGCAGGCTGAAGACCTGTAGTATATGAATTAATTAAAAAGAACTTAGAGTCTTTTGTTAAAAGTTTAGCTGTCAATTCGATAAATGGAAAAATGCTTTCCTCGATTTTCCAAATCTCACCTTTAGGTCCTCGTCCATATGAAGGAGGATCCATAATAATACCATCATATGTATTACCACGGCGGATTTCTCTTTGGACAAACTTCACACAGTCATCCACCAGCCATCTTACAGGTAGGTGGTCTAAATTAGAAGATGTGGCATTTTCCTTAGCCCAATTAACCATACCCTTTGAGGCATCCACATGAGTAACATGAGCGCCACTGCTTAGAGCTGCTAATGTAGCACCCCCAGTGTAGGCAAAAAGGTTTAATACCTTAAGTGGTCTGTCACTCTTCTTTATAATAGAAGAAAACCAATCCCAGTTAGTAGCCTGCTCAGGAAATAAACCTGTATGTTTAAAACTAAAAGGCTTTAGATTAAAAACTAAATCCTTATAATTAATCTGCCATTGCTTAGGTAAATCGAAGAACTCCCATTCACCTCCGCCTTTTTTACTTCTATGATAATGGCCGTTAGGTTTATACCATTTATTAATCTTTTTAGGTGTGTCCCAAATAACCTGAGGGTCTGGTCTTACTAAAAAGAAGTCTCCCCATCTCTCAAGCTTTTCACCGCCTGAAGTGTCGATGACTTCGTAATCTTTCCAATTATCTGCAATCCACATAATTGCCTCCTATATAATAGATAAATCTAAATGCATCTTTTTAATGATACATTTAGTTAGTTTAGATGTCAAATATGAATTAATAAATATAAGAAAAAATGAAAAAATATGTTAAAATAGCTTTGGACTTTAAAAGGAGAAGAATGAAAAGTATTATATGAAGATTGATTATAAGATAATATTGGCATCTCAGTCACCTAGAAGAAGAGAACTTTTATCTCAGATAGGAGTGGAGTTTGAAGTCATACCTTCAATGGCTGATGAAAATATAAAAGAAAATAACCCTTCAGAGTTTGTAAAAAAGCTAGCGCTTATAAAGGGAGAGGAAGTATATAATAGAATAAAAAAAAATGAAAATATTTTAGTGATTGGCGCAGACACTATCGTAGTAAAAGATAAGGTGCTAGGAAAGCCTGCTGATAGAGAAGAGGCAATATCTATGATTAAAAATATTAGCGGTACCAGTCATGAGGTTTATACTGGGGTTTCCTTCTATTTATATAATGAATCTACTAAAGAAGAAAAAGTGGATGTGATAATTAATAAAACCAAAGTAAATGTCTGCGATATTAATATAGAAGAAATAGAAGAATATGTGGATTCAAAAGATCCTTTTGATAAGGCTGGCGGTTATGGCATACAGGGAAGCTTTGCTAAATATATATCTTCAATAGAGGGAGACTACTATAATGTAGTAGGGCTACCTGTATCAGATGTTTACCAAAAAATAAAAGATTTATGTGAAAAATAAATATAATAAAAAATACTTGATTTTTAAAAATATTTGAGTTATACTAATTCTTGCTGTGACATTGATAGCGTAGAAGCGTGAGGTTGCTACATATTATGTAGGTTTTCCGTGGAGCGAATGTCAAGTTATAAAACTGGCGACAAGTCACTGTATTAACTTTATAGTCCACCGAAGGAGTGGAAACGCCGTGTGAGAGTTGCGTTGAAAATGACACACACGGAAAAGTTGTACGGTCACCGCTTGTCGTGCTAAATAGTACGAAAAGGAGGCGGCTTTTTTTATGGCACAGGTAATGAGAATTACACTTAAGGCTTATGATCACTCATTAGTAGATCAGTCAGCTAAGAAAATTGTTGAAACTGCAAAGAAGACAGGAGCTGAAGTTAGCGGTCCTGTACCTCTACCAACTAAGAAAGAGGTTATCACTATTCTTAGAGCTGTACATAAGTACAAAGATTCTAGAGAGCAGTTTGAGCAGAGAACTCATAAGAGATTAGTTGATATCATTGCACCTACTCAGAAAGCAGTTGATGCATTATCAAGATTAGAAATGCCTGCAGGTGTGTATATCGACATTAAGATGAAGAACAAATAATTCATCGAAAACAGAACAGAAAAAATCCTTGAAGGTTTTAATAAAAGGAACTGTTCTAGGATGATCACGAAAGTGATCCGCTGTAGATTAACAGGAGGTAGTTATTATGAACAAAGCTATTTTAGCTAAAAAGGTTGGAATGACTCAGGTTTTCGCTGAAAACGGTGAGCTTGTACCTGTAACAGTTCTTCAGGCTGGACCTTGTGTAGTAACACAGGTTAAGACAGTTGAGAACGACGGATACACAGCAGTTCAGGTTGGATTCGAAGACATCAGAGAAAAGTTAGTGAACAAGCCTGTAAAGGGAATGTTCGACAAGGCTGGAGTTTCTTATAAGAGATTTGTAAGAGAACTTAAGATTGAAGGCGAATATAACGTAAAAGATGAAATCAAAGCTGACATCTTTGAAGTTGGCGACAAGGTTGACGTTACTGCAATCGCTAAAGGAAAGGGATTCCAGGGCGCAATCAAGAGACATGGACAGTCAAGA
>CACZSI010000003.1 GCA_902783775.1 uncultured Lachnospiraceae bacterium
ATGCATATGCTATTAATACTAGAAAAGATATGATTGCATATAATGAATCAGGTAAGGGTGAAGGATCTGATAAGATTAAGATTATTGACCTAAAGGGCAATAAAGAAAAAGTTATAAAGGATGAGAATGGCCAGCAGGTTAAGGTGTTTGGCTACACCGGAGAAAATCTGGTTTATGGAATACTAAGTGATGATAATAAGGTTAAGAAGTTAAAGATTGTAGACACCAACCTTAAGGAAGTTAAGTCCTATATGGTAGATAAAGGCTATATTAAGGATGTGGAAATTTCTGATAATATTATAAATATTAAGCGAGCTAAGGATAATGGGGCTGACAGATCTGATGATCAGCTTTTAGATAACACTGAAAGTAAGGATCCGGTAGCGAAAAGTAGTTATTACACAGACGATATAAAGATGAAAGAGTTAGCACTCTCATTTACTAATAATTTAAATTCATCCAGAAAACTTAAGGTAGTTAAGGATGCTTTAGTAGTTTTCGATGGAAAGACAGAGATAAAAGCTAATCTGGAAAACAATAAAAAGAATTCTTATTTCGTTTACGGATACGGAAGACTTCAGGGTAAATTCCAGAATCAGAAGGAAGCTTTAAAAAAGGCGAGAGAATGTTACGGATTAGTGGCTAAGGATGGTCAGAAAATCTGGACTATAGAGGAGCATTATAATAAGTAATTGTAGGAGGCATTATGCGCTTTATACACACGGGAGATATTCATTTAGGTGCTACGCCTGAGGGCGACAAAGCCTGGGCTGGCGAAAGAGGCGAAGAAATCTGGGCGACTTTTGAGCGCCTGATAAAAAGAATAAAAATCGACCCTGTAGATTTATTGTTGATTGCAGGCGATTTATTTAACAGACAGCCATTGCTAAAGGAATTAAAGGAGGTAAACTACCTTTTTTCAACTATTCCTGACACAAAGGTTGTGATTATCGCGGGCAATCACGATTATATTAAGACAGGTTCTTTCTACAATGAATTTCAGTGGGAAGACAATGTGACATTTATCCTAGATGATGAGATTAAAAGAGTGGATTTAGATAAGCTTAATGTTACAGTTTACGGAATGAGCTACCACACTAGAGAAATCAGGGATGCATTGCTAGATAGAGTAAGACCGGTGGATGATAGCAGAATAAATATTCTTTTAGGCCACGGCGGTGATGAAAAGCACATACCTATAAATAAAAGATTGATGTCGATTTCCGGATTTGATTATATTGCCATGGGACATATTCATAAGCCTGAGGTGGACGAGTATAATAGGTTCGGATATTGCGGTGCTCTCGAGCCAATAGATAAAGGCGACATTGGAAACCGCGGATATATTTACGGTGAGATAACAAAGGACCGCCTAGATGTGGAACTAGTGCCTTTTGCTAAGAGAACATATAAGGTTATAAAGTATGAACTAGATGAGGATATAACTAATCTTAAACTTAGACATGATATCGAGGATATTATTGAAGATAGAGGAGTCGATGACATGTATAGAATAGTAATAAAGGGATTTAGAGATCCGGATTTTACGGTGGATAAAATAGCTCTTATGGATGTGGGAAATATCGTGGACATAAAGGATAAGAGCGAGCCTGATTATGATTTCGACCAGCTAATGATAGACAATAAGGATAATATTTTAGGAATGTTTATTCGTGAATTTAGCGTGGACGAAAAGGATAAGAAGGCACTTTACTATGGAACTAAAGCACTGATGGATGCAGTGGAGGAGAAGAGATGATAATCAAAGAGTTGGTTTTAACGAATTTCGGTAAATTTCATAATAAAACGATTACTTTGAATAAAGGTTTTAATATTGTCTATGGCGAAAATGAGGCCGGAAAAACTACCATTCACACATTTATCAGAGGAATGCTTTTTGGTATTGAAAAGAAGCGTGGAAGAGCTAGCGAAGGAGATACTTATTCTAACTACGAACCTTGGGAGAATCCTTCTGAGTTTAGTGGGATGATGAGAATTGAGAAGGGTGGCGTTAATTATCGCCTAGAGAGAGTTTTTAATAAGGACAATAAAAGCTTTAAAATTATAAATGAAGA
>CACZSI010000004.1 GCA_902783775.1 uncultured Lachnospiraceae bacterium
AAGATGAGTATGCAACTGTAAAATATGACAAGAAACGTTTTGATAAACCAGCATATGTATATATGTTTCATGAAGGGGATAATAATGGTATATGCTTTAATTAGTTGTATGATAATTACTAAAAGTATATATATGATATTTCAGTACTTGAGTTGCTAAATGATAAGGAATTTGAGTAGATATGGAAGGAATAATGGTGAAGAAGAGAGTTTTGCTATGCGGAAAGATAAAAAACGAAAAGCAATATAGTGTAAGGCTTTTAGGTATTGTGATTTTGGCAATAATACTCGGTATTGCTCAAAAAATGTTAGATACAACACCAGTTAATTACTTGCCTGATCTTTTTGAGAAAATACAATTTTCAAATCATTTAGGACAATTGAATGCTTGGGTTGCGATAATAACAGTTTTAGTAGTTTTATCAAAAAATACCAAAAGAGCGGCGATAAACACTTTTGTTTTTCTTTTTTTTATGCTAAGCAGTTATTATTTATATAGTTACTTTGTATTGGGATTTTTTTCATATTATGAGATTTGCAAATGGTTACTAGCATGTGTAACATCTATACCATTTTCTATTATCCTAAAGTATTCTAGAAATAAAAGTACTATGACTTTTATAGTAAATGTTATAATAATATCGTTTTTATTTGAATCAGCATTGCTATTTTTAAATTATCATAGGATTAAAAATCTTTTGGATTTTATTTTTTTTATAATAGGTGTATTGGCATTGTATAGTAAATCTAAAATATATGTTGGATCAATATTAGTATCGGTTGCGATAAGTAGTTTTTACTTTTATTTCGCATATTACTAAAAAACTATAACATATCATAGTTAGTTATGAGGGTTATAGAAATAATGAGTGGCAAATGATAGAACTCAATTGTTTTAGGAAATATAAATGTAAGTAGCAAAATATTGAAAAAACTAGTATTTAAGTCACTTTCAGGCGCAGTTTCATATATTATGGTATAATGTGATGAGATAAACAAATATAACTAAAGGAGAAAACTGTGAAATGGAAAAAATGGAAGTAAAAAGAAATGATAATAGTAGTATAGCTGTGCCTTTAATTGTGGCTCTTATAGGAATTATGATTTTATGTGGTGGAATTTTTCTTCAGGTAAGACAGTATAATATTAATAAGAAAACTGTTGAAGTGAAGGCTGTAATTCATTCAGCGCGTGCTAGTCATTCAGGTAGTGGCAATAAAAGTAGAGGAACAAGTTATACAGTAGATTATTCATATGATGGCAGGAATTTTAGAGATGTATCATTGGCGATTGAAGGTAATAATCATGAGGTAGGTGATATAGTAAATATTAGAGTTAACCCAGACAACCCTAGTGAAAGTTATTCTGATTTTGGGGGAAAAGCTGGAAAAATTATTATTGTATTTGGAGCAATTTTCTCATTGTTCGGATTATTTGGTGTATCTTCAGTAATAAAACAGAAAAGAGAAGATGAATACAAGATAGATATGTCTATGTAAATAAATGTATGTTATAATCTAAGTAGAACACATTCAGTACTGTAATATGGGAAATAGTTAATATCATATTTAAGAAGGGGGAATGCCAATGGGGATTTCGGATATTGATAGAATAGATAAAATCTTGTGTGATATTGATGGGACTGATAAAGTTAACGAAATGAAAAAATATATTCAGCACGGTCAGATATCTACATATGATCATTGCATGAGTGTGGTGAAATGCAGTTATAAGATAAATAAGAGATTAAAGCTAAAGGCTAATGAAGATACCTTGTTAAAAGGGGCTATGCTTCATGATTTCTATTTATATGATTGGCATGAGGATTCTGATGATCATAAATGGCATGGATATCATCATGCGGAAGCTGCCAGCAGAAATGCTAAAAAATATTTTGATGTGGATGAAAAGACAATGCATGTTATTTATTCACATATGTGGCCACTAAATATAACTAGAGTACCTAAAAGCAGGGAAGCATGGATTGTATGTATGGCTGATAAATACTGTTCTATAGTCGAAACATTATTTAAAAGATAAAAAAGATGAAGCATTAACACATTAGCTGTTAATGCTTCATTTCTTTTAAGAATCTGATTTAAGATACATCTTCTCCTTAGGAAGAAGTGTATTAGTGATAGCGGCCATCTGCTGTGGCGTTTCGACCTTTCCGGAGTTAATCCAGTTTTCTACCACGGCAATACAGCCAAATACAATGTAATATCGATAATACCTGTAATTAGCGCTCTGATTAGGTTCAAATTTCTGCCCCCATCTTAGCATATAATTATTGTGAATAGTATAACCGATTCTTTCAAATCCGGTTCCATGCCCGGAATCGAAAGCTAAAATTTCTGCCCTTACATCCTCGTCATAAAGATACTCGAAAAGCCTTAAGAAAAATCCATAGGAATCGCCACCAGTTGTCTCATCAATAATTTGCTGGATTCCCACCATAATTCTATCCTGCATAATTTCCAACATTTCGTAAGGATCCCTATAATGTTGGTAAAAAGTGGCTCGAGTAATATCCGCTTCCTGAGCTAGCTCCCTAATACTAATTTTATGTATACTTTTTTTTCTCAGTAATCGGATTAAGGCCTGCTCAAGTTGACGACGAGTTCTTAAAATACGTCTGTCTTTATTATTTTTCATACGCACCTCCCGACCAAATTACTTTACAAAGTGTATTATAACAGAAAATAGACCAAAATATAAGGTTTAGAAAAATAATTATACAATTTGTCGTGAAAATGTATAATAAAATACAGATTTAGTAAACAGATAATTGATAAAATGTATAATAATAAACAATTTGTATAGCAAAAGTATGGTACTGAACAATTTATTATCTTAGTGTAAATCATCGTCAAATTCTATTGACGGTGATTTTTTTTACGGCTATATTAAGATGCGAAAAACGGCAGCAGTAAGTGAGGTAAACAATGTTTGGAAAAATAATAAGCACAGGTTCATATATTCCTAAAAAGAAAATCACAAATAATGATATCGCTAAGGTGGTGGACACAGATAATGATTGGATAGTGGAAAGAACAGGAATAAAGACTAGATATATTATGGAGAATGAATCTACAGCTGAGATGGCATATCTGGCTGCTAAAAGTGCATTGGAAAAATCAGAACTTGATAGCGAGGATATAGATTTAATTATTGTATCTAGTGTTTCATCAAATCTGGTTCTTCCTAATACGGCATGTTATGTCCAGGAAAAACTGGGTGCTAAAAATGCTATGTGCATGGATGTAAATGTAGCCTGCACAGGATTTATGATGGCTTACAATACAGCACAGGCTTATATAAACACCGGATTAATTGAAAATGCAATTATCGTAGGTGCTGAAGGATTGTCTAAGTTAGTGAACTGGCAGGACAGAGGAAGCTGCATTTTATTCGGTGATGGAGCAGGTGCAGTGGTTATAAAGAAAGATGAAAATGCGAAATTTAAAACAGTGATGTATGCCGATGGCAATGGCGGTGTTTCATTGGAGATGAAAAATGAATTTTCGAATAGAGCCACACCTTTTGGGGATAGGGTTATTAAGAGTGACTTAGAAGACTACTACATAAAGATGGATGGCGGCGCAGTATTTAGATTCGCCCTTGATAAAATTCCTAAGTGCATAAATGAATTATTAGATGATTTAGGAATGGATAGGGAAGAAATAGATAAATATATTTTGCATCAGGCCAATGAGAGAATTATAAATTCTATTGTAAAGAGGCTGAAAATAGATAAGGTCAAGGTGCCTATGAATATTGAAAAATATGGAAATACTTCATCAGCATGTATACCAATATTGTTAGATGAGATGATGGAAAATAACAATATTAAAGATGGAGACAAGGTTGTAATGTCAGGGTTTGGCGCCGGCCTAACCTGGGCTGCGACATATATGGAGTTTTAGTTATCTGCAATCGTGAGATTGTTGAAATAAATTTTAAGAAAGGAAGAAAACAATGTTTGAAAAAGTTAAGGAGTTAATCGTAGAGGGATTAGGAGTAGATGAAAATCAGGTAGTTGAGAGTGCATCATTTACAGAGGATTTAGGAGCTGATTCATTAGATTTATTTGAATTAGTAATGAGTATTGAAGATGAGTTTGGAGTAAAGATTCCTACAGAAGATTTAGAGGGCATTAAGACAGTGGCAGACGTAATTAAGTATATTGAAGAACATAAATAGGAATATGGAGAAGGTCGTATGAACACAAGAATAACAGATTTATTAGATATTAAATATCCTATTATCCAGGGCGGTATGGCTTGGGTGGCAGATTACAATTTAGCATCGGCAGTGTCATTGGCAGGTGGTTTAGGAATTATCGGTGCCGGCGGAGCAGATGCAGAGTTTGTAAGGGGACAGATAAGGAAGTTAAAAAATAAGTGTGATAAACCTTTTGGAGTAAACATTATGCTGATGAATCCGGACGCTGATAATATCGCTAAAGTTTTAGTGGAAGAGGGAGTGAGTGTGGTTACAACGGGAGCCGGAAATCCTTCTAAGTATATTGATATGTGGAAGGAAGCAGGAATAAAAGTAATTCCTGTGGTGGCATCAGTGGCAATGGCAAAAATGATGGAGAGATGCGGGGCAGATGCAGTGGTGGCCGAGGGAACAGAAGCCGGAGGTCATATTGGTGAGATAACTACAATGAGTCTTGTTCCACAGGTGGTATCGGCAGTAGATATTCCGGTAATTGCAGCCGGTGGAATCGGTGACGGAAGAGGAATTGCCGCAGCATTTATGCTAGGTGCATCGGGAGTCCAAATGGGAACGGCCTTCTTAGTAACTGATGAATGTAATATTCACGAAAACTATAAGAATAAAGTTATTAAGGCTAAGGATATTGACTCAAAGGTAACCGGAAGAAGTACAGGACATCCCGTTAGAACTTTGAGAAATAAAATGACTAGCGAGTATTTAAAAATGGAAAGTTTAGGTGCCAGTCTAGAAGACTTAGAGGCGCTAACATTAGGTGGACTTAAGAAAGCGGTAGTGGACGGTGATGACGTGAATGGATCAGTTATGGCCGGACAGATAGCAGGACTTATTAAGGAAAAAACTACCTGTAAGGAACTTATTGAAAATGTGATGGTTGAGATGAGAAATACAGTGGTTAACAATATGGTGAGGTGTATGGATGTATAATATAGCTTTTATTTATCCCGGACAGGGAGCCCAAAAAGTAGGAATGGGAAAAGACTTTTATGAAAAGAGTGTGATTGCAAAAGATATTTATGATAGGGCTAATAAAAAATTAGATTTTGATTTATTAGATGTATGTTTTAGGGATAATGAAAAAATAGATAAAACAGAATATACACAACCGGCATTGGTAGCCACTTGTTTAGCTATCACTAGAGAGTTAATGGACAATGGAATTAAACCAGATATTACGGCGGGGCTAAGCCTAGGCGAGTATGCGGCAATAGCTACAGCCGGCGGTATGGATGATATAGATGCAATCACCACAGTAAGAAGACGCGGCATTTATATGAGTAATGCAGTGCCTAGAAAAGATGGTGGTATGGCAGCAGTTTTAGGACTAGATAATGATGTAGTAAGCAAAGTGGTAAAGAATATGGAGGATGTGGACATTGCTAATTATAATTGTCCAGGTCAGATCGTTATTACAGGAAAAGTAAGTGGTTTAGAAAAGGCTATTGAAAAATTAAATGAAGCAGGAGCTAAAAGGTGCATTAAGTTAAATGTTAGCGGACCGTTTCATTCTAAGTATTTAAAAACTGCGGGCACTAAATTAAGAAGCGATTTAAATAATGTTAATTTTAGAGAGTTAAAGATTCCATATATCACAAATGTAAATGCCGGTGAGGTTAATAAAGTTATTGACACAAAGGATCTTTTAGAAAAGCAGGTATCATCATCTGTAATGTGGGAGCAGAGTATGAGAAAGATGATTGACTTAGGTGTTAATAAGTTTGTGGAGATTGGACCGGGAAAAACTCTTAGAAGTTTTCTTAAAAAAATCGACAGAAACGTGGAAGTTTTTAATGTTAGTAGCATGGAAGATATCAGCAATATAAGGGAGAAATTATGTTAACAAATAAAGTAGCTATAGTAACAGGTGCATCTAGAGGAATCGGAAGCTCTATTGCTAAGAAATTATCAATTTTAGGAGCTCATGTAATAATTAATTATTGCGGATCCGAAGAAGAGGCAAAAAAAGTTAGAGATGAAATTTTAGATAATAACTATAAAGGTGAGATATATCAGTGCGATGTTTCTGATATGGAAAGCTGCAGGGAATTTGTAGACAATGTTTATAAAAAATATGGTCGCATTGATATTCTTGTTAATAACGCAGGTATAACAAGGGATAATTTGTTAATAGGTATGAGTGAGGATGAGTTTGATTCAGTTATCAACACTAATTTAAAAGGTACTTTTAACTGTATGAAGTTTGCTTCTAAATATATGTTAAAAAGAAGAGCTGGTTCAATTATTAACATTTCCTCAGTATCAGGTGTGTTAGGAAATCCAGGGCAGGTTAATTATTCTGCTTCTAAGGCTGGAGTAATTGGAATGACTAAGTCTGCAGCTAAAGAATTGGCTAGCAGAAATATTAGAGTTAACGCTATTGCACCGGGATTTATAGAGAGTGATATGACAGTTAATCTTCCGGATAGCGTGGTGGAAAATGCTAAGAAAAATATTCCGCTAAAAAGATTTGGAAGAGTGGATGAGATAGCTAATGTGGTGGGATTTTTAGCCCAGGATGACAGCAGTTATATTACAGGTCAGGTTATCAGAGTAGACGGTGGAATGTAGAAGTATTTTTTGCTTTTAAAAGGATTGGAGTTAGAAATGAAGAAAAGAGTAGTTGTTACAGGAATGGGGGCCATTACTCCTATAGGAAATAGCGTGGATGAATTTTGGGAGAACGTAAAAAAAGGAGCTGTGGGAATCGGGGAGATTACTAAGTTTGATACAACTGATTATCAGGTGAAATTAGCAGCAGAGGTTAAGGATTTTAATCCTAAGGAGCGAATTGATTTTAAGGCATCTAAGAGAATGGCGCCTTTTTCACAATATGCTATCTGCGCATCCAGAGAGGCCTGGGAAGAGTCAGGACTTGATATTAAATCAGAAGATCCATACCGCGTAGGAGTTTGTATTGGCTCAGGTATTGGTGGATTAAATGATATTGAAAGTGAAGGAAATAAGTTAAACACTAAGGGCCCTGGCAGAGTTAAACCTTTATTGGTGCCAATGATGATTAGCAATATGGCAGCAGGAAATGTAGCTATTGATTTAGGTCTTAAGGGGAAATGCACTAATGTGGTTACTGCCTGTGCTACCGGAACTCATTCTATAGGTGAGGCCTTTAGAACTATACAGATGGGAGATGCAGATGTAATGTTAGCAGGAGGAACTGAAGGTGCTATTACGCCACTGGGTGTAGCGGGATTTTCCAGTCTTACTGCACTTACTAAATCTGATAATCCTAAATGCGCATCCATTCCTTTTGATAAGGACAGAAGCGGTTTTGTTATTGGAGAAGGTGCAGGTGTAGTGGTTTTAGAGGAATTAGAGCATGCTAAAAAAAGAGGGGCAAATATCTTAGCAGAACTGGTGGGATATGGCGCAACCTGTGATGCATATCATATTACATCACCGGCCGAGGACGGCGAAGGTGCTGCCAATGCAATGATTCAGGCAATTAATGAGGCAGGACTAAATCTTAAGGATGTAGACTATATTAATGCGCATGGAACATCTACTCATCATAATGATTTATTTGAGAGTAGGGCAATTAAGAAAGCTTTAAAGGATGAAGCTTATAATGTAAAAATTAATTCTACTAAATCTATGATAGGACATCTATTAGGTGCTGCTGGTGGAGTGGAATTTATAACTTGTATAAAGAGTATCCAGGATAATTTTATTCATCAGACAGTGGGAACTAAAAACATTGATCCGGAATGCGATTTAGATTATGTGGTGGGAGCGCCTCTTAATCAGAAGGTTAATGTAGCACTTTCTAATTCACTAGGATTTGGTGGGCACAATGCTACATTGGCTGTGAAAAAATATCAGGAATGTTAAAAACTGGAGGATGTTATGGATATTTCAAATGTTAAAGAATTGATTAAGGCGGTATCAGATTCAAACCTTACATCATTTAAATATAACGAGGGCAATATATCTATTGTTCTGGGAAAGAATGAAAAAGAAGAGATAGTTGAAAATGAAAAGACAGTAAATGAAACTGTGAAAGAATTAGTAAATCAGCAAGAGGTTAAAAATGTTTTAGAACCTATAGAGGAAAGCGAAAGTGGAAACACTATTAAGACTCCTTTAGTGGGAACTGTTTATTTAGCGCCGGGAGAGGATGAGGAGCCTTTCGTAAAGGTGGGAGATACAGTTAAAAAGGGCCAGGTAGTGGCAATTGTGGAAGCTATGAAACTTATGAATGAGATAGAGAGCGAGTTCGACGGTGTGGTTAAGGAAGTTTTAGTGGACAATGCTCAGATGGTAGAATACGGTCAGCCGTTATTTAGAGTATAGAGGTGTGAAATGTTAGATGTTAAAGAAATAGAAAAAATTATTCCTCACAGACACCCTTTTTTATTAGTTGATTATATAGAGGATTATAAGCCGGGAGAGTATGCCGTGGGATATAAATGTGTGACTTTCAGGGAAGATTTTTTTAAAGGTCACTTCCCAGATCAGCCTGTAATGCCTGGGGTTTTGATAATTGAGGCATTGGCTCAGGTGGGAGCTGTGGCGATTTTAAGTTTAGATGAACATAAGAATAAGACAGCGTTTTTCGGCGGTATTAATAAGTGTAGGTTTAGAAAAGTGGTTAAGCCCGGGGATAAGTTAAAGCTTGAGACTAAGATTATAAATAGAAAAGGTCCGGTGGGAATAGGAAAGGCAGTGGCATATGTAGATGATCAGGTGGTGGCCAATGCCGAATTAACATTTGTGGTAGGGTAGAATTATGATTAGAAAATTATTGATTGCCAATAGAGGCGAGATAGCGGTAAGAATAATTAGAGCCTGCAGGGAAATGGGCATCGAGACTGTGGCAGTTTATTCGGTGGCGGATAAGGAGGCCTTGCATACTCAGTTAGCAGATGAGGCGGTGTGTATCGGGGAGACAAAGTCTAGCGACAGTTATTTAAATATGGAAAGTATAATGAGCGCAGCAGTTTCCACAGGGGTGGATGCCATTCATCCCGGAGTGGGATTTTTATCAGAAAATGCACATTTTGCAGAGCTTTGCGAGGAGTGCAATATAAAATTCGTGGGGCCATCTAGCGAGATTATAAGAAATATGGGCAATAAAGCTAAGGCCAGAAAAACCATGATTGATGCCGGTATCAGGGTTATTCCCGGCTGCGATAAAATGATTACTGATTGTAGTGAGGGAATGGCTGAGGCTGAAAAAATCGGCTATCCCGTAGTTATAAAGGCTGCCTTAGGCGGTGGCGGAAAAGGTATTAGGGTGGCTAATAGTAAGGATGAGTTTGAGTCTTCATTTAATATGGCAATGAAGGAGAGTGAGCAGGCTTTCGGCGATAACAGAATGTATATCGAGCGTTTTATTGAAAATCCTAGACATATCGAGTTTCAGATTATGGCGGATAATTTCGGGAATGTCATTCATTTAGGGGAGAGAGATTGCTCTGTTCAGAGGAATAATCAGAAGATGATAGAGGAGTCACCTTCTATAGCTATTGATAATAAATTAAGAAATGAGATGGCTAAAATGGCTATAAAGGCTGCGAAGGCAGTTAACTATGTCAGCGCAGGAACCATCGAATTTTTATTAGAAAAAGGTGAGTTTTATTTTATGGAAATGAACACCAGAATTCAGGTGGAACATCCTGTAACTGAGATGGTAACAGGGGTGGATATGATTAAGGAACAGATTCGTATTGCCGATAATAAAGCGATTTCAGTAAGCCAGGATGAGATTGAGATAAACGGTCATGCCATTGAGTGCAGAATCAATGCGGAAAATCCTAAGAAGAATTTTATTCCGTGTCCAGGACATATTTCAGGGATTTATATGCCTGGTGGAAACGGCGTGAGAGTGGACTCTGCTATTTACTCAGGCTATGATGTGTCTCCGTTTTATGATTCTATGTTAGCTAAGTTGATTGTACATGGAAAAAATCGCCAGGAGGCAATTAGAAAAATGCGCCGCGCTTTAGGGGAAGTGGTTATCGAGGGAATCACATCCAATGTAGATTATCAGTACGATATTTTATGTGACCAAATTTTTCTTAAAGGGGATTATGATATTAAATTTATTGAGGGATTCAATGAGAGGATATCCTAGGGAGGCTTAAATTGAAATTGCAAAAATTATTTAAGAAGAGAATTAAAAGTAACGAGGTTATTGATAAAAGAGACGATGTTCCGGATGGGATTTTTCGTAAATGTAGAAAATGTAAGTCTTTAGTTTTTGCAAAGACAGTTAAAGAATCTAATTATATTTGTCCTAAGTGTGGAGGATATTTTAGAGTTCACGCCATGAGAAGAATCGAAATGATAGGGGATGAGGATAGTTTTATTCCATGGTTTGAGGGAATAAAGACGGAGAATCCACTAGAATTTAAGGGATATGAAAAAAAGGTGGAGGATCTTCGAAAAAAAACAGGTTTAGATGAGGCTGTTGTGTGCGGAGAGATTTCTATAGAAGGTAGTAAGGCTGCCATCGCAGTAATGGATGGCAGATTTTTAATGGCCAGCATGGGTAAAATCGTGGGAGAAAAGATTACTGCCATGGTGGAAAAAGCTACAAAAAATCATTGGCCTGTAGTTATTTTTTCCTGTTCCGGTGGCGCTAGAATGCAGGAGGGGATTGTGTCTCTAATGCAGATGGCTAAGACATCTAGCGCTCTAAAAAGGCATCATGAATCAGGAAATCTATATATCAGTGTGCTGACAGATCCTACCACAGGTGGAGTAACTGCATCCTTTGCTATGCAGGGAGATATTATTTTAGCGGAGAAGGATGCTTTAATAGGTTTTGCAGGACCTAGGGTTATAGCCCAGACTATTGGTGAAAAGTTACCGGAGGGTTTCCAGAAATCTGAGTATCTTTTAGAACATGGTTTTATTGATAGGATAGTTAACCGTGAGGATTTAAGAAAGACACTTAGTGATTTAATTAAACTTCACAGTAATTCTTCTAAAATAGAAAGTGGCGGAGTTTATATTTCCAATGAGGTCCTTAATATAGATAAGAAAATCTCAGCTTGGGACAGGGTTTTATTGTCTAGAAGAAATGATAGACCTGTGGCTAGGGATTATATAGATAAACTTTTTACGGATTTTTATGAATTTCACGGGGACAGATATTATATGGATGACGGTGCTATTATCGGCGGAGTAGGGTTATTTCACAATGTTCCGGTGACGGTTATTGCCCAGGCTAAAGGACATAATACTAAAGAAAATATTAAGAGAAATTTTGGAATGCCTAAGCCTGAGGGGTATAGAAAGGCACTTCGATTAATGAAGCAGGCTGAAAAATTTCATCGCCCTATTATTTGTTTAGTGGATACACCTGGAGCTTTCTGCGGAGTGGAAGCAGAAATGCGAGGTCAGGGGGAGGCTATTGCTAAAAATTTATTTGAGATGTCAGATTTAAAAACTCCTGTGGTGACTATCGTCATTGGCGAGGGCGGATCAGGTGGCGCATTGGCAATGGCAGTATCGGATAATGTCTGGATGTTAGAAAATTCCGTTTACTCTATTTTAAGTCCGGAAGGGTATGCCAGCATTTTATTAAAAGATGGTAAATTGGCGCCAAAGACAGCTAATATGATGAAGATGACAGCTATGGATTTATTAGAATTAGGCGTGGTGGAAAAAGTGTTTAGCGAACCGGCTAAGTTTACGAAAGAAAATTTAGATGGAGTAATTAAAAAGTTAGATGCAGAGTTAATTAATTTCTTAGATGAATATATGAAATTACCAGAGGATGAAATAATAAACAGAAGATATGAAAGATTTAGGGCAATGTAAAAGGCTACCGATTAAGTTCGGTAGCCTTATCTTCTTTATTTTTTCTCTTCTACAGATGAGTAGTAAACAATGATTTTAGACTGCTGTGTTGAATTTCCTTTAGCATCATAGATTTCAGCAATGCTGTAGTTTACATCAACTTTAGCCTTATTAGTTTTCCACCAACTGTTTTTACTGTTATTAGAATATGTTCTAGAGAATGAAGGATCTCCGAACTTATTCTTAAAGAATTCACAGATAGCTGTGTATGCGTTTTCATCTAATGAACCGTAATCCACTCTAACCTCTTTAAGAGACTTATCTTTAAACACATAAGTTAAAGAACCGTCTGCCACTGGAACTGCACCGAAAATAGAATTTTTAGCGCTGTCTGCAAAAGTGTAAGCTAAATAAGTGTATCCATCTTTTGATGTAGTCTCAGATGGTGAAGTCTTACTTTTAACTGTATCTTTATTTTTCTTCTCAGCTTTTTTGATATCTTTAATAGAAGCATTAAACTTAATCTTTCTATATGAATCAATATTTACTTTAGATTTAATAGTAGCATCCTCGCTACCTACTTTCTGATTTACAGTCAATGGCTTAGGAGTAGGCTTTTCCTGTGTCTTTTTTCCGCAGCCGGAAAATAGTAAAGATGTAGCCATAACTAAAGCTAATGTTGTACAACCAATGTTTTTCTTTAACATAATAATACCCTCCGTTTCCAATAATTCTTCCTCAATAATACCACAAAAAACTTTGTATTTAAAGGAAAATGTGTTATAATATCCAATGTAGTACCTACATACTTATTACCCATTTTATGGGAATGAACCGCTCCTAAGGTTCATTTAAGTATACTAGCATATTTTTCAGTCCAGAACGGTTAAGGCAAGGGGGCCCTAACCGTTCTTTTCGTTAAAGAAAAAAGGAGGAATTAGTATGAGAAATGGATGGCTTATTGTAAATGGATTTCTAACAGGAGAGAAATTCACTGAAATATATGACATGCTAATTGAAGCAGGAAAGAAGTACGATTGTAATTTAAGAGTATTAACTAATGATCAGGTTTTATCTATATTGCCTATATCCGATGATTCGGTGGAGTGGAGAAGTATACCGGATTTTGTAATCTTTTGGGATAAGGATGTAAGACTAGCTATGGCATTAGAGGCGGAGGGCTTTAGATTATTTAATAGCGCCGATGCCATAATGGACTGCGATGATAAGGCTAGAACTTTTTTAAAACTTAAGAATAAAGGGTTTAAGATGCCTAAAACTTATGCGGCACCTCTTAATTTTAATCAGCCATATCAGGAGTTTGCCTTCCTTATGCAGATAGAAAAAAATCTAGGATATCCTTTTATTATAAAAGAAAACTGTGGATCCTTTGGCCGTCAGGTTTATATGGTAAGCGATTGGAATAAGGCAGTTAAGACAATTAATAAAATCGGTCACAATGACTTTATTATGCAGGAGTTTGTGGAGCATTCTAGTGGAATGGATGTGAGACTCCAGGTGGTGGGAGACAAGGTTGTCACTGCTATGAAGCGAACCAATGACAATGATTTTATTGCCAATGTAACTAACGGTGGAAAGATGGAAAAATACGATCCTTCCAAGGAAGAAATCGACCTAGCCCTAAGGGTGGCAAAGGAATTAAAGCTAGATTTCGCGGGAGTGGATGTTTTATTTTCTCCGGATGGACCAGTGCTTTGTGAGGTTAATTCTAATGCTCACTTTAAGAATATTTATGATTGCACAGGGGTAAATGTGGCAGAGGATATTATTAAGCATATTATTAATTCAATTTAAAGGGATAAAATGTAAATGAAAAAGGGATGGCTTATTTATAATAAGGTGGATGTAAATAGAAATGAATATATGATAAATCGCCTAATAGATTTTTTTAAAAGTAACCATATTGAGCTTAAACTTATTAGTTATTCTGAAGGTATTAACTTAGAAAATGAGGCGATAAAGTTAGCCGGTAATAAAGTAGACTTTGTAATAAACAGAAGTAGATTTTATGAATTTTCCGATGCTTTCGAAAAACAGGGTGTTAAGGTTTTTAACAAGGCAAGAACAACTAAAATATGTAATGATAAGTTTAAGACATACAAGGCTTTAGTCGGAGTGGTAGATTTTATGCCTACATCTTTTAAGAATGAGGTAATCTATAGCGGAATTAAAGATGAAATAGACTATCCTTTTGTAGCTAAATCCCTAGATGGTCACGGAGGAGAAGAGGTTTATCTTATAAAAGAAAAGTCTGATTTAGAAGATTTAAAAAGAGATGATTTATTGCACCAAAAGCTAGCTTCTAATGAAGGAATTGATGTTAGGTTTTATATTTTAGGAAATGAGATTGTAGCAGCAGTAAAGAGGGAAGCTTATAAAAGTTTTAAAAGTAACTATAGCTTAGGCGGTAAGGTAAGTGAATATCTGCCCTCCAAAGAAGAAAAGTTTATGATTAAAAAGATACTAAAGGTTATTGATATCGACTACGGCGGCATTGATTTTATCTATCACAATAACCGTCCGGTTTTTAATGAAATCGAGGATGCTGTGGGAGCAAAAATGTTGTATCAAACATCAAAAATCGATATAATAGGTATGTATTGTGAGTATATTCTAAGTCGTATCCAGACTTAGATTTTATCGGAGATAATTATGAACATTGTAAAGAGATTTTATAAGCATTTATGGACAATAACTAAACATAGGCATATCGTGATGATGAATTGCTTTAAAACTGGGATTTTTCTTCAGGGACTAAAACATGACCTGTCGAAATATTCTATTTGTGAGTTTGTAAGTGGTGTGAAGTATTACCAGGGTGATAAAAGTCCTCATGTAATGGAGCGAAATATTAATGGATATTCCATGGCCTGGATGCACCATAAAGGAAGAAACAAGCATCATTACGAGTATTGGGTGGATGTTAATCCTAAAAGTCGAGTTTACGAGCCGGTGGAAATGCCAAAGAAGTATTTAGCAGAAATGTTTTGCGACAGGGTGGCAGCCAGTCGTGTTTACAATGGAAAAAACTATAAAAAGGAAGATTCTCTTAATTATTTTTTAAGGGCTAAAAATAATATTAGAATGCACGAAAATACCAGAAGAGATTTAGAGTTTCTTCTTAGAATGTGCGCTAAAGACGGGGAGGATGCCACATTTAAATATATTAAAGAGAAATTAAAAAAGGAAAAATAATATGATTTTTGTTGAGATTGTAGCTGGTGGAATAGGCAGCAGAATGGGAAAGGACATCCCTAAGCAGTATATTAAAATTAATGATAAACCTATAATTATTCACACCATTGAAAAGTTTTGTTATCACCCTAAGGTGGATAAATTAGCGGTACTTTGTCCTAAGGATTGGATGGAGTATACTGAGGATTTAATTAAAGAATTTATTGGTGATTCAGAAAAAATCGTGGTGTTAGAGGGGGGCGATACTAGAAATGAAACAATGATGAATGGCATCGATTATTTTGAAAAGATAAGTAACGAAGAGAGAAATATTTTAATTACTCATGATGCGGTTCGTCCTTTTGTCACAAAAGAGATTATCGATGAAAATATTAATTGTGCAATGAAGTATGATGCCTGTGATACTGTAATTCCAGCTACTGACACTATAGTGGAAAGTAAGGATGGAGTGGTGATTAGCTCAGTGCCAGATAGAAGTACTCTATTTCACAGTCAGACACCTCAGACTTTTGAGATGTCTAAGTTAAAGAAATATTATAATAACTTAAGTGATATTGAAAAAGAAGCTATGACTGATGGCGCTAAAATTTTTAGATTTAATAATGATAATGTTTATCTGGTTAAGGGCGATGGAACTAATATTAAGGTGACATATCCTCACGATTTAATATTGGCGAAAGCTATACTGGATAGTAATAAATAAGAAGGAGGCAATTATGGAGGATTGTATTTTTTGTAAATTAGCAAATGGAATATGGGAGACTAATACTCTTTATGAAAACCAAGATTTCAGAGTAATATTTGATGCCAGCCCGGCAACAGTGGGTCATGTATTAGTGATTCCTAAAGGGCATTATGCCAATGTGTTTGAGATGCCTGAAGAGTTAGCAGGAAAGGCTTATATCTTAGCTAAAAAGGTGGCTAAAGTATTAATGGAAGTTACTGGTTGTGATGGAATTAATATTGTTCAGAATAATAATGAGGAGGCTGGACAGACTGTGTTCCACTTCCATATGCATGTTATTCCTAGATATAAGGGTGGCGAGAAGATGGTTATATGGCCACAGGGCGAGCCTGATCAGGAAAAGATTGATGATATTATAGCTAAGGCTAAGGAAAAATTTTAATAAAAACTAAAAAAAACAAGTCTTAATTGGAAAAATCCAATACAGACTTGTTTTTTTATTATTTATTTTTAAAAATAATTAGTTTACTAAATACATAGTTTAAAATTATAACTAATACGCTAATTACAATTTTACTTAAACCGCCGTCGATTCCTAAAGGCTTATAATCAAGTCCTATTGTCACTAGGAAAGGAACTCCGAACCACTCTAAAAATCCTGTTAGAAGTCTGGCGGAAACAAATTTTATTAATTCCTTAATAACAAATTTAAATTCCCAGGATCTACTGTTAAATACCCAAATCTTATTTGTGACATATGCAAACAATACACTGATTATCCATGATAAAACATTGGCAATAGTTACTCTAATAACTTCGCTGTCTATAAGAATTATCTTAGTAAGGATGGCAAAGGATATCCAGCTAACTACTGTTGTGGCCACTCCCATTATAAGGTACATTATTATTTCTTTGTACTTATTAAATAAGTCAATAAGTCCGAAAGATGTATTATTTGATGAATTAGTGTTACTCATTATTTTTCTCCAATTACAATCTTTTTTCTTTATATTATAGGCTTTTTGGAAAAAAGCGCTCTATTACTGATATTAACAATTATTAATGTAAGTGTCAACTTTAGGTTGTTGTATATTGATTTTATGTTATAATGACTTTGATGTATTAATAGAAAGGGCACATTAAGTTGTGGAGAGGTTAAACATGGGAAATAACAATACAGGATTCTATGGCTATAGTTCAGAATCTAAAATGAATAGTAATGCTATTAATAGAAATGTACCTAAGAATAGAATGCCTTCATCAGGTAAATTTAAAGTTAGTAAGATATTAGGCATAATTCTTTGTTTATTGCAGTTAGCTGCATCAGTAGCTTTCGTATATTATGTTAAGACAGTGGACTTTTTAGATGAGAAATATTTCTATGGATTAATAGGAATTCTATCCGGTTTATTCATATTAACATATGTAATGGCTCATCCTAAGAAGATGTTTGTAAGAAGATTAGGAAAATTTATTTCAATTGTAGTTATTATTGTTCTAGCAGTGGGATCATATATGATTTGGAAATCACCTCTTACTGTTACAGGAAAGAAAGTTTCTAATAAACCGTTTGTAGTTTATCTATCTGCGGCAGATACTTTCGGTAAGTTTGATAAGAAGACATTATCTAGAACAGATACTAATATTATCGCGGTAGTTAATCCTAAAACATATACTATATTAATGGTTTCTACACCTAGAGATTATTATGTGCCAATAGAGGCTAAGAGCGTAGCACCAAATTCTATGGAAAAATTAACTCACGTTTCTCTATTTGGAAGCGGTGTGGCATACAGCCAGGATAAGGATCCACTTTCAGCAGCAGAGTGGAGCATCGGCGGTCAGCAGGGTGTTTACTGGCATCCGGGAAATCAGGCTATTATGGCTACATTGAAGAAGCTTTATAATATTAAAGTTAAGAATAAAGACTATTATTATGCTAAGGTTAACTTTACTGGTTTCGAGTCTTTAGTAGACGAGCTAGGCGGAGTTGACGTAAAGGTAGAGGATAACTTCTCTACTAAGACATATGCTACATATAAAAAGGTTAGCCCAGAGAGAAAAGAATATGTTTATAAAAAGGGCACAATGAAGATGGATGGTAGCACAGCCCTAACATTTGCCAGAGAGCGTCACTCATTTGGCGATGGAGATATGGCTAGAAACAGAAATCAGATTAGAGTAATGAAAGCTATTGCAGATAAGATGATTTCAGGAAAGACACTTGTTAATTACAATGGTGTTATCGATGCTATTAACAATTGTTATGCTACAGATATTGATTTATCTTCAATGGCTAAACTTCAGACACAGATTTCAACTAAGAGTGATTACAATGGTTGGAAGTTTATGTCATTTAGCGTTATCGGTGTGCCTGGAAAAGATAAGTCTACATACACTGGAAATATCCATGCTGTAGTATATCAGAACCAGGATTCTGTAGCTAATGCATCTAAGTTAATTGCTAAGGCGTTAGCAGCTAAAACACAGGATGATGCTAAGAAACTTAATAAGTTAGTAAAGAAATATACTAAAGCTCAGGCAGGACAGTAAAAACTTCGCCAGGATTCACGAGAATTCTGGCGATTTTCAAATAATAATGATAGAGGTGGTATTATGAAAAAGATTATTTTAACAGGTGGCGGAACTGCCGGACATGTAACACCAAACCTAGCGTTGGTGCCGGAACTAGAAAAAAAAGGTTTTGAGATTTTATATGTTGGCTCAATAAAAGGAATGGAAAGGGAAATAGTTAAAAAGGCGGGAGTTTCCTATATAGGAATCTCAGCCGGAAAGCTAAGAAGATATTTAACCATCGGAAATATTTTTAGAAATATTGTAGATATCTTTAGAGTTTTAAAAGGATATAGACAGGCTAAATCAATAATTAAAAAAGAAAAGCCGGACATTGTTTTTTCAAAAGGTGGATTTGTAACTGTTCCCGTAGTTTTTGCAGCAGCGAGATATAACATACCTGTAATTCTTCACGAATCAGATATGACACCGGGGTTAGCTAACAGACTAGCTATAAAGAAGGCCACAAAAGTATGCCATAACTTTCCTGAGACTGCTAAACATTTAGGAATAAAGGCGGTTCATACAGGATCTCCTCTTAGAGCAGAGCTATTTGAGGGAGATGCTAATGAGGCGAAAAAGCTTTGTGGATTCAATGATGATAAGCCGGTAATTATGGTAACAGGTGGAAGTTTAGGAGCTGAGAATGTTAATATCTTAGTAAGAAGTGCATTGGATGAATTATTAAAGAATTACAATGTAGCTCATCTTTGTGGAAAAGGAAAGCTAGATGAATCTCTAGTAGGAAAGCCTGGTTATGTTCAGTTTGAATATATTAGCACACATATGAAAGATTTCTTTGCTATGGCAGATTTAGTTATCTCTAGAGCAGGAGCTAATTCAATATGTGAGATAGCAGCGTTGAAAAAACCAAATATTTTAATTCCGCTTTCTAAGAAGGTTAGCCGTGGAGATCAGATTTTAAATGCTAATTCATTTAAGAAGCAGGGGATATCTGAAGTATTATATGAGGATGAGGCTAGCAAGGAAGACTTAGTAGAGTTGGTAAATAAAGTATTTGATAATAAAGATGCTTACATCGAGGCCATGGAAAAAGCTGAGATGACAGGTGGCGTAGAAAAGATTGTTAGATTAATAAGAGTAACTGCAAAATAAAAAATCACCGCTTACTACTGAAGATTCAGTAGTAGGCGGTGTTATTATTTTACTCAGAAACCTCACCGGTAATAATCCATGGTGATGGCTGCGCTACAAATACGCTATTTTGATCCGTCTTTGAAACAGTAATCTGCATTACTTCTGTAACGTCGATACCGTATTCCTTTAATGTATTTTTAATTTCTAATAATAAATCTAACTCCAATGTCCAGAAGATGAACTTAGCTTTAGGATTTATCTTTAGAACACTTTCAATATCTTTTTTGATTTCACCCTTCTTAGCTACTATAAATGCCAGACGTGGAGTAGGGAATTTAGATAAAGTATCTGCACTTAAATCAGTGACTACCTCTACATTGTGAACACCAAACTTATCGATGTTTTCTTCCATAGTTCTCTTAGAACCCTCATCTCTTTCGCCGGCTATAATAGTTCCCTCATAAGCTATCATAGAAGCTTCGATAACTACACTTTCTGCATCCACCATCAATGCCACATCTCTAATGTCTAGCTCTAGCTTATTCATAATGACTGAACGAATCTCATGTCCCACATATTTAACCGTACCGTGGAAGAAATTGTCATTCTTCATTCCGAAAATCATAGACTCTCTAGTATTTTCATTTACAATAAAAATAACTGTAGGTCCGCTGATTGGATCATCCATCATATCACTTATCTTACAATGTTTCATTTCAGATGGTTCATATCCTGTGCCATAATACATTTCATAATCGCCGTATCCTGCTTCCCAACATTTATATAGCATATTAGGCTGTGTTTCGTCCACGAAAACTAAAAGTCGTTTATGAGTGGCAATTAAAGCAAGTAAGTTTCTTTTCTTACCACAAAGATTAGCTATCTTAATTTTCTCCGGAGTGACATTTTGTAAATCTGCCACGTAGCCCATCCAATCTAACATCTGTTGGTTAGTAAATTGTGTCTTTCCTAGCATACTATCACGCTCCTTTTACGTTCATATTCACTAATATTATTTTATCACAATAAGGAGCATATTTCGATGAAAAAAATTAGAAACAATTATTTCTCTTTTTTAGGAAAATATAAAAGTAAGGCTAAAATAATACCTGCAATGGCACCGCCTAAATGAGCTAACCAGTTAACTCCAGGCTCCATACTGTAAACTGCCATAAGAATTACGATTCCGGCAAGAAGACGCTGAGGGGCTTTGTCGGATTTTTTATGGTCTATAACTTTCATAACTGCTAAAAATCCCATAAGTCCGAAAATGGCACCGGAAGCACCAACGCTTATGGATGGTGAAAAGAATTCTGCTTCCACATATCCGGAAAAGATGGCTGCAAAAATTCCTGTTCCAAAATAAACTATAGAATATAAAATTTTTCCGATATTTTTTTCTATCTCATTGCCAATTAAATAAAGACTGATCATATTTCCAATTAGATGGCTGGTATTAGCATGTAAAAACATATGAGTTATAAGCTGATAATAGCGATGTTTATCAACTATGTCTGGCATATATATTCCACCTTTTTCTAAAAGGAACTGTGATACGGGCAGTGATGTTAATAAATATGTCAATATAAATAGAATTACATTAATGACAATGATGATATTAGTAATGTTAATATATTGTTTATATTTTTTTATGTTCATAAATTACTGGACCTTTCTTTTTTTGTATTATCAAGTATTATAGATTCTTTTTTTGAAATGTCAATAAAGAAGAAACCCTAAAAATGCTAAAATTGACAAACATATATCCCTTTGTTAAAATTAGAAAGAATATACTATTATAGGTATAACATCGGGAGAAGAAGATGAGAAATTCAAGAACATTCAGAAGAATTGTGGTTCTTACTCTGATTGCCTTGGCTATTGCCGGGCATACGGCGATATTCTGGCATTTTTGGAATGATGCATATATCGGACAGATGACGAGACAGTTCTTCTTTAAGGGTAATATGGTGCTTATGTTTGTATATGCCCTTTTATATATAATTTTTGGAAATGTTTATGGAGCTTTTAGAATCAGAAAACTGAGATTTGCTGACTTGGCATTCTCACAGATTCTGGCACTGTTCTTTACTAATATAATCATATATTTACAGGTATCTATGTTAACTTTAGAGATAGCTAATCCTGTACCTATATTGCAGATGTCTATTGACAATGTGCTTTGTATAGTGCTTTGGACATGGGTATCTATTGGGGTTTATAAGTGGTTATATCCACCTAGAGATATGCTGTTAGTTTACAGCGACCACGACCCTGATAATTTAGTTAAGAAGTTCCAAACTAGAGAAGATAAATATAGAATTAAGGAATCTATTCACTGTGATACTGATTGGAAGGAGCTTACCTATACTATTAAGCATCATCAGGCAGTTATCCTGTGTGATATTCCTAGTTCTCATAGAAATAACATATTAAAATATTGTTATTCAATAGATAAAAGAGTGTATGTAACTCCGAAGTTATCGGATTTAATACTTAGAGGTGCAGAGCAGAATAATATGTTTGACTCACCCCTTTTAGTTTCTAAGATTAAGGGACTTAAGTGGGAGCAGGCCTTCGTTAAGAGATGCATTGATATTGTAGTTTCACTTATTTTATGTGTGCCTGCAGTGTTTATGACTATCTTAGTGTTGGTGGGAAATATTATTTTTGATCATGATTTTGGACCTATCTTTTATACACAGATTCGATTAACACAGAATAGAAAAGAATTTAAGATTATTAAGTTTAGAAGTATGAAGGTGGACAGCGAGAAGGCTGGAGCCAGACTAGCTATGAAGGATGATGACAGAATCACTACTATGGGTAAGGTTTTAAGAGCCACTCATTTAGATGAATTGCCACAGGTATTTAATATTCTTATAGGGCAGATGTCAGTGGTAGGTCCTAGACCTGAGCGTCCAGAGATAGCTAAAGAATATGAGGATAGTATTCCGGAGTTTGCTTTTAGATTAAAAGTTAAGGCAGGTCTTACCGGATATGCCCAGGTATTTGGAAAGTACAATACTACACCATACGATAAGCTTAAGCTTGATTTGTATTATATTCAGCAATACAAGGTCTGGACAGATTTTCAGATTATCCTTATGACATTTAAGATTATGTTTATCAAGGAAAACACTGAGGGTGTGGATAAGGAACAGACCACTGCTATGTTGGAGAAAAAGAAGGAAATGTAATATGAGTTATTCAGTGTTGATGTCGGTCTATATAAACGAAAAACCTGAATATTTAAAGATGGCCATTGATAGCATACTAAACCAAACTGTAAAGAGTGATGATTTTGTTATTGTCATCGATGGTCCTCTTAACAAAGGCCTGGAGAGAGTTATTGCAGATGTTGTGGTGGCAAATCCGGGCTTGTTTAATGTTTTTAGACTGCATGAAAATAAAGGTTTAGCGAAAGCGCTAAACAATGGTATTTTGCAATGTAAAAATGAGATTATTGTCAGAATGGACAGCGATGATATAAGTGATCCTAGCAGGGTGGAAAAGCAGCTATTGGCAATGAAGGAAAAGAATGCAGATATCGTGGGCAGCAATATTATAGAGTTCGAGGGAGATGTCTCTAATACTAAAAAGGAGAGATGTGTGCCTGAAACTAATGAAGAGATTATTGCCTTTGCTAAGAAGAGAAGTCCCTTTAATCATCCCTCTGTAATGTATAAAAAGAGCAAGGTTATAGATGCCGGATTTTATGAGGATTACAGATATTTCGAGGATTATAATTTGTGGGTTACCATGTTAAATATGGGATTTAAGGCCTATAATATCCAGGAAAATTTGGTTTATATGCGAGCCGGTGAGGAGCTATATAAAAGGCGCGGTGGCTTTAGATATGTGGGGCATATATTTAGATTCCAGAAGAATATGAAGCGCATTGGCTTTATAGGCTTTAGAGAATTTATTTCTAATTTATTAGTGAGGGGAACTGTGAGTTTGATTCCTAATAAAATGAGAGGATTAATGTATAAAAAGGTATTGAGATCATAATGAATAAGGACATTTTAAGAGTCTTATTTAAGCCATTGACGCTTATTAATAAGATAAAGAAGAAGGAAGACAACTTAATATTTTTATATACCAACTTAGGTTTTAGAGATAATGTTAGAGCACTCTATGAGTACTTAATTAAAAATAAGTACAATGAAAAATATAGAATTGTGGTGTCTATTAAGGAGTATAGGCATTATAAGAATCAGGCACCTCATAACGTAAGATTTGTAAGTCTTATCACGGGAATTCCTTATTTTTTAAAGGCTAAGTATGCATTTTACTGTTTTGGTAAATATCCAATTAAGCCGGGAAGAAATCAGACTGTAGTAAATATGTGGCATGGAACACCGATGAAAAGAATCGGTAACTTAGAGGAAGGCCTAGAGCAGGTGGACTATAATTATTTCACATCAGTTATCACTAACTCTAAAATCCATAAGGAATTGATGGCACAGATTTTTTCTTGTAATGAAGAAAATGTGGACATTATGGGATACCCTAGATGCGATGAATTGTTTGAGGTTGATAATGTTCAGGATGAATATATTAGAGGAAGTGCTAAGAAGATTATTTTATGGCTTCCTACATACAGAGAGTATGACGAAGAGTTTGTTATCTCTACATTAGGTCCTGAGGATTTAAACCAGATAGATGAATTATTAGAAAAACTAGAGAGTAAGATGATAGTTAAAATGCATCCATTGCAGAAGGTGGAGAGAATAGACCGCTGGAATAACATTCAGATTTTAAGTGAGGATGATATTAAGAAAAGCGGAATTACTGTTTACTCTATTTTGAGAAATGCAGATGGATTAATAACAGACTACTCATCTGTATATTATGATTATATGCTGTTAAACAGACCCATTGGTTTTGCTATTCAGGATATTAATAAATACGAGAGTGAGAGAGGTTTTCTTTTTGAGAAGCCTAAGGAATATATGCCGGGATACAATATTAAAAACGTGGAGGATGCAAAAAAGTTTATCCAGGATATTGTGGCAGGAGTAGACAAATTCTCTGAGGAGAGAAAGAGAATAAACCGATTAGTTAATAAGTATAAAGACGGCGAGAACTCCAGAAGAATTGTGGAGCGCTATATACTAGGAGAAGAAGAATGGGATTAGGCGGTATAAAGAATAAATTAAAAAAGAATAAATTGGCCAGATTAGCCAGCGCTGTTCTTGTGCCAAACCCTTATATTGCATATTATAAAAAGCAAAAAATCAGGGAGGATGTGGTTTTATATGAATCATTTTACGGCCAGGGAATGAGCTGTTCTCCTAAGGCGATTTTTGATGAACTTATGAGTCAGGAACGTGACTTAAAGCATGTTTGGGTTTATAACAGCGAGGTGGCGTGGCGACCATATTTTGATAAATATAAGTCATATGGCAATGTATTATTTGTCAGATATAAGAGTAGAAGATATTATAAATACTTGGCCAGCGCTAAGTATCTTGTGAACAATAGCACATTTCCTCAGTTGTTTACTAAAAAGACCGGCCAGATTTACATTAACACATGGCACGGTATTCCCCTTAAGAAGATGGGATATGATATGCCTAATGGAAATATTGAGGTGGCTAACACTGAGAGAAACTTCTTAATGAGTGATTATTTGATTTCTCCTAACCCCCATCAGACTAAGATGTACACAAAGGCTTATAAATTAGATGGGATTTACGATGGTAAAATCCTAGAGTTAGGTCAGCCTAGATGTGACACCTTATTAAAGGGAAGTAATAGCATAAAGGAAATGCTAGAACAGGCAGGAGTTTTTATTAAAAAAGATAAAAAGATAGTATTATATGCCCCAACTTGGAAGGGAGAGAGCTTTTCAAACCCTGAGACAGATGTGGATTTAGAAGAATTCTACAATACTATTATGGAGACTGTAGGAGATAAGTACCAGCTATTAATAAAGCCACATCAGGCAGTTTATAAAAAGATAAGTGAGAATAATCCTAAACTAAAGGATAAGATGATTCCACCGATATTTGATACCAATGAAGTTCTATCTATTGTGGATGTCCTAGTTTCAGATTATTCTAGCATTTTCTTTGACTACTTAGTTACAGGAAAGCCGATATTATTCTACATTCCTGATTTAGAAAAATATCGTAAAGAGCGAGGACTTACTATAGATATCTCAAAACTTCCGGGACCTGCCACATCGGATTTAGAGCAATTAGTGGGACTTATCTATTACTCTGAGGAAGTTTTAGAAAAGTCAGCTGAAAACTATATTGCCATAAGAGATGAGATGTGTGTCCATGACAATGGAAAGGTGGCAGCTAAAATAGTTAAGGCGGTTTGGGATAAGGATTTAGATGACATCTTAGTGGTAAATACTAAGAATGATAAGAAGCGAATTTTTATAAGCTTAGGTCGCGCATTGCAGAATGGAATTACCCATTCCTACATGAATCTGTTAAATAATATCGACTATGAAAAGTACGATGTAACAGCCTATCTTTACGAGGCGGTAGCCGATGATCAGGTGGAGAGAATTAACGAGATTAATAAAAATGTGCGTGTCTTAATTAGATGCAATTTCCTTTTTGCAGGAAGATGGGATTTAGTAAAGATGGCTGTAGGTTTAGCTACAAATCTTAAACTAAAGGTGTTCCCGGAAAAATATTTGCTTCGACAGGCTAAGAGAATCGCAGGAGATACACATTTTGATGCGGTAATTGAATTCTGCGGATACTCACCTATATTGGCGATGATGCTTCCGTATATGAATTGTAAGAGAACTGCTATCTGGATGCACAACGATTTACTAGCGGATGCTAACCGCGTAGTAAATAAGAAGAAGCCATTGAAGAGAAAGATGGCAATGGTATTTAATAATTATAAATATTGGGACAGATTAGTTTCCTGCAGCAGCGCTGTTATGGAGGTAAATAAAAAGAATCTTTCTAACAGTGAGATAGAAGATAAATTCTACTATGCTAAAAACACATTAAATTATCAGAGAATTTTCAGATGCTTAAGCGAGGAGCCGGATTACGGTGACATAAAGATGCCTAACCCTGAAGAGATAAATTTTGTAACAATGGGAAGAATGTCCACTGAGAAAAATCACAGTACATTAATCAGAGCATTTGCTAAATTTAATAAGGAGTGCCCTAAGTCTAAACTTTACATAATAGGTGATGGACCATTGAGGGAGGAAGTTAAAAAGACTATCGAGGATTGCCAGATAGGAGACAATGTAATCCTAACCGGAAACCTTATGAATCCATTTAAATTAATGTCAAAATGTTCGTGTTTTGTATTGCCTTCATTGTACGAGGGACAGCCTATGGTGCTACTAGAAGCTAGGGTGGTTGGACTACCGATTGTGGTTTCAGATTTTTCATCAGTTAAGGATTGCTTAATAGAAAATGGACAATATTTGATAAAATCTGATGAAACAAGTATAATTGAAGGGTTGAAGGCATTTAGAGACGGTTTAGTGCCGGATATAGGTTTTGACCCAATGAAATATAACAGCGAAGCATTTAGTGAATTTGAGAATGCAATATTTAGAAATTAAGAGGTAAAGAAATGAAGAGAGTAATTACATATGGTACATTTGATATGCTTCACTACGGTCATATCAATATTTTAAGAAGAGCTAAGGAATTAGGAGACTACTTAATCGTAGTTCTTTCAACAGACGAGTTTAACTGGAACTCAAAGCAGAAAAAATGTTATTTCACATACGAGCAGAGAAAGGCTGTATTAGAGGCTATCAGATATGTAGACTTAGTAATTCCTGAGAATGACTGGGAGCAGAAGGTTAGCGACGTTCAGGATTATAAGGTAGATACTTTTGTTATGGGATCTGATTGGGAAGGAAAATTTGACTTCTTAAAGGATTACTGTGAGGTAGTTTACTTACCACGTACAGAGGGAATTTCAACTACACAGATTAAGGAAGACTTAAATAACAAAGACTTAACTGCAAAGAAATAATTAAAGACAATATAATGGTTTTATTTGGAGGAAGAAATGGTAAGCATAATTGTAACCCACAAGCGTTCAATGCATTATTTAAAGGACTGCTTAGATAGTATTGCAGATCAGACTTTTAAGGACTATGAGACTATTTTAGTATTAGACCATACAGAAGATGATATGGCTGATATTGAAAAGGAATATAAGGATAAGATTAATCTTAAAATTTATGAATTGCCTGAGGATAAAACAGGTGTGGCTGCAGCTAGAAACTACGGAGTAGATAAGGCTTGTGGTGAATACATATTCTTCTTAGATAATGACGATTATTTATATAATGATACAATAAAGCAGTTATTAGATAAGATGGATGACGAAACTGATATGTCATATGGATTAATTCACCATACTTGGTTCATGAGAAGCGCATACAATGATGAACAGCAGGGTGAAGATACAGAGGACAATGAGGAAGATATCAGACTTATTGAATATGATTTCAGTGACCCATTTGACTTTTTATACAATAGATTTATGAAATTAAAGAAGGTTACTGTCCTAGGTGCTGTTTACAGAAAGAGCATGATTGATAAGTACAATATCAGATTCAATGAGGACAATGAGCATTATCCGGATGCTGCATATTTAATAACTGTTTTAAAGAAAGCTAGAAAAATCACATCAGATATTGAAGCTAGATACGTAAAGAGACATCACAATGATTTATACGGAAATCCTGCATTGACACAGTTATCTAAAGAAGTGACAATGCCATCATATTTAAAGATGTATGATGATTGTATCAAGGTATCAGAAGGTGATGAAAAGTTTATTAAGAAAACTGAATTAATGCTATGTAAGTTCATCACATTAGTTTACATTAAAAAGATCCGTTATATGAAGGATGAAAGATGGGCTAATGAATGGTTTGATGAAATATATAAGAGAGTAAAAGATGTTCACTTAAAATGGCATAAGAAAGATTTCAAGATGGATGAGAAGGCCATGCTTAAGGCGTTTATGGAAGGCGACTTTAATAAAATGCAGAAGAAATCTGTCAGAGTGCTATTTAGAAGAAAAGTTAAGAGAATTATTATTAACTCAAGAGCTAGAAATAAAGCTATTACACTTCATATTTTTAGTAAGCTATCACTTAAGGAAAACTGGATTGTTTTCGAAAGTTTCTACGGAAGAAACTGTTCAGGACAGCCTAAATATATTTACCAGTATCTTCAAGAAAATTATCCTGGAAAATTTAAATGCATCTGGGTAGTTGACAGAAGAGGTATTGTAATCAACGGTAAATATAAGAGAATTAAGAGAATGAGCCTAAGATACTTCTATTATATGAACAGAAGTAAATATTGGGTTAACAATATGAGACAGCCAATGGTTATTCCTAGAAGACCTGAGACTAAATTAGTTGCCACATGGCATGGAACTCCACTTAAGAGATTGGTTTTCGATATGGATGATGTACATGCATTTAATCCTAGATATAAAAATATTGTTTACAGACAGACACGTCAGTGGGATTATATGCTAAGTGATAATCCATATTCAACAGAAAAATTCCAGAGCTGTTTTAGATTAGAGAGAAGCCAGATTTTAGAGAGCGGATATCCTGCTAATGATCCTTTTTATGCTGAGGATAGGGATGAGAGAGCTAAGAAGATTAAGAAGAAATTAGGAATTCCTGAGGATAAGAAGGTTATCTTCTACGCGCCAACATGGAGAGATGATCAGTTCTACGATGAGGGTGAGTATAAGTACGAACAGGGAATAGACATTAAGAAGCTTCAGGAAAATTTCTCAGATGAGTATGTATTATTAATGAGACTTCACTACTTTATAGTAGATCAATTAGATTTAAAACAGTATGGCGACTTCACAGTGGACGGCAGCAGATATGATGATATCACTGACTTATATTTGATTTCAGATATATTAGTTACAGACTATTCATCTGTATTCTTTGATTTCGCTAATCTTAGAAGACCAATGTTGTTCTACACATATGACTATGATAAATATAAGGATGTTCTACACGGATTCTATTTCGATATGAATAAAGAATTACCTGGACCACTTCTTATGACAATGGATGAGTTAGTTGACGCTCTTAAAAACATTGATAAAATTACAGAACAATATAAAGATAAATATGATGAGTTTTACGATAAATTCTGTTGCATAGACGATGGTCATGCTGCAGAGAGAGTAGTAAAGACAGTATTTTTTAATGATTAAAGTATACTCGTAGGTGACAATGTCGCTTACGAGTATTTAGCAGAGGAAGAAATGATAAGTTTAATTGTTCCGTTTAAAAAAGGAATTATATATTTAAATGATTGCCTAGAAAGTATTAAAGCTCAAAAAGAAAAAGATATTGAAACTATTCTGATATTAGATAAGGATAGTGAATATATTGATAGAGCGGGGCTTTTAGAAAACTATTCTGATATTGGACTTAGAATTATGGACAATAACCGCACTCCGGGTGTGGCGGGAGCTAGAAATACGGGAATCGAAAATGCGAAAGGACAATGGATTTTCTTTTTAGATGCAGATGACTATCTACTAGAAGATACATTGACTATATTAAAAGAAAAGGCTAAGGGATATGATTTTTCATATTCCCAGATTAGACATACCTGGTTTATGAAGGAGGCTTTTAACAGAGACCAGATAAAGGTGGCATCTGATGTAAACCCAGGTGAAAAAGTAGGTACATTAAACGAAGAATATACCAAAAAGGATGTGGACTTTTTTAGATACAGAGTTAAGAGATTTCACAGCTTAGATGAGATAAGTATCCTTGGAATATTAATAAAAAAAGATGTGCTAAAAGATTTTAGATTCAATGAAAATTTAGTTTATTTTTCTGATTTAGAAATGGTGACTAGACTTAGCATGAATGACAATGAGGCAGATGCAGTGGAGGCATTATATGTTAAGAGACATCATTCTGATTCAATTAATTTACCTGCATTGTCCCAGATAGATGATGAGAGAAAATATAAAGATAGACTTTTAGCATATAAGAACAGCTTAGAAATATCAGATGGCAGGGTAAAAGAGTTTTTAGAAAAGAATGCCTGCGATTATTTTATTAGTACATATGCAGTTTTATTCCACAAAGATAAAAGTAGAATTACAGATGAAAACTTTAAAAGTATGTGCGAATTAGTCTCTGCATGTTCTAAAAAAACAATTAAGAAATATCATTTTCTTAAAGGTAAGATATTAAAAAATGCCATTGCTAAAAATAAAGGTGGCGTTGAGAAAAATATTAAACTTAGAATGGCTGTTAAGAAACTTAAGATGATGGTTTATCCTAAACATTTATATAGAACCATTAATCTATATGTGTTTAGTAAGTTAAGCGTTAAAGATAACTGGGTGTGTTTCGAGAGTTTTTCAGGAAGACAGTACAGCGGACAGCCTAAATATATTTATGAATATTTAAGAGATAATTATCCTAATAAATATAAATTTATCTGGCTGGTATCCGATAAAAAAGTAAAGGTGGATGGCAGAGCTAAAAGGGTTAAAAGATTTGGCCTTAGATATTTCTACTACACATCCAGAGCTAAGTATTGGGTGCTAAATAGCAGACAGCCGGTTTTATTTAAGAAGAAAAAAGGCCAGATACTTTTTGAAACCTGGCACGGCACACCTCTAAAGAAATTGTTCTTTGACTTAGATGATGTTCATGGAACTAATCCAAACTTTAAAAAGGTGGCTTACAATCAAGCTAAAAACTGGGATTACCTACTATCAGATAATCCATTTTCCACAGAAAAATTATCCAGCTGCTTTATGTATGACAAGGAAAAAATTCTGGAATTGGGATATCCTGCTAATGATCCGCTATACGCAGATGATTTAAAAGAGAAGGCGGATATTATTAAAGAAAAGATAGGAATCCCAAAAGATAAAAAAGTAATATTATATGCACCTACCTGGAGAGACGATGAGTTTTACGAGGCTGGAGTTTACAAATACACACCGGCTCTTGATTTATCTGCAATGAAAGAGAGTTTCGGTGATGAGTATGTGGTGCTTCTTAGAATGCATTACTGGGTAGTGGATAAAATAGATATGACAGGTCTAGAGGATTTCGTTTACAATGTCAGCAATTACGGTGATATCACAGATTTATATATTGTATCTGATATGTGTATTACAGATTACTCCTCAGTTTATTTCGACTACGGAAACTTGAGAAGACCGATTCTATTTTATATGTATGATTTAGAAAAATATAGAGATTTACTTCACGGCTTTTATTTAGATATAACAACAGAACTTCCAGGCCCTATTCTTAGAACAAATGAAGAGCTAAGGGATGCCATTTTTAACATTGAAAAGGTTAAGGAAGAGTACAGGGAAGACTATCAGAAATTTTATGATAGATTCTGCTGTATTGACGATGGCAATGCGGCTGGGCGAATCTGTGAAAAAGTATTTAAGTAAGCCTAAAAATTTTAAAATTTGACTTTATTTCTTTATGGTTTATAATGATTAAGGATTTATTATGGAGGGTATATGAAGAAATATATTGATGGTTTCATGAGATATAGATATCTCTTGAAGGAACTGGTAATTAAAGGAATTAAACTAAAGTATCGTCGTTCATATTTAGGATTAATATGGACATTGTTAGAGCCATTGCTAACTTCAATGGTATTAGCTTTCGTATTTGGAAACATGCTTCAAAGAGGCGGTGACGTTAAAAGCGACATGCCATTTACACTATATATTTTAGCAGGTCGACTAATCTACAGCTGTTTTGCCAGCTGTACAAAGATTTCTATGAGATCTATTCGTGCTAATCAGGCAATGATAAAGAAGGTGTACGTACCTAAATATCTTTATCCAATGTCTACAGTTTTATATAACTATGTACTATTCTTATTGTCATTAATAGTGTTAGTTATTATGATGGTATTTTTTACTGTCACAGATAAGACATACACAGCTGTAATTAATCTAAATTCATTGCAGATTTTTATTCCGCTATTAATTTTATTTATAGGATGTGTGGGAGCAGGACTTATGCTTTCTACAGTTTGTGTATTCTTTAGAGATTTAGAATACCTTTGGGACGTAATTCTTATGTTAATTATGTACTGTTCAGGTGTATTCTACTTTGTTACTGAGAAAATGGGTATGGCTCACAGTCTTATTAAATTCAATCCACTTTATTGTGTGATAAGTAATGTGAGAACTATTATTGCAGGAAAATCTATTTTCACATCTTTTGATTTATATGCAGGATATTCTGAACTTAAGATGATGGTTTATGCATTGGGCTTAAGCGTAATAAGCTTAGTAGTAGGTGTGTTTATGTTTAAGAAACATCAGGATAATTTCATCCTACATATTTAAGGAGGGACGTATGGCAAAGCCGGTATTAAAGGTAGAGGATGTCAGCATTCGTTTTAATCTTAGTAAGGAAAATGTTGATAATTTAAAAGAATTAATAGTTAAGAAATTAAGAGGAGAGAAGATTCGTTACAATGAATTTTGGGCTCTTAAAAATATAAATTTTGAGTTGGGAAAAGGCGACAGATTAGGTATTTTAGGACTTAATGGTGCTGGAAAGAGTACACTGTTAAAGGTTATTGCAGGTGTATATAAACCAACTACAGGAAAGATTACCAGAAAAGGCAATATGGCGCCTATGATTGAGTTAGGTGCCGGATTTGATCCTAACTATACAGGTAGAGAAAATATCTTTTTATATGGTTCTGTTTTAGGTTTTCCTAGAGACTTCTTAGAGGAGAAGTATGAGGAGATTTTAGAGTTTTCTGAGTTAGGAGAATTTATCGATGTTCCTATTAAGAATTATTCATCAGGAATGAGAGCCAGATTAGGTTTTTCTATTGCCACAGTGGTTGAACCTGATATACTTATATTAGATGAGGTATTGTCAGTAGGTGATGCTAAGTTTAGAAAGAAGTGTGAAAAGAAAATGAAGTCTATGTTTGATCATGGAGTTACAGTTTTATTTGTTTCACACAGCTTAGATCAGGTTAAGAGACTTTGCAATAAAGCTATTTTATTAGATCACGGTGAGATGATTGCCTTAGGTGATATTGATGAAGTATCAAAGCTTTATGAGTCAAAGATTAAATAGTGCGTAGGAGAACAATATGGAATATAAGACAAAGGGAGTATGCTCCACCAAAATTACATTTGATGTAGAAGATAATAAGGTAAAAAATGTGGTTTTCACAAATGGATGCCACGGTAATACACAGGGGGTATCTGCTCTTATAGATGGAATGGATATTGACGAGGCTATCAGCAAAATTAAAGGAATCAAGTGCGGTATGAGGGGTACTTCATGCCCTGATCAGCTTGCGTTAGCATTAGAAAAATATAAAGAGAATGTATAAATTTAAGGCTGGCTTTATGTCAGCCTTATCTTATATCTGATCGATACTAAAAAAAGGAGGTGGATTATTATGATCGGAATTATTGGTGCGATTAGCAGTGAAGTGGACGGATTGAAAAATGCCATCGAAGGGGCGGAAGTTTTTACAATAGCCGGAATGGATTTTGTAAAAGGAAAATTGTATGGCAAGGATGTGGTTGTAGTTAAAAGTGGAATGGGAAAAGTTAATTCTGCAATGTGCACTCAGATCCTAATTCTTAATTTCAATGTGGACACAATCATTGATACAGGTGTAGCAGGTGCAATAGACTCTAGCTTAGAGGTGTTAGATATTGTTATTGCTAAAGATTGTATTGAGCATGATTTTGATGCCACAGCTTTAGGATATGAGAGAGCTCATATTCCAATGGCAAAAACATCTGTCTACAATGCTGATGAAGAATTAGCAAATAAGGCGTATGAATTAGCTGTGACAACATTGCCTAAGGTTAAAACTATCAGGGGTAGAGTTTTGACAGGAGATCAGTTTATCAGCACACCTGAGAAAAAAGATGATTTAGTTAATGCATACAAAGGTGAATGTGCAGATATGAAGGGGGCAGCAATGGCCCATGTAGCTTACGCTAATGACACTAAGTTTGTTATTATCAGAACTATTTCTGATGAGGCGGATAAAGGTGCTAACGTAGATTATACGGCATTTGAAAAATTAGCGGCAAAAAATTCTATTGCATTACTTAAGGAATTGTTAAAAACGCTTTAAAAATAATACAATAATAAAATAATAATGCTTGTAAAAATAATTTCATAATATTACAATAGGAAAGGTAAGCGTTTTTTTGAATTGATTATAATCAGTTATATAAGATGCATATTTATTAGGAGGAGTTAAAAATGGCAAAGGTAACATTTGATTATTCAAAGGTAGCACAGTTTGTTTCTGATGATGAAGTAAACAGCATGAAGAAAATCGCAGAAGATGCGAAAAAAGTATTAGTTGAAAAGACAGGTGCAGGAAATGACTATTTAGGATGGATTGACTTACCTGTAGATTATGATAAGGAAGAATTTGACAGAATTAAAAAAGCTGCCCAGAAGATTCAGAATGATTCAGAGGTTTTAGTAGTAATTGGAATTGGTGGTTCTTACTTAGGAGCTAGAGCTGCTATTGAATTCTTAAGACATGGTTTCTACAATAATGTTTCTAAAGAAATTAGAAAGACTCCAGAGATTTATTACGCTGGAAATAGCATTAGTTCATCATATCTTAAGGGATTATTAGATGTAATTGGAGATAGAGATTTCTCACTTAATATTATTTCTAAGTCCGGTACTACAACAGAGCCTGCTATTGCCTTTAGAATTTTAAAAGAAAAACTTGAGAAGAAATATGGTAAAGAAGAAGCAGCTAAGAGAATCTATGCTACAACAGATAAGGCTAAGGGAGCATTAAAGACTTTAGCTACAGCTGAGGGATATGAGAGCTTCGTAGTTCCTGATGATGTAGGTGGACGTTTCTCAGTTCTTACAGCAGTAGGATTACTTCCTATCGCAGTAAGTGGCGCTGATATTGATAAGCTTATGGAAGGTGCAGCTAGCGGAAGAGAGATGGCATTA
>CACZSI010000005.1 GCA_902783775.1 uncultured Lachnospiraceae bacterium
AGTTGAAGTGATTGGACTTTCGAAAAAAGCTAGAGTAACAAGAAAATAGTATTTAAAGAGTCTGGAAATAAGACTAAAACTACGAATTATTTCTATGAAGGAAGTCTTCTTTTATATACTACTAATGAACAGGGAGAAAAGACCAGTCAGAACATCATAGGAAATGCAAGCAATACATTTGCTACAATCAGATATGAAGAGGAGAAGATAAAGGGTGGAAAAAATGGTTATATTGCTATTGGAGAAGCAATTAAAAAGGCTGAAAGGTATATAGGAAAGACCTTTGAAGTTGATAATAATTATGTTTCAAATGAGATGGAATAGTGGGTGAGTAGTTCCAAGCAGTTTGCAAGTGACGATAAAATCCAATAAAATCAAGGGCTGAGAGCATTTGAGGTGACCCCAAAAAGTCTAACTTTTTGGGGTTCAGTTCATTTGAGTTTCTCACTTTTTTTGATTGTTAAGTTACTATAAAAAAAATAAATATTTTGCTGGACATAGGATATTGTTACTAGGATATTCAAAGAAAAAACGAAAAGAAGTACATGATAAAATGACTATTATGTGGAGGAAAAGAAATATGAAAAATAGAGTGATTATTATTTTGCTTGCATTAACATTGATTATACCAGTGAAGATAAATAAGGTGAATGCAAAAAACACTGAAATAGATACGCCTAAAAATTTAATTGTGTGGTGTAAAGATTTGCATACTCTTAAGCTGAAATGGAGTAAACTTGATAAGGTTTCAGGATATAAAGTGTATCGCTATCAAAAATCACAAAAGAAGTATAAGGTATTAAAAACACTTGGTGCAAAAAAAAATAAATATACGGATAAGAATTTGAAAAAACATAAAATTTATAAGTATAAAGTAGCAGCTTTTATAAAGGGGAAAGATGGTAAAAAATACGGGAAAAAAACATATTATGTTTCTGCTAGGACATATGGGAAAAAAGCAAAAATCGTCAATGTTGCTAAAGGTAAAAGTGTAAAAGTTTATAAGCAAAATGGAAATAAAGAAATAGGAATATGTACTTCTGCTCAATTGTATGTTGATTTTATAGAGGACGGAAGAAGCAAATCTTTAAAAACAAAACTTGTATCTGATAAGGTTAAATGGTCTAGTAATAACCCATCTATACTAAGCGTTAATAAAAGGGGAGAAATAGTATCAAGGGAAAAAACTGGAAAAGTAACAATTTCAGCCAGAGCTCATAATGGTGCGATAGGAAAAATAAATATTAATATTGTAAATTATGCCAGACCTAAAAGTTTTCCTTTGTATCATGGAGGAATTAAAGAAATTAATAAGTTATTAATGGATTATAAAAAAGAAATAAGCGATATTGCAGAATTTTTTACTATTAATAATACTGAGGATCAATACGGTGATATAACAGTAAATAACAAAGGCGAAATAATTGGGATACCAAATATAAAAAATATTTCTGCAATAGAGAATACAATTAAAAAGCTCTTGGAGGAATATCCGTATCCAATAGATATGTATTACGAAAAGGGTTGTGTAGTATTTACTATTGGAGACAAAGTAACAGTTGAATATGATGCTAATGAATCGTTCGATGGCAATGCACATAAAATTACTAGTCATTGGATTGCTACGAAAACAAAGTAAGATGGAAATTGCAAATAAGAAGTGATAATTTAGGATGGTTAAAGTATTCTACATCAAAAAATATAGTATGAAAAAACAAGAAAAAATTAACGCTTGAAAAATTAATAAAATATTAAAGAAAGGATTTTATATAATATGAATAAGAATATAAAGAATATTATTATGATAGTGGTATTGGCATTATCGTTGTCGTATAGTTGGGCGAACACAAAGCTGGTAAGTGCTAGTACAACAAAAACAAATAAGATATGTATTAAAGTGATTAAATGTAACAAGCACAATATTAAGATAAAGATTATAAATAGTGGTAAAGAAGATTTTTATTATTCTAAAAGATTTACACTAAAAAAATACACAAGAAAAAAATGGAAAAAGAAAAAATTTAAGAACGGTGTTGCCTTTGCAAAAACTGCAGTTGTTAAAGCATACAGCCAAGAATATGTAACCATTAAATGGAAGGACTATTTTAAGAAAAAATTAAGAAAAGGTAAATACAAAATAAAGTTAGTTAAAACAAAAAAATTTGTTATTAAGTAATATAAACGGGAGCACCAATTGGTGCTCCCGTTTATATTAGTTATTATGTTTTTTATTGTATTCATTAACACGATTATTAATCTTCTCAGCTGGATCTAATAAGTCGCTGATTGAAGAATCATGGTTTAGTCTATCGATGAATAAAGCTGTATATTTAGCGATATCTACGTCGATATACCACTCTCTTTCTAATAATTCAGGTGTCTGGTAAATACAGTTAGTAGTTAATACTCTGTAAATTAAACCATCCTCATAAGCCTTATCGAATAATTCTAAGCCGTTTGTAAATAAACCGAATGTACAAGCCGCGAATACTCTCTTAGCTTTTCTCTTCTTTAACTGCTTAGCTACGTCTAATAAGCTTTCTCCTGAAGAAATCATATCGTCAATAATAAGAACGTCTTTTCCTTCTACAGACTCACCTAGGTACTCGTGAGCTACGATAGGGTTACGTCCGTTAACTACCTTAGTATAGTCACGGCGCTTATAGAACATTCCTACATTAATTCCTAAAACGTTAGCGAAGTAAACTACTCTTCCCATAGCACCTTCGTCCGGGCTGATTACCATTAAGTTATCAGCATCAATCTTTAAGTCATCTACATTCTTTAATAAGTTTTTGATGAACTGGTATGTAGGCATAATTGACTCAAATCCGCTAAGTGGAATAGCATTGTTTACTCTAGGATCATGAGCATCAAATGTTAAGATGTTGTCTACACCCATATTTACTAATTCCTGAAGCATTACTGCACAGTCCATAGACTCTCTAGTAGTACGTCTGTGCTGTCTACTTTCATATAGGAAAGGCATAAGAACTGTAATACGATGAGCTTTACCTGAACAAGCAGCAATTACACGCTTGATATCAGCGTAGTGATCATCTGGTGACTTATGATTTTTGCGACCACATACAGTATATTCAACACTGTAGTTTGTTACATCATCGATGATAAATAAGTCAGCTCCACGAACTGAATCCTTAAGAGCACATTTTGATTCACCAGTTCCAAAACGAGGATTATCATAATCTAAAAGATAAGTGTCCTTTACATATCCCTTAAAAGTGATAGGTGACTCCTTTGACTGGATTCTGTCACGTCTCCACTCAGAAATATAAGCGTCAACTGTGTCTCCTAATTTCTTGCTTCCTGATAGTGCTACGATAGTAAGTGGTCCTACTGGTATGCTTTCAATTGATTTTTTGATAGCCATTTTTAAAAATCCCTCCGTGTTAATGTTAATAGCTTAAAGTTTTCTTTATTCTTATATCATCGCCAAAAATAGAGAATCGCTTAAAGTTACCTAAAACTCTAGACGATATACGCTCATCATAATTTTCCTGAAGCTCTCTAAAAGAGAGGTTAGTGGAAATGATGGTTGGCTTCTGATGAATAAGCCTTTCGTTAAGACAGTCAAAAAGAGCGGAATTAGTAAATGTATTTTTCATTTCGCTCCCTAAGTCATCAATAACTAACAAATCACAACCTAGTAATTCGTTCATACTGATGTTTCTATATACAGAAGATTCCTTTCTTCTAAAAGCGTAATCAGCTAGTAAATCAAAAAACTGAACTGCTGATAAGTAAATTACTGACTGAGATTTGTCAATTAGTTCCTTAACAATGCAATTAACTAGGAAAGTCTTTCCTGTGCCTGCATTGCCATAGAAGAGCAGGTTATCTTTACTGTCATTAAAATGTTTTATATAGTAACGGCAATAATCAACTACCTTTTCAATATTATCAAGGGCTGATTCGCCGGATACTTCGTCAATAAAATCCTCAGAATAATAGTCAAAATTAAAAGTATCAAAATTCTCTTTTTCTAACACCTTATTTAACTCAGAACGGTTATAAAGAATATTAGAGACTATAGGTCTAAGGCAGTCACAAGGCTTTCCTTCGATAAAGCCGGTGTCGTGACATTTTTCACAATCAAAAATAGGATCAAGATAATTAGCGCTAAATCCATGAGATAGAAGAAGTGCTTTCTTTTGCTCGTGAATAACTTCAATATCTTCTCTAAGAGTATTGATGTTATCTCTCTTACCTTCTAGAGCCAGTCTGGCAGCAGCGGCGCTGATAGAACTAATCTGGCCGTCTAACTCTTCTATTTCCGGCGCCTCATCATAAACTTCGTTAACACGTCTGTCGTGTTCGAACTGATTAGCCACACGTCTATTATTATAAATATTAGAAATAGTATCAAACTGTTCTCTGGTAAATCCCATATTTAATCTCCTAAGTGATAAAGATTATTTTTCTTTAACAATATCCTTTATTTTAGCATCCTGGCTTTTTCTTAACTGTTTCTCTAAATCATCATAGTCGTAGTTTCGCTGTGTGAAATTAGATTTTCTAGCTTTAGCTTTAGAAACTACAGTTTTTTTAGAAGGCTTAGGAAGGTTATTAGCCATCTTCTTCTTAAATTCTTTAGCATGAATAGAATCAAGAAGAGCTACTTCCTCAAAAGTGTAGGCGTTATTATCATACCATTTAGTTAGGATGCCATCGGCATAACTAAAACTAGGTTTTCTTAGAGTAGCCATAGTTCTGTTACAAGCTTCGAAAATGAATTCATCTGAAAATTTATATGTTACAGACCATTTTCTAATGAAGTCTAGATCAGAAGGGGCATGCTCTTTACTACTTAAATTAAAAATCTCATAAACTTTCTTAGCAATGATATTTCTAATATTTTCATCTATTTTAGCATCATTCTTATTCTTGATGCCTCTCATGAAGTAGTATTTAGCTTCCTTCTTCATCTTACTAATGTTTTTAACGCCTGCCTGAATGCATTTCTCCATAATAAATTCAATAAATTCAGTATCGAATTTTAATGAATAGGACATATAGAGAATATCAGTCATTTCCAATTGTGTCAAAGGTTTTCCTAAATAAGTTCCCGCTACAAACGCTAATTGTTTGATATTAGGGTTGTGACTTAACTTCTTAAATTCTTCTTTAGAATATTTTTTCTCATCCGGAACAATGTCAGTAACAACGAAATCATTGTGAGTTAACACAGTTGAATTATTTTCTTCCTGGCTTTCGCTAGGTTCATTGTCCACAGGTTTATTTGTTAAATCCTGCTCGTTTTCATTATTCATAGAGAAAACACCTTTCATAACACAATGGTTTCCTATCATAGGCTTAATGCAGATACAGGAAATCTCGCCGTTTTCTGCAAAAGACAATGATAATAATTCTTTTTTCTCCCAATACTTAAGTGCTCTTAAAACATCAGACTCAATAAGTCCGAAGGTGTCGGCGATTTTAGAAAGTGAAAAGTCTCTTTTTGAAAGAGAAGAAATATGTCTTATTAAATATAAATAGATTTTCACATAGTCGCCGTTAGCCTGTGGCATATAAGTATCAATGAATATATTTGAAATGGTAGTGAAGTTAGAAAAATCACCGCCATCTAAAATCAATTTACACATAATAGTTCCCTCGCTGTCATATCCTTTTTTAAAACCAAAAAAAGTATATCATAAATGGGTATAAAATCAACGTCACAAATTATACGAAACAGCGATTTTTAGGGGATTTGCGAAATGTTAATAATGTCAATAATGTTAATAAGATTTCCAGTGTCAATAAAAAGATTAATGGAAATTCTTTAAATAAGGGAATTGAACTAGTTTTATAACTTATTAACTTTTCAACAAAAATTCCACAAAATTGTGTCGAAAGTTATCAACAAAATTTTGTGGAATGTTAATAATTACTGTCCAAGTAGGTCTTCCCCTATTTTTACTACATCTCCGGCACCCATTGTTATCAACAAATCACCTGAATTACAATTTTCTAATAAAAATTTCTCAATTTCTGTAAAAGTTGGGAAGTAATGAACATTTGAATTATGTTTTTTGACTTCTTCCATTACATCTTTAGAGGATATGCCGATAGTATTTTTCTCGCGGGCAGCATAAATATCTGCTAATACTACCTCGTCAGCAGCTGATAAGGCTTCACCGAATTCCTTTAAAAATGCTTTAGTTCTAGTATATGTATGTGGTTGGAAAACTACCCATAATTTCTTATGAGGGTAGTGTTTAGCTGTATTAATAGTAGCTTTAATTTCATCAGGGTGATGTGCATAGTCATCAATTACAGTAACATCAGCTACAGATCCTTTATACTGGAATCTACGCTCTGTTCCACCGTAATTAGAAAGACCTAAAAGAATATCTTCATCACAAACCTGCATATAATGAGCTGCGGCAATGGCAGCTAATGAATTATAAATATTGTGCTCGCCGGTAACCTTAAGTGTAATGCGCTTAACCACATTTCCTTTTTTTACCAAGTCGTATGAAGGGTGAGCTAACTCATCAAAAGTAATGTTCATTGCACTGTAATCACTCTTTTCAGGGTCTGATCCTACAGTGATAACCTTGCAAGGAAGATCCTTTGTGAAATACTCATAATCGTCAATATCGCTGTTAACGATAAGTGCTCCGTTTTCAGGAATTAACTCTGCGAAACGTCTGAAGCTGTTTCTGATATCGTCTATATCCTTAAAGAAGTCCATATGGTCTGCAGCAACATTTAAAATAATTCCTACATTAGGACAAAAAGATAGGAAGCTGTTAGTGTACTCACAAGCTTCTGTAATCATCTTAGATGAATGTCCTACACGAATATTGCCCTGGATAGTAGGCATAATTCCGCCAACTAATATAGTAGGGTCTAAGTCGGCATCTAACATAATCTGTGACAACATAGATGTAGTAGTAGTCTTTCCGTGTGTACCTGCCACAGCAATTGAAATGTCATAATTTTTCATCATCTGCCCTAAAAACTGAGCGCGTGATAATAATGGAATATTTAAATTCTTAGCAGCTACTAATTCAGGGTTATCTTCCTTTACTGCAGCAGTGTAAACTAACACTTCACAATCATCAGCTACATTAGAAGAAATCTGATTGTAATAAATAGTAGCTCCAAGAGACTCTAATTTCTCTGTAATAGCGGATTTTCTAGTATCTGAACCGGTAATAGTAAATCCTTTTGATAACATAATCTCTGCTAATCCACTCATGCTAATACCGCCAATGCCGGTAAAATGAATCTTAGCAGTCTTATTAAAATCTAATTCGTACATGGAATACCTCCAATTAATAAAAACTTCGTTAACATTACTAGTATACTCTTTATTTAGAGAATTTTAAAGGATAATGTTTAATAATAAGGAAAAAATCGAAAAAAATAAAGAAAAACAATTAATAAAAAATAGACACCTTCTAAAATACGAGAAAATCATTGTGCAAGTTTACTAAAAAAAGTAAAAAGAAGTTGAAAAATATGTAAAAAATAATATTAATTGGGCTAAAAATACTTTTAATAATAGTAGGGTATATGGTATAATTTTATTACTTGATTACACAGGAATAAAAATAGCAGCGAGGTGATGACATGAGAAAGAAAGAAATGGTCGCAATGCTGTTGGCAGGAGGACAGGGTAGTAGACTCGGAATTTTGACAGCAGATGTTGCAAAACCTGCAGTTACTTTTGGAGGAAAGTATAAGATTATCGATTTCCCATTGAGTAACTGCATTAATTCGGGAGTTGATACGGTAGGTGTTTTGACACAGTATCAGCCACTTAAGCTAAATGCCCATATTGGTATTGGTATACCTTGGGATTTAGATCGAAACATTGGAGGTGTTACAGTTCTCCCACCTTACGAGAAAAGTGAGAACACTGAGTGGTATACAGGTACAGCTAATGCCATCTATCAGAACATTAAGTTTATGGAATCCTATAATCCGGATTATGTTTTAATCCTTTCAGGTGACCATATTTATAAGATGGACTATGAAGTTATGCTGGATTATCACAAGGCTAATAAGGCTGATGTAACTATTGCAGCTATGCCGGTTCCTATGGAGGAAGCTAGCAGATTTGGTGTGGTAGTGGCAGACAGTGAACACAGAATTCAGGAATTCCAGGAAAAACCTGAGCATCCTAAGAGTAATTTAGCGTCAATGGGTATCTATATCTTTAGTTGGCCAGCGCTAAGAGAGGCATTGATAAAGTTGAAAGATCAGCCTAATTGCGATTTCGGTATGCATGTAATTCCACATATCTTTAACCAGGGTAAGAGAGTATTCGCATACGAGTACACAGGATACTGGAAGGATGTAGGAACTCTTAAATCATATTGGGAAGCTAACATGGAGCTTATCGATATAATTCCTGAGTTTAACTTATATGAGGAGTTCTGGAAGATTTACACTAAGAATGACGTTATTTTACCACAGTATATCTCAAGAGAAGCTTCCATAGAGAAGAGTATTATCGGTGAAGGATGTGATATTTGCGGTAAAGTAAGTAATTCTGTAATCAGCCCGAATGTAATCATTGAGGAAGGCGCCGAGGTCAATGACTCTATTATTATGCAGGGAACTGTTATTAAGAAGGGAACTAAGATTGACAAGGCTATCATAGCTGAGGGCGTAACTATAGGTGAAAATTGTAACATAGGTGTGGGTGAATATGCCGACAGTACATTTAGTCAGAAAGTATATAATTGTGAGTTAGCAGTTATTGGCGATGATACAGTCATTCCGGACAATGTAACAGTTGGAAGAAATGTTGTTATCTCAGGTAAGACTGAAGCGGTTGATTATCCAGAAGGAAAGCTTTCATCAGGAGGCTATATAGTTAAGGCAGGTGAGATTTAATGAGAGCAGTAGGAATTATCTTAGCAGG
>CACZSI010000006.1 GCA_902783775.1 uncultured Lachnospiraceae bacterium
AAATTATTAGGAGGATTCTATGGAAAAGAAAAATTACTATTTAACAACTGCGATTGCATATGCATCAGGAAAGCCACATATTGGAAATACATATGAGGCAATTTTAGCGGACAGTATTGTCAGATTTAAGAGAGCTGAAGGATATGATGTAAGATTCCAGACAGGAACAGATGAGCATGGTCAGAAAAATGAATTAAAGGCTGAGGAAGCTGGAATTACTCCAAAGGAATATGTAGATGAGACTGCAGGAGAAATTAAGAGATTATGGGATCTTGTGGGAACATCATATGACAGATTTATTAGAACTACAGATGAGGATCACAAGAAGCAGGTTCAGAAAATCTTTAAGAAATTATATGATCAGGGAGATATCTATAAAGGAACATACGAGGGAATGTACTGTACTCCTTGTGAGTCATTCTTTACAAAGTCACAGCTAGTAGACGGAAAATGCCCTGACTGTGGACGTGAAGTTCAGCCGGCTAAGGAGGAAGCTTACTTCTTTAAACTAAGTAAATATGCAGACAGATTAATGGAGCATATTGAAAAACATCCTGAGTTTATCCAGCCTGAGTCTAGAAAGAATGAGATGATTAACAATTTCATTAAGCCTGGACTACAGGATTTATGCGTATCAAGAGCTACAGTAAAATGGGGAATCCCAGTAGATTTTGATCCAAAGCACGTAATCTATGTATGGATTGATGCATTATCAAACTATATCACTGGATTAGGATATGATGTGGATGGAAATCATGATCCATTATTTGAAAAGTATTGGCCTGCAGATGTTCACTTAATTGGTAAGGATATCCTAAGATTCCATACAATTTATTGGCCAATTATGCTTATGGCGCTAGATATTCCACTACCAAAGCAGATTTTCGGACATCCTTGGTTACTACAGGGTGGTGAGAAGATGAGTAAATCAAAGGGCAATATCATTTATGCTGATGATTTAGCAGATTTATTTGGCGTGGATGCGGTAAGATACTTTGTATTGCACGAGATGCCATTTGAGTCAGATGGAACTATCACTTGGGAATTAATGGTTGAGAGAGTTAATTCAGAATTAGCTAATACTCTAGGAAACCTTGTAAATAGAACAATTGCAATGTCAAACAAGTATTTTGACGGTGTAGTTGAAAATAAAAATGTGGCAGACGATGAAGAAAAAGCCATTGACGATGATCTTAAGAAGGTGGTTACAGAGGCTATCGATAAGGTTACAGAAAAGATGGATAAGTTAAGAGTAGCAGATGCTATCACTGAAGTGTTTGCACTATTTAAGAGATGTAACAAATACATCGACGAGACAATGCCATGGGCGTTAGCTAAGGATGAGGCTAAGCAGGACAGACTTAAGACAGTTCTTTACAACTTAGTAGAGAGCATCACTATCGGTGCTAGCTTACTTGAGTCATTTATGCCTGAGACAACACAGAAGATTTTAGCTCAGCTTAATGCTACAAAGCGCGAGTTTGACGAGATGAAGGAATTCGGAAAATATCCGGATGGAAATAAAGTGACTGATGCTCCTGAAATTTTATTTGCCAGATTAGACCTTAAGGAAATTATGGAGAAGGTAGAAGAAATTCAGGCAGCTCAGAGAGCTGAGGCAGGAGAGGTTAACTATCCTGTAGTTGAAAAGAAACCTGAGATTACCATCGATGATTTCGACAAGGTACAGATTCAGGTAGGTGAAGTTTTAAAATGTGAGCCTGTTAAGAAAGCTAAGAAATTATTAGTTTCACAGATTAGAGTGGGCAATGAAGTTCGCCAGATTGTATCAGGTATTTCTAAGTACTATAAGCCAGAGGAGTTTGTAGGAAAGAAGGTTGCGGTAATTACTAACCTTAAACCTGTTAAATTGTGCGGAGTTGAGTCACAGGGAATGATTCTTGCGGCAGCCGATGATGATGACAACTTATCAGTTCTTACATTGGACAAAGATATTGTATCAGGTAGTGAGATTTGTTAATATATAATTGATGCGATTATGGATTTGATATCTAGGTTTTGAAAGGAAAAGGTATCTTATATGATTTTTGACACACATGCACATTATGATGATGAGGCTTTTGACGATGATAGAGAAAAGCTGTTAGAGCGCATGCAGAATAGGGGAGTTGAATACATTGTAAATGTCGGTTCAACTATTCAGTCATGTAAGAGTACGCTAGGACTGGTTAGAAGATTTCCTTATGTTTATGGAGCTTTGGGAATTCATCCTAGTTCAGTGGCGGATTCTAAAGAGGAAGATTTAGACTGGTTAAAGAAGAGCGTATATAAACCTAAGATAGTAGCTGTCGGAGAGATTGGACTAGATTATCATTGGAATAACAATGATGAGCAGCAGAAAGAGTGGTTTAAAAAGCAGATTGAGATTGCTAAAGAAGCTAAGCTTCCTGTGATTATCCATTCTAGAGAGGCAGCTGAAGATACTTATGAGATTTTAAAGGAGACTAACGCCGGTGAGTACGGTGGAATTATCCATTGCTTTTCATACTCAGTTGAGATGGCTAAGAAGTTTGTGGACTTAGGATTTTTATTGGGTGTAGGCGGAACAGTCACTTTTAAAAACGCTAAAAAGATTACTGAGGTGGTTAAGGAAATTCCTCTTGATAAGATTGTTTTAGAGACAGATTGTCCTTATATGACACCGGAGCCAAACAGAGGAAAGAGAAATGATTCATTCTATCTACCTTATGTGGTAAACAAGGTGGCAGAGCTTAAGGGATTGATGCCAGCTCAGGTTATTCACATCACTACAGCTAATGCTAAGCGCGTTTACGGAATTGGAAATGACGCTTATTAAGAAAGAAAGTTGGTATAAAATATGGCATATCTAGCGTCGCCATCTGCGACATTGGAGATAATAAAAAAATATGATTTCGCTTTTCAAAAAAAGTTCGGACAGAATTTTTTGATTGATGCCAATATAGTTTCTTCTATAGTGGAGGCGGCAGATATCACAAAGGATGACGTGGTCTTAGAGATTGGACCGGGAATCGGAACAATGACACAGTATTTGTGTGAGAGCGCTAAGCAGGTCATTGCAGTGGAAATCGATAAAATGCTTATACCGATTTTAAGTGAGACATTGGCAGATTATGACAATGTGGAAGTTATAAATAAAGATGTATTAAAGCTAGATTTAGAAGAGATAGCTAATAAATACAATGAGGGTAAACCAATTAAGGTAGTTGCTAATCTGCCTTATTACATTACAACACCGATAGTTATGGAGTTACTGTCAGGAAAGACTAGTATTGATAGCATAACTATTATGGTTCAAAAAGAAGTGGCAGAGAGAATGCAGGCCAATCCCGGAACTAAGGACTACGGCGCATTGTCTCTAGCGGTTTCTTATTATGCCACAGCTAAAGTGATGCTTACAGTGGCGGCTAATTGCTTTATGCCTAGACCGAATGTGGATTCATCGGTTATAAAGCTTACTGCCCACAATGAGTCACCGGTGGATGTGGTGGATGATAAAGAGATGTTTAAAATTATCAGAGCATCTTTTAATCAGAGAAGAAAAACATTGGTCAATGGATTAAAAAATTCAGCGGATTTAAGCTACTCTAAAGAAGAAATTGTGGATGCTATAAATGCCATTGGAAAAGATGAGCGAATCAGAGGCGAGAAATTATCTCTAGAAGAGTTTGCAATGCTTACTAATGCGCTGATAAATAATCGAGGATAAATATGTTAACTACGATAATAAGAATGGATGAACCAGAGGATGAGCGAATAGAGGAAGCGGCCGAGATAATTAAAAACGGCGGGCTTGTAGCTTTTCCTACGGAAACAGTTTATGGTTTAGGTGCCAATGGCTTAAATGCCGATGCAGCTATGAAAATTTATAGTGCTAAAGGGCGACCTAGCGATAATCCATTAATAATTCATATATCAAATTTAGATATGTTAGAGGACTTAGTTAAGGAAGTTCCGAAAGTGGCTAAAAAGCTAATAGAGGAATTTTGGCCAGGTCCAATGACATTGATTTTTAAGAAGAGCGATATTGTGCCTAGCCAGACTACAGGTGGGCTTGATACGGTGGCTGTCAGATTTCCTAAACATCCTATTGCTCAGGCGCTTATTGAAAAAGCCGGAGTGGGAATTGCAGCACCTAGCGCTAATTTATCAGGGCGTCCTAGCCCAACATGCGGTTTTCATGTTATTGAAGATATGAATGGCCGAATCGATATGATTATCGATGGCGGAAAAATTGAGATGGGACTCGAGTCCACTATTATAGATGTGACAGGGGAAGTTCCTACAATTTTAAGACCAGGATTTATTACCCAGGAGATGCTAGAAGATATCTTAGATGAAGTTAAAACAGACGGCGGATTATTAAAGAAGCCGGATAAGGATTTTAGACCTAAAGCCCCGGGAATGAAGTATAGACATTACGCGCCAAAGGCAGAGTTTATAATGTTTAGGGGAGAGTCTAAAAAGGTTGAGGAAAGAATTCTTAGTGAAGTTCAAAAAAACCTAGGTAAGAAAATTGGAATTATGACTGTGGATGAGCATATGAATTATTTCGAGAATCTAGAGGATGTAGAACTTATCAGTTTAGGAAGTATTTCTGATGAAAAGAAAATTGCCAGCAATATATTTGATGCCCTAAGAAGATTTGATTCAATGGATGTAGAAATTATTTTCGGGGAGGCTTTCTCTCAGGAAAATATAGGTTTTGCCATTATGAACAGACTAACGAAGGCAGCAGGATATAATATAATAGACGTTTAGGAAACTAAGCAAAATATAAACTTTAAAATGATATTCGTTTTAAAGGTATGGAGGAAAAATGTTAGAATTTAGTAAAATATTATTTGTCACGGATACGGACACGTCTCATGGACCGCTAGCTGCAGCATTGCTAAAAAGCTACTTGCCACTAGAGGACACAGAGGTGGATTCAAGAGGACTTGCGGTATTGTTCCCTGAGCCGATGAATCCTAAGACAGTGGCTATTGCATCTTCTAAAGGATTACAGATAGATAGAATGTCAGAGCCCTTGAAGGACAGTGATTTCGGCGAGGATGTTTTAGTTCTGGTTTTAGACGAGGCGAAAAAGCAGACAGTATATGATGATTATTCCGGAACAATTAATGTCTACACATTAACTGAATATATGGGCGAGTCAGGAAGTGTTAATAATCCTGACGGTGGTGATTTAGAAGATTACGCTAAACTCTATGATATGTTAAATGAATTGATTAAGAGACTATCAGATAAATTAAAGAGATTTAACCGTTAGATTAGGAAAGTGGTGATTTACTATGATACATGATAAGCGAAAGGAATATATTACCTGGGATGAATATTTTATGGGAGTAGCATCCTTAGCATCACAGCGTTCAAAAGATCCAAACACTCAGGTGGGAGCCTGCATAGTGAGTGCGGACAATAAGATATTGTCTATGGGATACAATGGAATGCCGCTAGGTTGTAGTGACGATGCATTTCCTTGGAACAGAGAAAGTGAAGATCCATATGACAATAAATATTTTTATACCACTCACAGTGAGTTAAATGCCATATTAAATTATCGTGGCGGAAGCTTAGAGGGAGCTAAAATCTATGTAACATTATTCCCTTGCAATGAATGTGCTAAGGCAATTATTCAGTGCGGCATAAGAAAAGTGATTTACATAGAAGATAAGTATGAGAATTCATCTAGCGTAAAAGCGTCAAAGAGAATGTTTGATGCGGCAGGCGTGGAATATGAACAGTATAAGAAAACAGGAAAAAATATAATAATTAGTTTATAAATTCGAATAAATAAAACATGTTCGAAAAAACGGCGGGAAAATTCCCGCCGTTTTTTTGTTAGTATTGCAGGGGGATTAGGTGCTGGAGGTGTAGTGGTGCTGGTGTTGCGAGGTGCTGGCTGGCCTGCTGGACGCGGAACTCATCTATTTAGGGAAAAAGTTTGAAATAGATGAGTGGAAGAGAAAAAGCCGGCGGTGAAGACTCATCTATTTAGGGAAAAAGCTTGAAATAGATGAGTGGAAGAGAAAAAGCCAGCGGTGAAGACTCATCTATTTAGGGAAAAAGCTTGAAATAGATGAGTGCGAGAGAAAAAGCCGGCGGTGAAGACTCATCTATTTAGGGAAAAAGTCCGAAATAGATGAGTGGAAGAGAAAAAGCCAGCGAGAAAGACTCATCTATTTAGAGAAAAAGCTTGAAATAGATGAGTGGAAGAGAAAAAGCCAGCGAGAAGGACTCATCTATTTTTAGGGAATAATTGAAATAGATGAGTGGTGACGTTAATATCAAACTAACTGTCCATTAAATTGCGAAGGGAAGCACTATTTAAATAAGAAATAGTAAATTATGATAGAAAAACAGCTATGGTCGTAAGGCCATAGCTGTTTTTTAGAAGCTTAAGCTTCAATGAGTTAGAAAAAAATAATTTATGTAAAATATTAAATCTCCGGTGGGAGAAAAAATATTTTAGCCCTATAGTACTATTAAAATAGCAAAAAACTGCAATATACTTCCTAATAAAATGAAAAGATGAAAAATAGAATGAACCCATTTCTTTTTCTTTCCAATTGCATATAATACAGATCCGATAGTATATGATATTCCGCCGGCTAATAAAAGTGCTACGCCAGTCATTCCCACTACCTTATAAGTCTGTGGAAAGAAAAATACGATACACCATCCCATCAATAAGTAACAAATAATAGACATTAAACTAAATTTCTTAAGGTCTATAGCAGTTAAAGTACAAGCGATTGCTGCTAATCCCCAAACAAAACCAAATAGTATCCAAGCTATTACCGGATAGTTAGGTCTTAGGGCTACCATTAATACAGGTGTATAACTTCCTGCAATTAAGAAATAAATAGTGCAATGATCTAATACCTGAAAAACTTTCTTAGCCATACTTGGACGAAGTCCATGATAAATGCTAGACATAGAATACAGTGTAATCAATGTAACTCCGTATACAATGGATGATAACACCCCAGCCACGCTATGATCTCTAGCAGCAGTGACAATACAAAGCACCAAAGCGACTATTCCCAATGCGCCACCAACTATATGCGAAACCATATTAAAGATTTCCTCTCCTTTAGAGTAGTTAGGCAACGTTCTATCTGACAATTTTGTTCTTTTCATAATGTTCACCTCACATCTAATGAAAATTAAAACTGTATTATGTAGTATTCAAAACTACATTGAGTATAACACATATAAATATAAAGTCAAGATTATATTTTTTTAGAAAAAATCAAAAAAAGCTATAGACAATTTAATAAATCACATATATAATAAGTGTACACACAACAATAAAATGAAATCAAAGGAGTGGACATGAAAAAGAAGACAATTGCAGTGATAGACAATGATTTAGACTACACTGAATCCTTTATTGAATATGTGGAAGAGCTTTATAGTGAGGTTTTTTCTACAATGCAGTTTAGAGATTTGGAGTCGTATATAACATATTGTGAAAATGAGAAGTTAGATGTGGCCATAATATCAGATGAATTTATATGTGATATTGATGATGCTAAAAAAGTGGCGGAGTTTTCTAATATTTTTATTATTCTAACGGAATCTAAAATCGCATCGATAAATCAGTATCCTAGCATTTATAAATATCAGTCCATGGAGGGAATGATAGGTCAGGTGATGGATATTGTATTTAAAGGTCAGGAAAATATAGGCGAGAAAGTAGTGGTTAATAATGTAAATATTATAGGACTTTATTCTCCGGTGGGGCGCTGTGGAAAAACAGTGTTTGGCATGATTTTAGGAAGAGTGATGTCAGAAAATGAACCGACGCTTTACATAAATATGGAGGAGTATCCGATAGTTTGTGAGCTACTAGGCTGTGAGAATTCCGGAGAGCTAGCTGATCTTATGTATTCTCATAAGCAGGAGAATGGTGATTTTGAGATGAAGTTTAAGGCCGGAGTTAAGAATTATCATAGATTAGATTTTGTTCCGCCACTAATTTATTCCTCGGATTTAAGAAATTTAGATACTTTAGATTGGATAAATCTAATATCTAGGATAGCTTCATTGGGGAAATATAAAAACATAATATTAGATATTGGTGATGTGGTTAAAGATCCATATGTGGTGCTTAATATTTGTGACAGAATTTTTATGCCTATAGCTAATGACACCATTTCTTTAATAAAAATGGAAGTTTTTGAAAGTTATCTCTACAGTAATAATTTAGGTGAAATTCAGGAAAAAATAGAAAAGATATTATTGCCTAAATACGATAATAGTTTAGATTATGAGGACTTTATTGAGAGGATGTTTTGGGGAAAGGTGGGAGATTTCGCCAGAAAGTTAATTGAGCAGAGGTGCTAATGGATATTGAGAGTTTGAGAAAAATAATAATTGACCGGATTGATATGACTAGAGAGATAGAGGAAGAAGAATTTAGAAAGATAATAGATGAGGTTATTGAAGAAAATAGTGATGTTAAAAAAATAAGTGTCTCTAAGCGTTTGGATTTACATAATAAGTTATTTAATTCCATAAGGGGGTTAGGGGTGATTGAAGATTATGTAAGAGATGATTCCGTGACAGAGATTATGGTCAATGGCCCTGATAATATTTTTATTGAGAAAAATGGTCGGATAGTTAAGGTTAAGGAGAAGTTTTCTGATAAGCATCGCCTAGAGGATGTTATAAGTCAGATTGTGGGAAAGACCAATAAAAGGGTTAATGAATCAGAACCCATAGTGGATACCAGATTAGAAAATGGTTCTAGAGTAAATGTGGTTATGCCACCTATAGCACTAGACGGGGCAGCTTTAACTATTAGAAAGTTTCCTAAAAAGGCTGTAACTATGGAAGATTTAATTGATTTAGATTCCCTCACTAAACCAGTGGCGGAGTTTTTAGAAAAATGCGTAAAATCCAGGCTTAATATTTTTATAAGTGGTGGAACCTCCTCCGGGAAGACTACTTTTTTAAACGCTTTATCTAATTATATTCCTAGAAATGAGAGAATAATCACTATTGAGGATTCGGCGGAACTAAGACTTAGTAATATAGATAATCTTATCAGAATGGAGACTAGACCGCCGAATTTAGAAGGAAAGAATGAGGTTACTATAAGAGATTTAATTAAGTCATCTCTAAGAATGCGACCGGACAGAATTATAGTGGGAGAGGTCCGCGGCGAAGAAGTAATTGATATGTTAGGAGCCGCTATGAATACCGGGCATGACGGGAGTATGAGCACCGGACACGCGAATTCTGCTAAAGATATGATGTCTAGACTAGAGACAATGATATTAATGGGAATGGATATTCCCTTAGCGGCTATAAGATCTCAGATAGCATCTGCGCTAGATATGGTAATCCATTTAGCAAGACTAAGGGATAAAACCAGAAGAGTGGTGGAGATAGATGAAGTAAGAGGAGTGGAAAATGGAGAGATAATATTAGCTCCTATATTTAAATTTGTGGAAGATGAGACCAAGGTAGATGGAAAAATTAAGGGAGAATTAGTGCGGTGTGGGAAACTTGTTAACAGAGAAAAAATATTAAATAACGGATTAGATTTCCAGTGATGAGGTAGTAGGTGAAAAATATTTATTTAAAAATAGATTTAAAAGAAGAGTTATTAAATATATTTTTAGTGTCAATATTGATATTGGCTATAGGGAAAGTATTTTATGGAAGTTTTTTGGGTGGAATAGTTTTGAGCCCTGGAATATTTTTTGTGATGAAGCAGAGAAACAGAGTCATACGACAGCGAAAGATGGATGAGTTAGAGGGACAGTTTAGGGATATGCTACTTAGTTTATCTGATATTATGCGGGTGGGATATTCTATGGAAAATGCCCTTAAAGAAGCGCATAGGGATATGGCTAGAGAACATGGAAAAGAAAGCATGATTTGCAAAGAATTAGCCATTATGAACAGGCGAGTTGAGATGAATATGAATTTAGTGGATGTACTAAATGAGTTTTATAAAAGATGTGAGATAGAGTATATAAAAGATTTAATAAAGGTGTTTACGGTGGCTAAAAGAACAGGCGGAAACTTAATCGAGGCGGTGGGAAATGTGGCAGGAAATATATCTATGAAAGAGGAGGTGAAGGAAGAGATAATGGTAGAAATTCGCGCTAAAACTTTAGAACAAAAAATCATGTGTTTTATTCCCTTTTTAGTGACTGCTTATATAAGCAC
>CACZSI010000007.1 GCA_902783775.1 uncultured Lachnospiraceae bacterium
TAATTAACATTTCATATGCTTCGCAACCCCTTTATTTATGGGTTGTTAACTTTTTTATTAACATTTTTCATTTTTATGTTAATAACTTTCAGAGTGTGGTCAATTACGGTCAGAAAATTCTTGATGAATTTTAAGAGACTTAAAACACGGCATCGGTTTGCCGTGTTTTAACTTTGCTTCGCAAAGCACACTCTTCGAGTGTGGTCAATTACGGTCAGAAAATTCTTGATGAATTTTCTGACCTAAAAATAACCGAGTGTCGTTAGACACTCGGTTATATAAACTCTATTTGATACTGGATAAACCAATATATTATACAATTCTTCTAGCTGCACATGGTGAACCCATTCCACTTACAGTGATACCAGTCTGTGGGTTTGAAGCATGTACAATCTGTCCACCACCTGCGTAAATAGCAACGTGGCTAATTGTGCTTCCGCCGTACTTATAGAATAATAAGTCACCAGGCTGTAAGTTAGATAATGATACTGCTCTACCATTATTAACCTGTGTATAACTTGTTCTGTTTAATGAATATCCAAAATGTGCATATACTGACATTGTAAATCCTGAACAGTCTGTTCCGTTAGTTAAACTTGATCCACCGAATACGTAAGGGTTACCAACGAACTTCTTAGCGTATGCTACGATAGATGAACCTGTTCCTGATCCTGAAGATGTGTTAGATGATGATGAATAACTTCTCTTACGAGCTGGTGTGTAATCATTATCATTGTCATTATCTTCGTTCTGAACTGCTTTCTTAACCTCTGTAGGTGCCTCGTACTTAACTGCTGGTGCAGTAGTCTCTTCTGAAGCTGCCTGCTGAGCCTGTCCACCATTATCCTGCTCTGCTAAAGCTGCCTGTCTAGCTGCTTCTTCTGCTGCTCTCTTCTCAGCTGCTTTACGCTCTGCCTCAGCCTTAGCTGCTGCAATCTTAGCTTTTTCTTCTTTAATAGTGATAGCTGTATCCATATCAACACTTACGTCAACGTAATCAGCTGATACCCAACCGCTCTTTCCACTTTCAAGTTTAATCTTAGCCCACTTACCATCATTACTAAATTTCTTAATAGCGTAAGTCTCGTTCTTATAAACGTTTGTTACAACATCTGATTTAGTAGTTGATTTTCCTCTTACGTGAACTCCTGCTCCGTCGATGTTAGCAAATACATAACCATTCTCTAGAGCTGAATTAGAAGCCTTAGCTCCTGTTACGAAGTAGTCAGCCTTAACATAACCTTTACAGTTACCTGACTTAATCTTATACCAACCGTTTTCCTCAGCAAGGATTGTTACACCACAGTTGTTATAAACTTTACCTTCTATCTTTGACTCTGTGCTAGCTTTCTTACGAACATTTACGTAACCTTCTTTTCCACCAGCTACTTTAGCAATAGCTACATCGCCGAATTTAGCTTCTGCCTTGTTCTTAGCGCTAGCTGAATCTGTCTTAGCTACTTTCTTAGTCTCATTAACTTTAACCTTAACCTCATTTCCTACTGTAGAAGTAGTTGTCTGAGTTCCCTTATCCGCTGTAGTAGGGAGTAACTTTTCTACATCTGCATTGTCACTGTTTGTAGTATAGTTCTCGATCGCTACTGCTGCTCCTGCACTTTCAACATCTGTGTTTAACTCTGCTGCATTTAAAGGAGTAATTACTGATGATGCAAGGGCTAATGCCATAACAGAACTTGCTACCTTTGTAACGTTGTAATGTTTCATAGTATTAATTTCGCCTCCATAATTTTAAATAAAACCGATTTTCGTGTTTTAAAACTTGTATATCTGCTGTAACAAATATTACAAATTTGTTACGATTATAACAAAGCCTGTAAACTTTGTCAACAGATACACTGCAAAAAGAATTGTAGAACATCCAAAACAAAAAGTCAACCATATTTCTTAAATTATTTTTTTGTGGTATCATATTCATTGGATAAACTATCCATAATAATACATCGTTTTTATTGTTTTTAAAACTCTTAATTTTTTATTATGTATTATTTTTTTAGATTAGATTTATGGAGGACGGTATGTTAAGAAATATACTAATCACAGGGGCTTCCGGAGATATTGGCCAGACTCTTGCCAAAAAACTTACTGAAGAAGGTTACATTGTAAGCGGCACTTATTTTTCCGACGAAGAATCTGCTAAATATTTAAATAAAAATTTTTCATCAATTTCTATGTATAAATGTGATTTATCTAATCCAATTAATGTTAAATCACTTTTTGATGAATTAAAAAAAGATAATAGATTGCCGGATATTGTTATTAATAATTCAGGAATATCTGTGGTAGGATTAATACAGGATTTAAGCATAGAAGAATGGAACAGACTTTGGAATGTAAATGTTTCATCAGCCCTTTTTATTTCTCAGGCTGCCATCTCGCATATGATTAATAATAAAGCCGGTAAGATTATTAATATTTCATCTGTCTGGGGCAATGTAGGTGCTTCCTATGAGGTGGCATACTCTACCACTAAAGGAGCCCTAAACACATTTACAAAAGCTCTGGCTAAGGAATTAGCCCCTTCTAATATTCAGGTTAATGCCTTATCTCTGGGATTTATTGATACTAAAATGAATGCTCACCTAACAGATGAGGATGTAAATGATATTAAAGAAGATATTCCAGCAGGGCGAATAGGTACCTGCGATGACGTTTTTAGAGCTGTTCTTTCTATTATAAATGCCGGTGAATATATGACCGGCCAGATTATAACTATGGACGGCGGATGGATATAAAGCAAAAGAAATGCACCCCTGTGGGTGCATTTCTTTTGCTTTATTTTTCTCCTGCTGCATACTCTAAGATTCTATTAGTATGTCCGCCACCGTAAACCGGATAGCCTGACTTATTAATTACATGAGAGATTTCTCCCATTCCTGTAAGTTTTACAGTAACTACATTATGGAATCTTACATTCTTTTTATCCGGTGTCTCCACACCTCTGTCAATCTTAATATTAGCATCTCTATTGTAACAATAAATTCCCATACCGTAGCCATCAAATTTCTCTACGCTGTCTGCCACCTTAAAGGATGCATAGCCGTTAATTTTTCCGTTATTGCTCTTGTAAACCTTCTGATTAGGAACATCATATGGACACTCACTCTGATAGAAGAATAGCTTTCCATTATTTCCATTCCAGATAGTCTGATATTGCTGGAAATGCTCCACGAATAAGCCGTACATAATAGCATCGTCACCATTGATGATAATTCCATTAGGTGCGTAATTAATATACCATCCAACATTTTCACTGTGATCTGCACGCCATACCCAGAAATTATCTCCAATAACGTTATTGGCATTAATTGTAACACAGTTGCTTACCTTTCCTGCGTACTTGCCACCGCCTACTCTAAAGTAAACATCACTTAACACAATAGGGTTATTCTTATGTGAAACTTTAGTCTTTTCAGGTCCTACTAATAGCAATGTATCACTTCTCTGATTTCCGGCATCGAATAAAATTCCGCAAACCTTAACGCCGTCCACATCAGCTACCTCGATACAGCGGTTTCCACTTTTAGCTACGATGGTAGCTAATCCCATACCGTACACTATGGTATCCTTTTTAGTAACCTTAATTGGCTCATCATATTCGTAAATACCCGGTGTTAAAACTAGGCTCTTACCGCTGGCTAGAGCTTCATTAATTTCCTGTACTGTGTTAGATGGTTTAGCTACAAAGAATTTATTTAAGCTGTAGAAAGTTCCACTAGCTCCATCCTTAGCCCATGTTGTTCCCACGCTTTTATCTCTAGCCTTAGGTACAAATACTCCGTATCCATCTTTCTCATCATAAACAAGGAATGGTTTTTCCTGAACATACTCTGTTTTGTCGATTTTAGTGTATGGCATCATTGGCCATTCTCCAGGTGTGATAGTATTTCTATCTACGCCATCGAATACCATGTTCCAAACGCCATTGTCAAAATACTGCCATTCGTTATTTCTAAAGAAGTACTGCTGCTGTGATCCTGATGATACTTTTCCTCCGAATTTAGAGTCAGATAAGAAACCACCACTAGACCATCCCTCGCCGTCACTTAATACTATTCCGCTGTCAAAGTTCATTCTTCTAAGGGAAACGGCCTGTGAGTTAGCCCACATACAATACTGAGTTACATTGAAGTTTTCTGCACTTCTCCAGAAATTACATGTGGCATTGTGGAACATCCAATTAGCATCTACCCACAATCTGTTTATTTCAGTTTCAGTTGGCACAATACCTAAACCTGCCACCTGTGTGTAATATCCCACATTAACATTTAATGTATCAACATATTTTCCAGGCTTAAATAGGATGGCATATCTCTCATCACCAAACTGATTTCTCTCCTGCTGTTTATAAATAGAAGTAATTTCACTTTGAATCTTAGCCTGATCATCCTTAGGGCTGTAAATCTTTGTGTTCTCCCCAAAGATTTTATCATCCTTAACCGGCTCACCATCGCTTATAACTTTTACATCCTTCTTATTAGAATTCTCAGTCTTATTAGACTCCACCCTTTTTTCTGTAGTTTTCTCTTTAACAGGATTGCTGCATGCCGCTAATACTACAGCTGTCATTGCTAAAATAAACAATACAGAAAATCTTCTTTTTATTCCTCTCAAATCCCTACTCTCCTTTTCATTAAATATTATTTTTCTTTAACCACATAAACACCATTAACTGTGGTTGCAAAAATAAGATTTCTACTCTTACCGCCAAAATCAAATGTTATAGGTCTGTCAGGTATCTCGATGGAATACATATATTTCATCTCATCGCTGTATACCTTAATATGTTCATCCCCTACATAGATTCTCTCATTTAGTTTTCTAACTCTAAAGTCACCCTCTTCTATAATAACCTGCGGATTTTCTAATAAGCCATCCTCAGTTATATCGCACATAAATACTCTCTTATAAAGTTCATCTACTGAGTAAAGCTTTCTTCCAGGCTTAGAGCGGGCTAGATTGTTAGCCCTAATTAAATCATAATGGCATGGAATAATAGTCACTCCGTCCGGTGCTAAAAATGCCTGCTTAGGATTATAAGTTAAAACTTCCTTACAATCTCCGCCGTCACGCCATCTGTTTCCCGGATACAATACTCTTTGTGGCTTTATATCTCCAATATTAATTTTCTCAAGTTTATGAGCATAGCCATCAGCATCAATAGTTAACACCATAGTATAGGCTCTATTGTCATACCAAAAACCGTATGATGTCCCCTCTGAATCCTCTGGCAATTTATTTTCAATTAAAACTCCACCTAGAGTAGCCTCCTCAGGAATGGAATATTCTGCCACTAAAAGGATATTATCTCTAGTATCAAATCCTATAGAGTTAATCTTAAAAGGACTCTCAAAAATTTGAGATAATTCTAATGTTTCACCGTCAATCTTAAATACTCTTTTATCTAAGCTGTCAAGGAAATAGAAATTCCCTTTATTATCACTGCAAGCTCCATCAGGAAATCTAAAACCATCATATAATTTAATAGGTTTATCCGTAATGTTCTCGGCAGTTAACTTTTTATCATCTTTTTCTTCTATTATTACTTGGTTTAATTTATTTTCAGTATGTAGTTTTTCTCCCACTACCTTAACCTGAACTGCCTGCCATGCTCTTATCTCTTTATTAGATGTAGCATCATATAAAAAGTTAGAGATGGTATATTTCATCTGGGAAAAATTGTGGACATTTATAAATCTAATATTTTTAGAATTATATGTTTTTACACAATAATCATATGGCTTATCTACAAATACTGTTCTAAAGAAATACGCTGTAGCGAACTTAATATTTTCACTGTTATGTATCTCAATAGGTCTGGCAAATTCACCTTCTGCCTTTTCCTCCTCACTCTGGAATCCGTAAATAGTAACGTTCTTAGAATCCATAATTCTTAATTCACATCTGCAATGATGTTCTAGTGACATACAGTAAATCTTTAAACCTTCAATAGACTTTCTAATTTCTAATCCTGCTGATGCATATGGGCTGGCAGACCAAATATCTTTAATTACTCCGCCACCTGTAATTATCAAACTAGGGTACTGGTAATCCCATTTTCTGGTATAATCCTTATCTCTTACTCTTCCCTCATCATAAGGGGTATCAAACTCACCCCTCTCATTTAGGTAACCATGTCCTCCTAAAAATTTTACATCGGACATATAAGAATCTTTATTGGCCTTCCATAGGATTCCGCATATTCTAGGATTTCTAGCTCCTGCATCAATTCCAATTCCACTGATAATATTTTTCCCGCTAGAAGTTTCAATCATTGGCTTAGGCTTAGAAAAATTAGTAAATTTTTCAGTGTTATCATTGACCTTAATCTGAGTAGTATATGGGTGAAGCCCCCATAGGCTCACATTTTCTCGAAGCTTAATACTATCCTTAATTAAATATATTCCCTGTGGGAAATAAATATTATCATATTTTTCAATTATCTCTTTTAGCTTCTCTGTATTATCAGTTTTTCCGTCTCCTACCAAACCTAATTCCACTGCATTGACTGCGTTATCACAGCTTATTATAGGAATATCTGTAACTAATTTATCATAATTAATTTCATAGGTATATCTGTAAACCTGATCCTGTTTTTGTTTTAATGGATACTGATCGCTAGCCACAGTTCCATGCATATATTTCTTTATATAACTCTGATAATCATCATTGGCAATATTTCGCTCTGTATCGCGGTATTCGATGATATTTTCCACAGATTTTAACTGAGAATCTTCTATATAAATATGTGTCAGCTGATTATCTTCCATAGCCACACATAGCACACTATTCATATCCTCGAAAATAGAATTTTCAATATATATTTTTTCGAAATAATTATCATCTACCCAGATAAAATTAGCTGTGTTTCTACAATATGATCTTACAATAGTAAAGCCGGCCTCATGAGTCTTAATAGCTGCTACGCTCTGATTAATAAAAGCAGTATCTACCATTACAAATGGCCAACCGGGAGAAGTCTTAGTAGTGATAATTCCATACTTACCACCAATGATTTTTATATCCTCAATTTCATTGCCCACATCATATATTCCTGCCATACCGGACATTACATTTATTTCCATATGAGTTAAAAAGCAATGCTGTGCATAGTGGGTTCTAAAAGCTACTGCCCAAGGATTATTCTCTCCTAAATAAACATCCACGTTAGTCATGGCACTGTAGAAGGTTCCCGGATTAGCATCTTCGATTCCTTCCTCGCCAATATTTATAAACCAGAAAAGATATCTATATCCGCCCTTATCTTCTTCATCAGCCTTATCAAATCCCGGCGCATTATCCATAAGAATAAACTCAGGTCTGCTATCGCCATATCCAATAATTCTAACGGCCTTAGGAATCATAATAGTTTTAGATAATAAGTATTTTCCTGATGGCACCATAATAATACCATAGCCATTTTTTTTAACTAAATCATCTATGGTTTTCTGCAATATATCTGAGACATCTTCTCTTCCGGAATTATCGATATTTCCCAGACTGCTATCAAAATAAACAGCAGCTTTATCTTCTAACTTCTTATTATAATAAGAAACACTCATATTTTTACCTCGCTCAAACATTTATAAATCTATTATATACAATTATTGCCTTTGACTCCATAACTTTTTTATGCCATAAGCAAATAAAAGCCTATGGATGCAATTTTTATTTAGCTAATAACAGATAAAAAAAGAACTGCCTATATCGGCAGTTCCTTTTCGGATATTTATTACAAATGAAGAACTCTTTCTCTGATTTCCTGAGTACGTCCCTGATTCCAGAACTGTGTTCCTATATATCCACAAGTTCTTCTAGCGACGCTCATCTTATCCTGATTTCTGTTTCCGCAGCTAGGGCATTCCCATAATAGTTTTCCTGTATCTTCATCTTCTACTATCTGGATTTCGCCATTGTAACCGCAGCACTCGCAGTAATCAGATTTAGTATTTAACTCAGCGTACATAATATTGTTATAAATAAATTTCATAACTTCAATTACAGCTTCAATATTATCTGTTAAGTTAGGTACCTCTACATAACTGATAGCTCCACCTGGTGAAAGCTTCTGGAATTCAGATTCGAATTTCAATTTACTGAAGGCATCAATCTTCTCTGTTACGTGAACATGATAGCTGTTAGTAATATAATTCTTATCTGTTACACCCTTTATCACGCCAAATCTCTTCTGAAGACATTTAGCAAACTTATATGTAGTAGATTCCATAGGAGTTCCGTATACTGAATAACTGATATTCTCAGCATCTCTCCACTCCTTACATTTATCATTTAATCTCTGCATAACCTTAAGAGCAAATGGCTTAGCCTCAGGATCTGTGTGAGATTTTCCAGTCATTCTTACGCACATCTCATAAAGACCTGCATATCCCAATGAAATAGTAGAATATCCATTGTACAATAACTTATCAATAGTCTCACCTTTTTTAAGTCTGGCTAGGGCACCATTCTGCCATAAGATAGGAGCTACATCTGATGGAGTTCCTAGTAATCTTTCGTGTCTGCATCTTAATGCTCTGTGACATAACTCTAATCTCTCATCTAGGATCTTCCAGAATAAATCCATATCTCCGTTAGATGAGCAAGCTACATCAACTAAGTTAATTGTTACTACACCCTGGTTAAATCTTCCATAGAATTTATTGCTTCCATCCGGATTTCTCTGGCTATCCTCAACTGTTAAGAATGAGCGACATCCCATACATGTATATACATTTCCATTCTTCATTTCCTTCATTACCTTAGCTGAAATGAAATCAGGAACCATTCTCTTAGCAGTACATTCAGCAGCTAACTTAGTTAACTCCCAATACTTAGAATCCGGATATACATTGTCCTCATCTAATACGTAAATAATCTTAGGGAAGGCTGGTGTAATCCAAACGCCCTTTTCATTTTTAACTCCCTGCATTCTCTGTTTTAGAACTTCTTCTATTAATATAGCAAGGTCATCTCTAGTCTGGCCATCTTCCACTTCATCTAAGTACATAAACATAGTTACGAATGGCGCCTGACCATTACATGTCATAAGTGTGATTAACTGATACTGAATAGTCTGAATACCTCTGTTAATCTCATCTCTTAATCTGGATTCAACTATAGTCTTAACCTGCTCGTCTGTATATGAAACGCCAATAGCGTCCTGCTCTCTAAATACTTCTTTAGTAATCTTCTCTCTAGATACCTGAACGAATGGTGCTAAATGTGCCAATGAGAATGACTGTCCACCGTACTGGTTACTAGCTACCTGGGCTACAATCTGTGTAGTGATGTTACAAGCAGTGTAGAAGCTGTGTGGCGCATCAATCTTAGTCTCTGAAATACATGTTCCATTCTGTAGCATGTCTTCTAGGTTAATTAGATCACAGTTATGTTCTTTCTGTGCAAAATAATCTGAATCATGGAAGTGAATAATTCCCTGCTCGTGAGCCTGAACAATCTCATCCGGAAGAAGGATTCTCTTAGTTAAATCCTTACTAACCTCTCCTGCCATATAATCTCTCTGAGTAGAATTAATAGTAGGATTCTTATTAGAATTCTCCTGCTTAACCTCCTCATTAATCTGATCAATCAATGATAGGATGCCATCATCAGTAGTATTAGCTTTTCTGGCTAACTCTCTAACATATCTGTATCTTACATATTTCTGAGCCACCTCATATCCACGCATCTCCATGATGCCGCGCTCTACCATATCCTGAATATCTTCCACTGCTACTGCGTGGTTAGAATTAGCTACTTCCTCTGAAATTTTCTGACCAACTGCTGCAATCTGATACTCATTAAGTTTATGAATAGGCTCAATCTCATTATTAGCCTTTCTAATAGCGTTTAAAATCTTGTTAACATCAAACGTAACTTCTTCTCCATTTCGCTTGATTACTCTAACTAATTTTTCGTCCATATCATTTCTCCTCTAATAAAACTATATATTATGGAGTACTATCTATATCAGATACTCCCAAATCACGCTATAATAGGGCAAATATTACAAAAATAACAATCGCCACTGTTAAACACCATATATTGTGTTTACTCCTAGGATTATAGCACAATATATTCTGTTTTGTACAGTGGCAATTGCAACATTTATGTCATTTTTTTTATAAAACAATTTTTATCCTTTATTAATAGGCATTTGCGAATCAAATTTTTTGAAAATAATTTTCACTACAATTATTGAAGTCACAAAAGCTAAAAAGTCAGCGATTGGTGCGCTGTATAAAATGCCGTAAATTCCATCCTTTTCCATTGACTGTAATACCATTGGCAATACAATAATCAATGGCATAAAATATAGGAACTGACGAGTCAATGAAAGGAATGTTCCCTTAGTAGACTCACCTACTGATGTACAGAATGTGGATGACAATGGCTGAATTCCATTGACGAAGGTAGCTAGTAGGAATACTCTAAAGCAAAGTACGGCGAACTGATAGTAAACCTCAATCTGGCCACCTAGCTGTTTTTCGTTACTAAACATTTCCATAATTTCTCTTGGGAAAATCTGGAATACCACAAAGGCAATACATGAGATAAACATATTGACCATAAAGGCTCTCTTGTAAACCTTTTTTACTCTATCAAATTTACCTGCTCCCACATTAAAGCTGGCAATAGGCTGCATTCCCTGGCTGATACCGATACAGATTGAGAAATACAACTGATTGATTTTCATTACCACGCCTAAACATGACAATGGTATATCAGGTCCAAATACTGATAAACCTCCGTAATGCTTTAATGATTTATTTATAACTACCTGAACTAGCATCATTGCTAACTGATTAAGTCCCTGGGCCATTCCGTAACTTACAATCTTAGTTACGATATTTAGCTTAGGAATTAAGTCCTTAAACTCTATCTGAACAGTTTTGTAATGTAGCATATAATAAAAGACAATCACAAAAGATACCACCTGGCCGATTACTGTGGCGATGGCTGCTCCTGTCATTCCCATATCTAACTTCATTACAAATATATAATCAAGGATTGTGTTAGTTATGGCACCAGCCATATTACTTAGCATAGAATAAACCGGACTTCCATCAGCTCTAACTAAATGCGCTCCGCCATTGGCGAAAATTACGAAAGGAAAACCGATGGCGATTATCCTCATATATTCTACCGCGAATGGTAAGATCGACTTTGTGGAACCACAAAACATTAGTAGCTGTGGTAGGAATAGCTCTGTGATAATGGCAATAACTGTTCCTGAAATAAATAGCATTCCGAAACCGCATCCTACGAATTTCTTCGCTAATTTCTTATTTCCTGCCCCCATATTAATATTAAAACCGGCTGAACTACCGATACCAAAAGTAAGCATTAGGGCGATGCACATTGTCATAATAGGAAAGGATACATTTGTAGCAGCGTTTCCTAAGCTTCCCACTTTCTGGCCAATAAAAAACTGGTCTACTATATTATATAAAGAAATAACTAACATAGAGACCACGCTTGGTATAGCAAACTTTCTTAATAATTTTCCAACGTCTTCTTTTTCTAAAATATTTTCTTCACTCATTTTCTTCTATTACACCTCTTTTTTCTTACTGATATACAATAACATTTTTAGGCTTAATATATCAAGCACTTTTTTTAATTTTATTAGGTATTTCCCCTTATACCTTGTTGATTGAACCCGGCTTATGTTATAATTTTTTTGAACTATGGTCATTTATTTGGGAGGTAATTCATGAGAGGAATTTATTCAAATAAAACTAAAATTCGTCATATGGTTTTCACCGAAGTGGCGCGTATGGCTTTCGAGGGAGGCGATTTTACTCGAATCGATAATCTTCCTTATAAAATTGTGCCTGGTGAAACCGGAAAATATTATGATAACATTTTTTTAGAGAGAGCTATAGTCGGTGAAAGACTTCGTGCTACCATCGGTCTTCCTATCAGAACTATGGAAGAGCATGCGCTTTTATCTGATGGTATTGACGCCAGTGCCATTGCCGAAAAATATTATGACCCTCCTCTTATTAATATTATTAAATTTGCATGTCATAAATGTCCTGAAAACAGAGTCTTTATTTCAGATGCATGCCAGGGATGTTTAGAGCATCCTTGTATTGAGGTTTGTCCGAAAAATGCCATTAAGATGGAAAATGGCCGTTCGGTAATTGACGAGGAGAAATGTATTAAGTGTGGACTATGTCTTAACGCCTGTCCATACAGTGCTATTGTCAGACAGCAAAGACCTTGTGCCACTGCCTGTGGTATGAATGCCATTAAATCTGATGAGTATGGCCGTGCAGAAATCGATTATGATTTATGTGTATCTTGCGGAATGTGCTTAGTTAGCTGTCCGTTTAGTGCCATTGTAGATAAGAGTCAGATTTTCCAGACTGTACTGGCACTAAAGGAGGATACTCCTGTCTATGCTGCTGTGGCTCCATCTTTTATAAAGCAGTTCGGTGACAATGTCACCCCTGAAAAATTTAGAGCTGCTCTTAAGGATATTGGTTTCGAGGATATGGTGGAAGTGGCAATTGGCGCTGATCTTTGTGCCATTCAGGAAGCTGAGGATTTCATAGAAAATGTTCCAAAGAACCAGCCATGGATGGGAACTTCATGTTGTCCGGCTTGGGCTTCAATGGCTAAAAGAACATTGCCTAATTATAAGGAATATATTTCTATGTCATTGACACCTATGGTTTTAACTGCCAGATTTATTAAAAAGCAGCATCCTGATTCCAGGGTTGTCTTCATCGGTCCTTGCGCCGCTAAGAAATTAGAGGCCAGCCGACGAACTGTTCGAAGCATGGTGGATTTCGTTTTAACTTTCGAGGAGTTAAACGGTATTTTCAGTGCCAAGGGTGTGGACTTTGAATCTCTAGATGTAGAGCCTATACAGGATGTCAGCTCTGCGTTAGGAAAAGGTTTTGCCACAAGTGGTGGCGTGGCCAATGCAGTTATTGAAGTTCTTAAGGAAATGAAACCTGAGATGGACATTAAGGTCACTAAAGCCGAGGGGTTAGATGAATGTAAAAAAATGTTATTGCTGGCTCAGGCCGGTAAATATGATGGCTACTTATTAGAAGGTATGGCCTGTCCAGGAGGATGTGTGGGAGGCGCCGGAGTTTTATGCGACTCTAGAAAGGCCTCTGCTCAATTGAAGATGGATATGAATAACTCATCCTTTACATCGCCATCAGACACTGAATTTTCAGAATATTTATCACTTATTACTAAGGAGGACTAAACATTGAAACTTAAAACTAAACAGATTACTTTTACAGCTATTATGCTAGCACTGAGTATTGTAGTTATTTTCTTTATTAAGAAGCCTTTAGAGATAGCCGGCTTAAATGTAGCCCTATCTGGCGCATTAATTAATTTAATTCTTATTTTAATTGTAATGTACAGTGGAATCACTTCAGGAATTATAGCTTCAATACTAATTCCTATTCTTTCATTTATTATTACCGGTGCACCGATAATTAGTATGGCACCACTAATTCTTCCATGCATTATGTTGGGAAATTTAGTTTATATTATCTTCCCATTTTTTGTTAGAAGTTCTAAGAAAGAATTAAATCTATTACCACTTATGCTAGCATTAGGTTGTATTGCTAAATATTTCGTAATGTACTTTTTAATTGTTAAACTGGTTTTACCTAGCGCAAAGATTCCAGCTAAGTTAATGACTATCGCTACAATTCAGTATTCTACTACTCAGTTAGTAGCAGGTGCTGTGGGAGCTGTCTTAGCTATTCTTATCTGGCCTACTACCAGATTAGCAGTTAAACATGTTAAATAGATTATATGTAATATTAAAATCAGGATATAAAAAAAGCTATAGTCACCTGAGGACTATAGCTTTTTTGAGTTCTTACCACTCTTATATATTTAATTTAGATGGTAAATCTAAAACATTTATTAGCAATATCCATATTAATCCATAATATGCTACTACCGCTACAATATCATTCATTGTAGAGATAAGCGGACCTGATGCCACAGCAGGATCAATTCCTACCTTTGTAAAGATAATTGGAACTAATGCACCTACTATACTTGATATAATCATTGCAGCCCACAACGCTATGGCAAAACATCCTGCCATCATAAATGCGTACTGGAAAGGCTGAGCTTTAAAAAAGATTACATAACTTGAAATTACAAAGAAGGATAATCCTCCTATTAATAATCCATTAAAGAATCCTACTCTCAATTCTTTTCCTATAAACTTTAGTTCATCTGCCGTGGTTAGCTCTTCATCCATCAAAACTCTGATAGTAACGGCTAGTGTCTGTGTTCCCACATTTCCTGCCATACCTAGAATCGCTGATGCGAAGGTTACCATTATTGGCAATGTATCAATTACGCTCTCAAACATTCCTGTAACGGAGATAACGGCTAATTCTAAAATCATAAGAATAGCCAGCCATGGAATTCTCTTTTTTAAACTTTGGGATAGAGGCTCTTTTAAATCTTCCTCTCCGGACAAACCGGCTAACTTAGCGTAGTCCTCACCCATCTCCTCATCTACTACCTCTAAAAGATCAGCAGATGTAATTACACCTAAGATATGTCTGTCTTCATCTAGCACCGGAATGGAATCCTCTGAGTAATCTTTCAATTCCTCAATACAGTCATCTACCGCCTCTGTAGCGTAAACGAAAGGATAAGATGTGGTAACTAAACTTTCTAAATCCACATATTCTCTGGCCACAATTAAATCAGTTAAATCAATTGTTCCATAGAACTTATCGTCCTTTAACACATACAGTGTCATTATATTATCATTGTCGGCAGCCTTCTTAACTAAAGTCTTCATGGCCTCCCTAACTGTCATACCTAATTGAATAGTTACGTAGTTAGTGGTCATCTTACTACCAATCTGATCATCGCTATATGACTGGATAAGGTTAATATCCTCAATGGCATCCTCATCCATCAACTTTTTAAGTTCGACCTCTTTGTCATCCTCTAATTCTTCTAGGATATCAACGGCATCATCGGAATCCATTGTCTCAAGGATATCCGCCGCAAACTCAGAGTCTAACTCCTCGATGTACATCCCCGGCTCATCGATATACGAGAAAACTTCAGATGTTTTTTCTAAGCCAATTAAATTATATAATTTAATTCGCTCATCTTTAGATAATTCCTCTAAAACATCAGCTAAGTCGTTCTCGTGGTAATCATTAATTAATTCAATTTTTTCTTTTGCATCTTTATGGGAACGGATTATGTCTAAGAGGTTTTCCACGAAGTCATCTCTGTTCTCCACTTTTTTGTTCTCATCAACTTCTAGATTTTTCTTATCTTCCACTTCATACCTCCTTTAAATATAACTATATATACTTAGGAAGTCAGCAGGTCGCTAACACACAGTATGAACCTTCATAACATTAGTGTTACCTGATACCCCAAGTGGCATTCCTGCTGTAACTACCACTATATCACCTATATTAATAAGTCCTTCACTTTTAGCTACCTTTACAGAGTAGTCAATTAAATCCATTAAATCTTTCTTCTCATTTATCAAAACAGGAACCACACCCCAAGAAAGATTTAACTGTCGACAAACCTTTTCTGAAGTAGCACCTGCAATTACCATACATTCAGGTCTATGTCTGGAAATCATTCTAGCTGAACGACCGGACTTAGTAACTGTAAGAATAGCCTTAGCATTTAAATCATATGCTGTAGTACATGTAGCATGACAAACAGCTTCAGTAATATCAATACTCTCATTTTTCTTTGTATCAAAGAATCTCTGCTTATAATTAATATCATGCTCTGTTCTCTCGGCAATTCTTACCATTGTCTTCAATGCCTCGATTGGATATTTTCCAGCAGCAGTTTCCCCTGATAACATTATACCACTAGTTCCGTCATAAACGGCATTGGCAATATCGGCTGTCTCAGCTCTAGTCGGTCTGGGATTATTAATCATAGACTCTAACATCTGAGTGGCTGTGATAACTCGCTTTCCAGCCTCATAAACTTTTTTAATAATCATCTTCTGGATTACCGGCACTTCCTCCTCCGGAAGTTCAACACCCATGTCACCTCTAGCAATCATAATGGCATCTGCCGCCTCGATAATCTCATCTATATTGGCAATTCCCTCGCTATTTTCAATCTTAGCGATAATACCTATATCTTCTCCACCATTCTCATTTAAGATACGGCGAATCATTCTAACATCTTCTTTATTTCTAACAAAGCTGGCTGCGATATAATCTACATCATTCTCAATTCCGAAAAGAATATCGCTCTCATCCTGCTTACTTAAATATTCCATATTAATATGAACATCCGGAACATTTACACCTTTTCTATCTGAAATTCTACCCGGATTAATTACAGTACAGATAATATCTGAACCATCGATTTCTTTTACTGTCATCTCAACTAATCCATCGTCAATTAAGATAGTTGTTCCCACCTTAACATCCTTATAAAGATTAGCGTAAGTGATTCCAACCATCTGGCTGGTACCCTCAAAATCACGACCACATACTAATGTAAATTCCTGGCCTTCCTTTAGTTCAATCATTCCGTCCTCAAAAACGCCTAAGCGTATTTCAGGTCCCTTTGTATCTAATAATATTGGTATATATAAACCTAGTTTTTTTCTAAGTCTTTTTACTAATTCAAATCTTTCTCTGTGTTCTTCATGAGATCCATGTGAGAAATTACATCTGGCCACATTCATTCCTGCCTTCATCAGGCTTTCGAGAACCCCTTCTTTATCTGTTGATGGTCCCAATGTACAAATAATTTTAGTTTTTCTCATTGTCATCTATATATATCAAAAAGATATATATCTCCTTTCTCAAATGTATTCTGTATTATTAATTGAACACTATCTAAACACCTTTTCTATATAAATTTCTATAATTCATACCTTAATATCTTAACATTTAATAAGTTTAAAGTCACGATTTTTTTATAAAAGTCGAGGGCGGAAAGCTAAAAGCTGTCCGCCCTCTGAGGGGTTAAAATAAATCTGTTTGGCTATTTTATGGTAGGACTACAGAGTTGCTCCAATTATACTTAACTGATGCATAAGATGGATTAACTACCTTTAAGATATTATTTAATAAGTAGTTATGTGCATTCTCTGTTGCCATGCTACTATTCTGATATAGATTATCTGCAATACTATAAATAGAATAGTTTTTAACTGTACTATATACAATTGAACCATCTGATAACTGAGCATAAGCTCTTACCTTATAGTTCGCAGCTAACTCAATTGAGTTACCTGGTGCAAATAGTGTAGTTCTTACGAAATATGTTGAATTTGCATCACCATTTGATACTGTCATTGTACCTGCGCTAGTTGATTCAAATGATGCAGCAAACTTATTCTTTGTTCCAACGTACATATCTGACTCAGATACTGAGATAGCATTGCCATTAATATTTGTTACGGCATATACAAATCCCCACTTGCTAACTTTCTTTCCGTTGATTGTGTTCTTAACCTGACCGATTACTCTTGATCCGTTAAGAGTTGTACTAATCTGGAATCCTTTAACTTTAACATCATCACTTACTGTGATTGTGCTATTGTCTGTAGTAGCTTTCTGAGTTGTTACCTGCTGTGTAGTAGCCTGCTGTGTTGTCTGTTTCTGTGTAGTAGGCTGCTGTGTTGTAGGCTGCTGCTTAGTTGTTGTCTGAACTTTTGATGAAGTTTCAATAACAGGGCTGTTTGATACTGCTGCCTTAGCTGCCTTAGCCCAAGCATAATCCTGCTTTGCATCCCAGTTAATTGACCAAGTCATTAAACCTCTAAATGTAGGATATGCCTTTGGTACCTTAAAGTTTCCAGCGTTTGTTCCGTTAATCATAGCATTGTAAGCAAGCGCTGCATTCTCTGGTGATAATGCTCCTGAACCTGCTGGTGCATTACTTGGTAATCCAATAGCTACCTGGTCTGGTCTTAATCCGCTCTCAATATATAATGTTGAAAGACTTGCTGCGAAATCAGGTGTTCCCTGGTTTACAATACTTCCGTTGTAACCAATCATTGAACCTGAGTTATAGAACTGTGTATGTACAGTTGTTAAGATATCCTTAATGCTCATTGCTAAATTCCAATAAGCTGATGTAATTCCTGCTCCACCTGGTGTCATGTAATATGTCTCAGGTGCCATTGTAATGATGAAGTCATCTCCGAACTCATTATGTAATTGTCTTAGAGCGCTAGCAATATAAGTTGTTCCTGAAACTGCTGCTCCCTCTAAGTCGATGTCAATTCCCTCGAAGCCATATTTCTTAATGATAGCACTCATACTCTGTGCAAATCTGTTAGCTGCTGCTTCACTGTTAATGTCAATTCGTCCTTCTGCGCCACCAACAGAAATAATAACGTGCTGTCCTCTATTCTTAACTGTCTTAACATCTTCAATAAATTTCTCATCTGAATATTTTAATCTTTCATCTTTCTTTAAATCATCGCTGATTTCAAATGTAGCTTCACCCGGTGTTGTTGTGTTACCTGTAAATGCTACACAGATCATATCATAGTATTCAGGAACTTCTGCTAATGCTAGGTTAGTAGAACCATTAGCGAAATTATGCCAGTAACCTGTTACCATATGCTGTGGTAATTTACCGTTTACTGTGTAGTTATTCTCTGTAGGAGTTTCATTATTTCCTGTCTCTCCTCCCGCTTTAGCAGTTGTCTCAACTACTGCACCAGTTTCTCCAGTATCTCTCCATAAAGCTGCAACTGCAGTTGGTGTCCAATCTGCCTGAGAGTTATGAGCGAATGTACACTCGTAAACTTTTCCCTGGTAAACAACCTTATCGCCTACCTTATATGAAACACCATTAGGATCCCATAAAGGATATGTGCTTCCTGTATGAACCTTTGTTGTAGTCTGAGCCTGTGTTGTAGCCTGCGCCTTTGTTGTAGCCTGTGCCTGTGTTGTAGCCTGTGCTTTTGTTGTTACCTGATTCTGTGTTGTAGTCTGCGCTTTTGTTGTAACTACAGGTGTATTCTTATCTCCGTATACAACAGTTCTTCCCATTTCAGCAGAACTATCTGAAACTCTCTTAGATACAGATACTTCTGTGATTTTTGAAACATCTGCCGGTTTAGAAGATGTTAATGTTATTGTTTTTGTACCACCTGGTTCTAGCATATATGGATGATTTGTATCTGTGATAACTGTATAACCATTATCTGAACTAATTGTTCCACCTGCTGACCATGAAGCTCCTGTCAATATTTCATTATCACTAGTCTTAATATAATATTTAGGATATGAAATTGTGCCAGCGTATTTCTCACCGTAGTACAATGCATTAACCTCAGCGCCACCATGGAATGTACCCTGTTTTTCAGGAGTAGTAATTTTGTTATTATTCTTAATTGTAATTATATAATCATTTCCTGAAGCCTGAATAGTTGTCTCAATATTATCAATTGTAGGATAACTAATTGTCTGCTCCGGAAGAGTGGATGATCCATATAAAGCCTTATAACTAGCATTTGTTATGCTGTTTCCTGCATCTAATGAAGCCATCCATGAAATCAATCCACCAAGTGGTTTATTGAATGGATTCTTAAACTGTCCATTTTTAACATATTCACCCTTAGCTGCTACAGATCTTTCATTATCACATGTAAAGAAATAACCTGTAGATGGATTGTAATAGTAAGCAGCCTGTGCAGTTTCATCATAATATTCTTTTAAACCATACTGCTGGCTTAACTGATCAATATCACTGAATGCAAATGTTCCACTAGTAGTTCCATCTGCTGCTTTTACGCTGTTAGGAGTAGCTGTAGCATAAAGTCCTGGGTTCTGTGGGTCTGGTCCGTCATTCTTAACTTCAGCCCAACCTCTAGTATAAGGTGCTACACCAACTACAATCTTTGAAGGGTCAATGCTGTTTCCATATTTTTTATATAAATAGTCAACGCACGCATTAACTGAAAACTGTCCGTCTTTCTGTGTCTCTTTATTGTATTTATCATTTGTAAATAGTGCTGTCTGATGACCTGTATATGCATTCCAAGCACCATTTAAGTCATATGTCATCATATTGGCAAAATCAACTGTCTGCAATACTTTATCATATTCAATCTTTTCCATCATAGCTGGTGATGCTGACATTGCCACTGACAATTCATAATGCTTGTTATCGATTGCATCATACTCATCTAATGCACTTCTTAATTCCTGTAATAATAATGTAAAGTTTCTAGTATCGTTTGCTGAGCCTTTACATCCTTTGTCTACCGTAACTCCATTCCCTGCAGGATCCGGATCTCTATCTGCTGTAGGATATTCCCAGTCAATGTCGACAAAATCATATCCATATAGGTGTGCTAACTTAGCAATATTTCTAGCAAATGCTTTTCTTTTAGCATCAGTAGAAGCTACTTTAGGGAAGTCTCCTGAACGAGTCCATCCACCTACTGAAAATCCAATCTTCATATTAGGATATTTTTCTCTAAGTTGAACCATTGCTGCAACTACTCCGGCCCAAATACTACCATAAGTAGCCGGAAAACCAATTTGATTATTTTCAAAATCAGCATATGAATCTGTTGATATAACATTACCGTTTTCATCAACATCCATAAATGCAAAATTCAAATGTGTTATCTTACTTCCGTCAATGTAACTAGGATAGTAATTGTGCTGTCCTGGATAAATTGACCATTGACCATAGTACATAACGTTTCTGTACTGTGGATTAGCTGCCGCTTTAACTTCTCTAGTCTGTGTAGACTGGTATGCTACGTAGCCTGCACATAGATTTACGATTAAAGCAATCGCTAAAACTATACTTCCAACTTTTGAAAGTTTCACTTTTTTGATGATTCGCTCTAAACTCATCTTCTCCTCCTCGCCGACGGGATTACCCGCAATACATTTTCTTAATTCGATAGTATGTTAACACCATCAATACCCAATAAAAAAGTACTTAAATTCTACTTTAGTGGCACTTTTTTCATATAAAAATTTTATAAAAAAATATGAGTACCTATAATAAAAAGTGCGCTACTGTGTGAATTCAAGTGTGTCTCTTGCCACCTTACATTTAAGGAAAATAATTTCTACCCCAGCCTTCTTAGCATCATTTAATGCCTTATCAAATTCAGGGTCTGTCTGTGCGTTTGCCAATACTACAGACACATTTTCCATCTGGATTACAAAACAGATAGCTGTTTTATATCCCTGCTTAGTAGCTTTAATTAATTCCCGCAAATGCCTGACTCCTCTTTGTGTTGGTGCATCTGGAAAATATCCGACATTACCCCGTTCTAAAGTACATCCCTTTACTTCCATCAGATATTTTTCATTTCCCTTCTCCATATAGAAGTCAATTCTAGATTCGCCATACTTATATTCCGGTTTAACATAATCAAAGTCTTTAGTTTCTAACCATTCTCTAACGACTTTGTTGGGTGCCTGCGAATCTATATTAATCAATCCAAAACCTTTTTTATAAACCGCGATTAAATCATATTCTGTCTTCCTATTAGGATTATCACTTTTTTCTAGTATTACTGTGCTGTCCTTAATAAGTATTTCCTTACACCGTCCGGTGTTTTTAACATGTACAGTGTGCTCCTCATTATCAATTTTTACTTTTGCAATAAATCTATTAGGTCTCTCTAAAAATGTGGCCTCCACTGTATTGTTATACTTCATATATTCTCCTAACAAGACACAATATGGTCAATCTTTCACACCTCACAATTATATCAAAATAATTTTTTCTTTTGTTGGCGAGGTTGGAACAAGAAAAAGCAACTTTAGTATTTAAATATTTTTGTTAAAATAACTTTACTTTTTTATTCTATTCTATAAAATAGTTATTGGAGATTGTTTTTAATTTCTACATATTATTAATCACTAAAACACGGAGGAAATATGATGAGTATTAAAGTAGGTATTTTAGGTTACGGTAACCTGGGAAAAGGTATTGAATGTGCTATTAAGCAGAATGATGATATGGAGCTTGTAGCTGTTTTCACTAGAAGAGATCCTTCTACAGTTACTATCCAGACTGAAGGTGTTACAGTAGCCAATGTTTCAGACGTTAAAGATTACGCTGATAAAATTGATGTTATGATTCTTTGTGGAGGTAGTGCTACAGATTTACCTGAGCAGACTCCAGAGTACGCTAAATTATTTAATGTAGTAGATAGTTTTGATACACATGCTAGAATTCCTGAGCATTTTGCCAATGTAGATAAGGCTGCTAAGGACGCTAACAAGGTAGCTATTATTTCTGTTGGTTGGGATCCAGGTCTATTCTCACTAGCTAGAATTTACGGAAATGCTATTTTACCTGAAGGAAAGGATTATACTTTCTGGGGTAAGGGAGTAAGCCAGGGACACTCAGATGCTATCAGACGTGTAGAGGGTGTTAAGGATGCTAAGCAGTATACTATTCCTGTAGACGAAGCTTTAGATGCTGTTAGATCAGGAAGCAATCCTGAACTTACTACTAGACAGAAACATACTAGAGAATGTTTCGTAGTATTAGAAGATGGCGCTGATGCTTCTAAGGTCGAAGAAGAAATCAAGAATATGCCTAACTATTTCGCAGATTATGATACAACAGTTCACTTTATTTCAGAGGAAGAATTAAAAGCTAACCACAGTGGAATTCCACACGGCGGTTTCGTTATCAGAACCGGAAAGACAGGTTGGGATAGCCAGAACAATAACATTATTGAATATAGCTTAAAGCTTGATTCAAACCCAGAATTCACAACTTCTGTTTTAATTGCATATGCTAGAGCAGCATACAGATTAAGCAAAGAAGGCGATAAGGGATGTAAGAGTGTATTTGATATTGCACCAGCTTATCTTAGCCCTAAATCAGGTGAAGAATTAAGAAAAGAATTACTATAAAAATATAACGGGGCTGTTAGCAGTCCCGTTTTTTAGCCTCAAAAAAGTCCCAGCCACAAGGCCGGGACTTTTATTTTACTTATGGAATTTTCTTCCTGTCTCTTCATACTTAGGTTCACATGTTAAATGAACGCCTAACTTCTTTAGTACGTTCTCATCTACTGATGATAATAATACTGTAGAATGTGCTTCACAACCATATAGCAATGGCATATTTTTCATTGCCTCTTTCGCTACCGGATTATGTTCTGCTGATGCAGATAGCGCAATTAAAATTTCATCTGTGTGAAGTCTAGGATTCTGGCTTCCTAAAAACTCTGTCTTTAAGAACTGAATTGGCTCAATAGCATCTCTTGATAGAAGTTTAACATCATTGTCAATTTTAGCTAAATGCTTTAATGCATTTAATAATGCCGCTGATGCTGCTCCTAATAAATCACTTGTCTTTCCTGTGATTACAGTTCCATCGCTTAGCTCAATTGCAAAGCCCGGTTTCTTAGTGTTCTCTTCCACTTCCATAGCTTCTTTTCTGCATGTTCTGTCATCACTAGTAACCTTAGCCTGATTCATAAGAATCTCTAATTTATTCTGATCGTCCTTAGACTCTCCTAATCTCTTCTTATCACATAAGCATTTATAATATCTTCTGATAATTTCCTGCTCTGAAGCTTTACAACAAACCTCATCATCCACGATACAATTTCCTGCCATGTTAACACCCATATCTGTAGGGGACTGATATGGACTCTTTCCATTAATTAGCTCAAACATCGCATTTACTACAGGGAAAATTTCAATATCTCTATTATAGTTAACTGTAGTTTCACCGTATGCTTCTAAGTGGAATGGGTCAATCATATTTACATCGTTTAAGTCAGCTGTCGCCGCCTCGTATGCTAAGTTTACAGGATGTTTTAGAGGAATATTCCAAATAGGGAATGTCTCAAATTTAGCGTATCCTGCGTCCACGCCTCTCTTATGCTCATTGTATAACTGTGATAAACATGTAGCCATCTTTCCGCTTCCAGGTCCTGGAGCAGTAATGACAACTAATGGTCTCTCTGTCTCTATATAATCATTCTTTCCATAGCCCTCATCACTTACCACTGTTTTAACATCACTAGGATATCCAGGAATCTTATAATGTCTATAAGATTTAATTCCCATTTCTTTTAATCTATTCTGGAAATTAACTGCTGATGCCTGTCCTGCAAACTTAGTAAGACAAACACTGCCCACGAATAATCCTCTAGACTGGAATGCATCAATAAGTCTTAATACATCCATATCGTAAGTGATTCCATAGTCACCACGAATCTTATTATCTTCAATATCCTCTGCGCTAATTACAATTACAATTTCAGCCTGATCTTTTAACTGTAATAGCATCTGTAATTTTGAGTCTGGTTGGAAGCCCGGTAAAACTCTTGATGCATGATAATCATCGAAAAGTTTTCCGCCAAACTCAAGATACAACTTATTACCGAACTGAGAAATTCTTTCTCTGATATGTTCTGATTGCATCTTTAAATATAAATCATTATCAAATCCTTCTTTAAACATAGTACCCTCCTGAAATTTTCCTATAACATTATAACATCATTAATGATATTTTTTAAGTGAAATTTTCATAATATTCCAATTAAAATATCACCCTTTTTTCTGCCATCATCCTGGTCTTTTTCTGCTTAAATAAAACACCACTAATTGGGTTCTATCCCTTAAATCCAGTTTTTCTAAAATCGTGCTTAAATAATTTCTAACTGTACCCTCGCTTAAGAATAATTCCGCTGCAATCTCCTTATTACTTAGTCCTCTAGATACATGCTCAATTATTTCTAATTCCTTATCAGAAATATCATATTCAGATAAATTAATCTGTTCTTTGTTAGACATCAGTTTAGGAATTTTATTTACAATATCACCGCAGAAAACACTCTGCCCTTTCATCACTGCATTAAGTGCCGGTATTATTCCTTCGAAATCCTGTTTTAAAATATATCCCTTAGCGCCTACTGATAATGATTTAACTACATACTCATCATCGGAAAATGTAGTAAGTAAAAGAATTTTAGCATCACTGTCCCTTTTAATAATCTCTTCTGCTGCCGCTAAGCCATCCATATTTTTCATTTGGATATCCATTAAAACCACATCAGGATGTACTTCGTCATACAGTCTTATGGCATCCACTCCGTCATTGCCAATCCCTACAACCTCGATATTGCCAGCTGCCTCAAGTATAGTCTTTAGCGAAATGGTCACCAATGTATCATCATCCACTAGTATTATTCTCATCTATTCCTCCCCTCTCTTTGGGACGGTAATAAAAATCTTAAAACCATCCTCGGTATTTATGCGCATTCTTCCCTTTAGGTCATTGACGCGCTCGTTCATATTTATAAGGCCGATTCCGGAACCGAAATCTCCTGTGCTTATTTCTTTTTTATTTATATTACCATTGTCTTCTATTATTAACTGATAAAAACCCGGATGCTCTCTAACCATGACATAAACTTCGCTGGCATTGCTGTGTTTTACAATGTTAGACATAGCCTCCTTAACTATGGCAATAAAACTATATTTAATTTTCTTAGGAATATGCTTTGACATATCATAATCAAGTTTTAAATTATATTTTTCGCTAACCTCTCTAGTGCACTCGTAAATAGCCTGCTTTAAGTCAACGGACTCATCGTGAATATCATGAACGCTCTCCCTAATATTATTCATGGCAACATTTAAAGAATCATTTATTTCCTTAATATTACTGTGCAATGGCTCATCCTTATATACTGCTGCTAGAGCACCTACTTGGAGAATCGACCTGGTAAGCATGTGGCCCACATTATCATGAATTTCTCTGGCAATGCGGTTTCTCTCCTTTAGTGTAGCTAAGTGAATTTCATTGTCCTGATTTATAATTATCTGCCTGTTTTTTTCCTTTAACTTTAAGTCATTTTCTATGCTGCTATCTCTTATAATTTTAATTTTATCCTCCAACCTTAGCATTTTAGAAGTGGATAATGCTAACATTATGGAAATTACTGTAAGTACTGCTATGCCAATAAGTACATTAGGTTTTATAAATTGATAATTATAAACTAAAACCAGCAAACCTAGGGAGTATATTGGCCTGTTATAATAAAATGCTACGTATATTAGTACTGGCAGATAAAGTGAAAAAATAGGTATCACAAGGGCAATAATCGTGGCATTTATAAAGCACGCTAATAAAATATACTTTTCGTTTTTTATCATTGCCTCCACTTCACTTTTATTGACCCAAAGCGTGGCTGATATCAGAGTTATTGAAATTAAAACTGATATTACGGATTCCATAAAGCCACCCACTGATATAACCATAAGAGAGGACACTAAAAACATAACAACTATGTCCGCTATCTTCTTCATTTTTTATCTCCATTTTTCGATTTATAAACAATAAATTTAAGAATATGACAAATGTAATATCACCTTCTTACATTGTTCACTTAATAATAATCATAACTTTTATTATACTACAGTTATAGAATTTATTTGGAGGAATTTTTATGAGTACAAATAATACAATTGTAAAAATAGAAAATCTGGTTAAACGTTATAAGGAATTAGTGGCCCTAGATCATTTTAATTTAGAAATTAAAGAAGGGGAGATTTTCGGACTTTTAGGTCCTAATGGTTCCGGTAAAACTACTACCATTAATTGCCTTCTGTCGTTACTGTCCTTTGATAAGGGACATATTGAAATTTTTAATGAAGAGATGCGCCCTGACAGCTATGACTTAAAAAAACAGATTGGCGTTGTTATGCAAAACGTGGCAGTTTTCGAGGAGCTTACAGTTTATGATAACATCGATTACTTCTGCGGTCTTTATATTAGTGATAAAGAGACTAGAAAAAAATATGTTCAGGATGCCATCGATTTTGTGGGCTTAAATGATTTTGTAAAATTCTATCCTAAAAAATTATCCGGCGGACTTTTGCGAAGATTAAATATCGCCTGCGGCATTGCTCACAAACCTAAGCTTATTATTTTAGATGAGCCTACAGTGGCAGTTGATCCTCAAAGTAGAAATAATATTTTAGAGGGAATTGTTAAGTTAAACAAAGCCGGCGCCACTGTGATTTATACTTCTCACTATATGGAGGAGGTGGAACAGATTTGTTCTAGAATCGCCATTATGGATCACGGAAGAAATGTGGCATTGGGAACTACTGATGAATTAAAACAGATGATTAAAAAACGCGAAACCATTGCCATTGAAGTTAGCAATTTAGATAAAGAGCATTTAGAAAATATTAAAGCTATTTCTAATGTTTATCAGGTTAACTATGACGAGAAAACTTTAGAAATTTTATTTAGCGGTGGTGAACACAATATTATTTTAGTTTTAGACTACCTAAATACTAATAAAATTAGTTTTGGGCAGGTTTACTCAAAACTGCCTACATTAAACGATGTTTTCTTAGAGATTACAGGAAAAGAACTTAGAGATTCATAATCTATTTAGGAGGAAGTTATGACACATATTATCAATTATTCTCTGAAGAGATTTTTGAGAAAAAAAGATCAATTATTTTGGATTTTAATGTTTCCTATTATACTGGCGTTATTTTTCAAAGCAGCTTTTTCAGGTATCAATGATATGGAGGCTTTTTCTTCTATTCCTGTAGCTGTGATTTGTGAAAATAGCGATGCTAAGAAAACTTTTAAATCCATTAGCGATAATTTAAAAACTGAAAATAAGCCTCTGTTAAAAGCTGACTATAATATATCTGAGGCGGACGCCGAAAAAAAATTAAAATCCAATGATATTAGCGGAATAATATATGTAGGAGATACGCTTAAACTCAAAGTTTTGGCTAACACCGGAGATGACAATACTAAACAGAGTATTCTGGATAATTTCGTAGGGCAGTATAATGCTAACTCATCAATTATAAAGGATGTGGCTAAAACTCATCCTGAAAATATAGAAAAAGTAATTTTCACTTCTTCTCAGGATATTACCTACAATAAGGAGCATAAATTTGTTTCTAAAAGTGCTGATAATCTAACTCAGTACTACTATAATTTATTAGCTATGGCTTGTTTATTTACTGCCCTTTGCGGACTTGAAATAGCCATAAATAATCAGGGAAACTTTTCTGATTTAGGGCTTAGAAGAAATATATCTCCAGTTAATAAACTTAAAATTATTGTAGCGGAACTTTTTTCAGGATTAATATTTAATTATGTATTAAATGTAATGGCATTTTCATTTATCATTGTAGTTCTAAAAATTGATTTAACATTCCATCTGCCATATGCTTTATTGGCATTATTTGTATCTACAATGACCGGCATGTCTCTAGGATTTTTATTAGGATCAATCCCATCTAAAAAGCGTGGAATTAAGGAGGCATTATCCATTGCCGTTATTATGACTTCCTGCTTTTTAAGCGGACTTATGATTGGCACAATGAGAATAGTTGTGGAGGAGCATTGCCCATTTATCAATAAAATAAATCCCGCAGCTTTGATTTCTGATTCATTTTATTCATTGGCTAATTACAATGATTTAGGAAGATATTATCAGGACATAGGAACTCTTTTCATCCTGACTATTATTTTTACTATTAGCAGTTTTCTATTAACAAGGAGAAAAAAATATGCAAGTATTTAAAACATTCTTTAATATAGCTAA
>CACZSI010000008.1 GCA_902783775.1 uncultured Lachnospiraceae bacterium
AAGGTAGCATATCAGATTAATTCATATCCATTAGCATATGAAGATGAGTCAGGAAAGTTAACAGGTTACGAAATCGAAGTAATGAAGTTATTAGATAAAGAATTAAAGGATTATGATTTCGAATTCGTAAATGGTGGTAACCAGGAAGCACAGTATACAGGATTAACATCAGGTAAGTTCGACGTAGTATTATCAAATGCTTTCTATACAGAAGAGAGAGATAAGGCTTATAACCTACCTAAAAATCCATTGGGAGCTTCATTAGTAGGATTAGTAGTATCAGCTAAAAATAATGACATTAAGTCTTTCGAGGATGTAGCTAAGAAGAAAGCTAAGTTAACTCCTATTTTAGCAGGTGACGGACTATATTATGTAGTATATAAGTATAATCAGGAAAACAAGGACAATCAGATTAAGTTGACAGCTACAGATGATGCTAACTCATTTATGAACGCTATTAGCTGGGTAGCTGAAGGAAGATATGATACAGCTGTTTGGCCAAAGAACTACTATGAGCAGATAGTAATTGATAAGAAGGGTGATCTTCATGATTATAACGATAAAGTTAAGTTTGTAGAGTGCCGTTCAGTTTACACATACCCTGTTATTAAGAAGGATTTAAAAGAATTTTCAGATGCAGCAAGCGAAGGTTTAGGAAAGATTAAAAAGACAGGAAAATTAACAGAATTATCAAAGAAATTCTACGGTTATGATGCTTTCGCATATGATTCATCAAACTAAAATAACATAGAGAAAAAGGCGGTGGTATTTTGAGACCATTCAGATGGGACATATTTTTCGAGTTTTATGTAAAAGTCCTACCATATATATTAGTTACATTAGAATATGTAGCCGGTTCCATATTTTTTGGAACAATTATTGGAGGGACTATTGCAGCAGGTCGCCTTTCTAAAAAGAGATGGTTAAGAATTTTAGCCGGAGCATATATTACAATTATGCGTTGCGTACCATCTATTGTATTACTATTTTTAGTATATTATGGTGTGCCTATGGTATTAGAACAGCAATTTGGAATTCTGTTAGAAGATAACGGAGTAATAGTATATGTAATAATAACTTTTTCATTATTGCTAGGAGCGTCAATATCAGAAATTTTAAGAACGGCATATCTGTCAGTACCTAAAGGCCAATATGAGGCGGCACTTATGATTGGGTTGTCGCCGATAAAAGCCTTTATAAGAATTATACTTCCTCAAACATTAAGTGTGGCATTACCTAATTATGGAAATATTTTTATTTTTATGATGAAGGAAGGAGCCCTGGCCTTTACCATAGGTCTTCAGGATGTTTTTGGAAGAGGAGTATATCTAAACGGATTAAAAGCTAATGTCTTTTCATTAGAGACATATGTGGCATTAACATTTGTTTATTGGCCATGCACAATGCTTTTAGAAGTATTGTTTAACTATTTAGAAAAGAAATCAAGAAATAATAAAGAAGTTAAATTGAAAAAGAAAAGTAAAGTAAGACTGGGAAGGGTGGTGAGTTAAATGTTTGATTTTCAAACTATGAAGGAAGCATTTCCTGGGTTAATAAAATTCCTGCCAATAACCATCCAGCTTACACTTGGAGCTTTGGCAATAGCCGTACCCGTTTCCATCCTTTTCTCAATAGCATTGTTGGGAAATAATAAAGTGCCAAAAGCAATTATTAGATTTATCTTATCTATTATAAGAGGTACACCGGTTTTATTGCAGATGTTTGTGATATATACAGTGATTCCGTTTCTGGTACAAGGGATAGTTAAAAAGTTTAATCTAAAAATAGATGTTTATTCCATTGACAGTAAATGGTACGCATATCTGGCTATATCTTTATCGGCAATAGCGTTTTTAACGGAAGCTTTTAGATCAGCCATTGCATCGGTTGACAAGGGACAAAAGGAAGCCGGGCTAATGGTTGGACTATCTAATTTCCAGGTTTTTCACAGAGTGGTATTGCCACAGGCACTGACAGTGGCGGTTCCTGTTTGTGGAAATATAGTAGTAGATGTAATTAAAACTACCTCATTAGCTTTTACCATTTCCGTAACTGAACTTATGGGTGAAGCTAAAATTTTAGGTGGTATGAATACTAGATATTTAGATGTATACATGGATGTTTTCGTAATATATCTGGTGTTTATTGGAACGGTAGAATTTTTAATAAAGCGTTTAGAAAAGAGATTGGTGAGATACCGAAATACTACAACTGGGAAAAAGCCGGTAAAATCAGATGCTACAACCTAAGGAGGGAATATGATAAAGATAAACAACGTGAAAAAGTCATTTGGAAAACTAGAGGTTTTAAAGGATGTTTCCTTACAGGTTAATAAAGGAGATGTGGTAGTAATCTTAGGACCCAGTGGCTCAGGAAAAACCACTTTGCTTAGAAGTATCAGCTATTTAGAAAGAGCTGATAAAGGAGAACTAATTTTTAATGACACTAAATATGATTTAAATAAAGCTAGTAAAAAAGAAATACATGAACTGAGAAAGAAGATGGGATTTGTATTTCAAAATTACAATTTATTTATTAACAAGACTGTTTTAGAAAATGTAATGGAAGGATTAGCTATAGCCAGAAAAATCCCTAAAAAGGAAGCAGAAAAAAAGGCGCTAGAAGTTTTAGAGTGGGTAGGAATGTTAGATAAAAAGGATAACTATCCCAGCTCACTATCCGGTGGACAGCAGCAGAGAGTGGGAATCGCTAGAGCTATAGCACTAGATCCGGAAATAATTTTATTTGATGAGCCTACATCAGCACTAGATCCTGAATTAGTAGGTGAGGTTTTAGATGTTATTAAAAAGGTAGCTAAGAAAGGTATCACTATGATAATAGTAACCCATGAAATGCAGTTTGCCAGAGAAATATCTGATAAGGTAGTTTTTATGGATGAGGGTTATGTAGTGGAACAAGGAAATCCAAAAGAGATTTTCTCCAGACCTAAAGAGGAGAGAACAAAAGAATTCTTAAAGAGAGTTTTACCACTAGAACAAAGTGATATGTACATTATATAAATAATATTATTTTTATTTCAAAGTTCATTGTAATAATGATACATTTTAGTTATAATGATATAAGCCTATTAATACTATAGGAATTATAGGGTGCTGGGAGAATAATATGGCAATACATAATAATTTAAAAAATAAATATCTTTTAGATGGACAGTTTGGAATAGAAAAAGAAAGTCTTAGAGTTGATGAAAATGGATACTTAGCTCATACTAGTCATCCATTTTCTGATATTGAGCAGATTGACAGAGATTTTTGTGAAAATCAAATAGAGATAATTACCGGTGTTCATAATAGCGTAGATGAGGCTTATGATGAACTTAGTCAATTGCATAATATGGCAGTTAAAAGACTATATAAAATGGAATCCGGTAAAGAATATATTTGGAATTTTTCTAATCCTCCATATGTTAAAGATGAGGATGATATTCCAATAGCTAAATTCCATAAGCATCTAAAGGAAAAGGAAATATATAGAGAATATTTATCACGAAAATATGGAAAAAAGAAAATGCTTTACTCAGGTATACATTTTAATTTTTCATTTTCAGATAACTACTTAAATGAGGCTTTTAAGGAAAGTGATTATAAAGATTTTAAGGAATTTAAAAATGAACTTTACTTAGAGCTGGCTCATAAGGTGGTTAGATATGGATGGATGATAGTTTATATGACGGCTGCCAGTCCTTTAATGGATGGTTCCTTTATAGACTATAAGGATATTGGAAAAGATATTTTAAGTCCATATGCTTCCGGCAGATGCAGCAAAATAGGATACTGGAATGAATTCGTTCCTATTTTGGATTACAACAGTCTAGATTCATATGTTGATAGCATTCAGGAGTATGTGAATCAGGGACAATTAAAAACAGCCACAGAACTCTATTATCCTGTCAGACTTAAGCCTAGAGGAAACAACTGTCTTGATAATTTAAAAGAGAGCGGAGTAAATCATATAGAACTTAGAAATATTGATCTTAATCCTTTATCAGGTATCGGAATAAAAAAAGAAGATCTAGAATTTCTTCATTTGTTACTAATTTATCTTAATTTATTAGATATCGAAATGATAGAGGATTTCGAACAAATTATATCCATCAATAATATTAAAGAATCAGCTAGGTTTGATGACAGAGAAATAGAGATTGAAACAGGCTGGGACACAAAGAAAAATATACGAGATTTAGCCTTAGAAGTATTAGATGATATGGAAAAGGTTTTAGGAGATACACATGGAAATATATCTGAATTAATCTCATATCAAAGAAAGAAAATTATAGACCGCAAAGAAAGGTATACTTTAAAAATAATGAATTTATTTGAGGGAGGATATGTCGAGCATGGTTTAAAAGCTGCCGAGATATATGCGAAAACTGTAATAAAGTAGAGAAGGGGTGATTTTATGTGCGAACTATTCGGCTATAGTGGAAAAACAGAAATTGTAATAAATGAATACCTAAAGATGTTTTTTAAACATAGTACTAAACACCCTAATGGATGGGGAATTGCGTGCATGGACCGCAATGAAACTATAATCGAAAAGGAACCTATTCAGGCCACAAAAAGTCATTATCTAAAAGCCAGACTAAGTTGTCCGATAGCTTCAAAAAATATATTCGCACACATTCGCTATGCTACAGTAGGCAATGAGGAATACAATAATTGCCATCCATATATTAAGACAGATAATAAAGGTAGAAAATGGACGCTAATACATAATGGAACCATTTTTGATTTTAAGCCACTGTCTAGATATATAGATACCCAGAAAGGAACCACCGACAGTGAGAGAATCTTACTTTATATAGTAGATAAAATAAACAGTGTCGAGGTAAATGGAAAGCAATTAAGTGGAAGAGAGCGTTTTGAAATAATTGATTGTATCATCAGAAATATGTCGAAGGGCAATAAATTAAATCTTTTGATATATGATGGAGAATACACATACGTACATTCTAATTATAGAGAATCGCTATCATTCTTAAAGGGAAGTGATTCAATTATTTTCTCTACCAGTCCGCTGATAAGAGGAAATTGGCAATCAGTTCCATTTAATACATTGTTAGCATATAAAGAAGGCGAGCTTATATTTACAGGAAAAAGACATAATCATGAGTATATAGAAAACGAAGAAGATATGAAATTGGTATACCGTTATTTTTCGGGATTATAAAGAAACAAAAGGAGAAAAAATATGTCTTATGATATTGAAACACGATGTATTCACAGAGAAGATGTAGATGAATCATATCCATATGGAGCACTATCTATTCCGATTTTTCAGACAGCCACATTCTCACATCCGGGAATTGGAGAGACTACAGGACATAATTACTCTAGAGAGAGTAATCCTACTAGAGATGAGTTGGAATATATAGTGTCCTCTCTAGAGGGTGCCATCGACACTGTGGCCTGTTCTAGTGGAATGGCAGCAGTAAGATTGTTTCTAGAATTATTAGATTTAGGAGATCATGTTATTTGTACTGATGACCTATATGGCGGTTCTGTGAGACTATTTGATTCCATTGGAAAGACTCACGGAATAGAGTTTGACTATGTGGACACATCAGATATAGAGCAGGTAAAGGCAGCAATTAAGCCTAATACTGCAGCATTTTACATTGAAACACCTAGCAACCCAATGATGAAGGTTACAGACTTAGAAGCTATTATAAAGCTGGCTAAGGAGAACGATATTTATGTAGCTGTAGACAATACATTTTTGACACCATATTACCAAAATCCATTAAAGCTGGGAGCAGATGCTGTTATTCACAGTGGAACTAAATTTCTAGGTGGTCACAATGATACATTGGCAGGATTCTTTTCTACTAATAACGAATACGTAGCCAATAAACTTCGTTTTATATATAAGACTACAGGTAGTAATTTATCACCTTTCGATAGTTTTCTATTAATACGTGGAATAAAAACTTTAGGTGTTCGTATGGAAAAATCCAGCGAGAATGCCTTAAAAATAGCTAACTGGCTAAAGAGCCAGGATAAGGTAAAAGACGTATATTATGTAGGTTTGCCTGAAAATCCTGGTTATGAAACTAATAAAAAACAGGCCAGAGGCGCAGGCAGCATGATTTCATTTAGAGTTGATTCCAGTAAGACTGCTGAAAGAATTTTAGAGAGAGTTAAACTAATTTCATTTGCGGAAAGTTTAGGAGGCGTGGAGTCTCTTATAACATATCCAATGACTCAGACACATTTAGATGTTCCAGAGGAAATCCGCGAGAAATTAGGTATAACAGATACATTACTTCGAATGTCAGTGGGAATAGAAAACATTGATGACTTGATAGCTGATTTAGATCAGGCTATTAACTAAAAAAGAGGCATATTATGAAATATAATTTTGACGAGATAATTGATAGAAAAAATACTAACAGTTTAAAATATGATTTTGCTATACAGCGTGGAATGAGTCCTGACTTACTTCCAATGTGGGTGGCTGATATGGATTTCAAAACTGCTCCTGAAATAACTGATGAGTTAAAAAAAGCAGTGGATCACGGAATTTTCGGCTACTCTGAGGGGAGGGAAGATTATTTCAATGCCCTTTCTAACTGGATGGAAAAGAATTATCATTTTCATGTTAAGAGAAATTGGCTTATAAAAACACCTGGCGTTGTCTTTGCATTGGCAATGGCAGTTAAAGCCTTTACTAAGCTTAATGACAAGGTTCTTATCCAGCAGCCGGTTTACTATCCGTTTAAAGAGGTTATTGAGGACAATGGTCGAATTCTCGTAAATAATTCCTTAAAAAATGTGGATGGGCATTACGAAATAGATTTCGATGATTTTGAAAGAAAAATAACTGATAATGACGTTAAATTATTTTTACTATGTAATCCTCATAATCCTGTGGGAAGAGTCTGGACTAGAGAAGAACTGGAACAAATTGGTGAAATCTGTTTAAAACATAATGTGCTAGTAGTTAGTGATGAAATTCATGGAGATTTTATTTATCCGGGATTTACTCACACATCCTTCGCATCAATATCTAAGGAATTAGAGGAAATTACAATAGTGTGTACTGCACCTAGCAAGACCTTTAATTTAGCGGGATTGCAGATATCTAATATCTTTATTCCTAACAGAGATTTGCGAAGGAAGTTTAGACATCAGGTCAATGCAGCAGGTTACAGTCAGCTTAATTCATTAGGTCTTGTGGCTTGTCAGGCTGCTTATGAAAAAGGTGAAGAGTGGTTAAATGAATTAAAAAAATATCTTTTAGCCAATGTAGAGTTTGTTAGAGATTATTTAAAGGAAAATATTCCTAGTGTAGAATTAATAAATCCTGAGGGCACATATTTACTGTGGCTAGACTTTAGAAAGTTAGGACTGGATAATCAGGAATTAGAAGATTTAATTATTAAGCGTTCTAAGCTATGGTTAGATAGCGGAGCTATATTTGGAAAGGATGGAGAGGGCTATCAGAGAATCAATATAGCCTGTCCTAGAAAAATCTTAGAAAAAGCTTTAAACAATTTAAAAGAAGGTGTTAATTCACTAAGTTAAAAAGTAGGTTCGCCTACTTTTTTTCAATTTAATTAAAAGAGAAATAATCCATAACTTATGATAAAATAGAAGAGGTAACAATGATCGGAATTGTGGTATAACCACTCTCTATCACAGGTTAGGAGATTATATGGAAAAGAGAAAGATTAATAAGTTAGGAATTGAAACATCATTATTGGGATTCGGTTGTATGAGATTTCCTGTAAAGGATGGGAAAATCGAGGAAAATGAGGCTTCTAAGATGCTAGAAAAGATTTAGAAAAAATGGAAGAGGAGATTAATGCCGTATTAAAATAGCATATTGTTATGTTATAATGAAGAATGGCTGACTAATTAAACAGCAAACATCTAGGAGGACTAATGGACAGAGTCAATAAAATATGGAATCATCCTTTATACCGGAAAGAATATAATTTTCTAAAAAAAGAGGAAGAAAAGTGGATTTTTTGTGGGCATAGCATTGAACATTTTTTAGATGTGGCAAGGCTTATGCAGATATATAATTACGAGAATAATCTAGGGCTTGAAAAAGATATTATCTATTCAGCTGCCCTCCTTCACGATTTAGGAAGAGCAGAACAGATTAGAAGTGGCATGGGCCATCATCAGGCCAGTGCTAAGCTAGCTTCAAAGATTATGAAAGACTGTGATTTTTCAGATGCCGATATTGAAATGGTTTATGAAGCTATTTTATATCATAGAGGAAGCGATAATAAGGATGTATTAGACGGAAAAGATTTAGAAAATTACACTAAAGTTAATAAACTTAAATTTATTTTATATAAGGCTGATAAGAAATGTAGAAACTGTTTCTCATGCAATTCCTTTGAGGAATGTAATTGGCCAATGGAAAAAAGAAACATGGATATACGTGATTAAACATTTATGACTAATAAGTTGAGAAAGAGGTAGAAAATGTTAATAGGTAGCAGAGAATTTGACACAGATAATCACTGTTATGTTATGGGAATTTTAAATGTGACACCGGATTCATTTTCCGATGGTGGAAAGTATAATTCCTTAGATTCTGCACTAATTCAGGCAGAAAAAATGATTAATGAAGGCGCATCCATTGTGGATGTAGGTGGCGAATCCACCAGACCCGGATATCAGAAAATCCCTATTCAGGAGGAGATTGAGAGAACATCAAAGGTTATTGAGGCTATAAAATCCAGATTTGATATTCCGGTTTCAATTGATACCTATAAGCCGGAAGTGGCTGAGGAAGCTCTCAAGGTTAAGGCCGACATGATTAATGACATTCGCGGTTTTCAGTATGATGAAAGAATAGCTAAGCTTACTGCAGATTACGGCGCAGCTTGCTGTTTAATGCATTGGAGAGAGAAACCTAATTACACTTCCTTTATGGATGATGTAATAAAGGATTTACAGATTAGTATAGACATTGCTAAGAAATATGGTGTGAATGAAAATAAGATTATATTAGATCCAGGTGTAGGTTTTGGTAAAACAGTTGAAAATAATTTAGAGATAACTAATAAGGTGGATGAACTAAAGCGATGGGGATATCCTGTATTGTTAGCTACATCTAGAAAATCTATGATTGGCCTGACATTGGATTTACCAGTCGACCAGAGACTTGAGGGGACAATAGCCACTACAGTTATCGGAGTTATGAAGGGGTGCTCATTTGTGAGAGTTCACGACGTTAAAGAAAACATTAGGGCAATTAAGATGACGGAGGCTATTTTAGCCAGAAATGGAGAATACTAATATGAGTTTTAATAAGGATGTTATAAGCATAAAGGATTTAGAAATATATGCTAAACATGGCGTTTTTCCGGAAGAAAATGTACTAGGTCAGAAATTTTTAATTTGTGCTGATTTATATTGCAATACAAAGGCGGCCAGTGCAGCAGATGATTTAAATCAGTCTGTTAATTACGGCGAGGTTTGTCATTTGATTAAGGATATTATGGAGGGCAATGTTTATAACTTAATAGAAACTATTGCTGAAGTTTTAGCCCAGAATATTCTTATTAAATATCCTGTGGTGGAGGCTGTGGAAATAGAAGTGAAAAAACCTTGGGCGCCAGTGGGACTTCCGGTAGATACAGTGTCTGTTAAGATTAAAAGACAGTGGCATAATGCTTATATTGCCCTAGGTTCTAATATGGGGGATAAGAAGAATTATTTAGAGACTGCCATTAAAGAGATTAATAAAAATGAAGTGACATCTGTAACTAAGGTTTCTGAGTTTATAGAGACTAAACCTTACGGAGGGGTGGAGCAGGATGACTTTTTAAATGGTGTTATTGAAATAAAAACTATGTTAGATCCTGAGGAATTATTAAGATTTTTAAATAAGATAGAGGCAGATTGTGACAGAGAGAGAATAGTTCACTGGGGACCACGTACATTAGATTTAGATATTATAATGTACGATGATTTAGTTTACGATACAGAGAGATTACAGATACCACACGTGGAGATGCATAAAAGAGACTTTGTGCTAGGACCAATGGCAGAGATTGCACCGTGGGTAAGACATCCTATCCTAAAAAAGACAGTTAAAGAAATGCTAGAGGAATTAGAGAGTTAATAAAATAATTATTAATTTAAGATATAAAAAAGTCGACTATGATTTAAAATCATAGCCGACTTTTTATTTTACTATAATGTTTTCACTATTATAATGGCTTAATCTCATCGTGAAGAGCCTGAAGTGATTTAACCTCACTAGATGGATTCTTCTTAAGATAAGCGATTCCCTCTGCAGTAGCCTTAGCAGCAGCTACAGTAGTCATATATGGAATCTTAGATTTGATGGCAGCCTTTCTTAAGTAGCTGTCGTCATGGATGCTTTCTTTACCAGCTGGAGAGTTGATAATTAAATCAATCTCGCCGTTAGTGATAGCATCTAATATATTAGGGCGTCCCTCATATAATTTCTTAATCTTTTCAGCTTCGATTCCAGCTTCAGTAATTAACTCATATGTTTTACCTGTAGCTAAAATCTTAAATCCGCTTTCCTTAAGGCTCTTTGCTACATCTACAATCTCAGCTTTATCCTTGCGGTTAACTGAGATAAGAGCAGTGCCCTCTAATGGAAGCTTAGACTGAATACCTTCCTGAGCTTTATAGAATGCTTCACCATATGACTGTGATAATCCTAAAACCTCACCGGTAGAACGCATTTCAGGTCCTAATACAGGGTCAACTTCCTGGAACATATTGAATGGGAATGCAGCTTCCTTAACTCCATAATATGGAATATCCTGATCCTTAAGTGCTGGAACAGGTGAAGGTCTGCCAGTGATTTCGCTAGTGATAATGTCAGTAGCGATAGGAACCATTCTTGTATTACATACTTTAGATACTAGTGGAACAGTACGTGATGCACGAGGGTTAGCTTCAAGTACATAAACCTTACCGTTTTCGATAGCATACTGCATATTCATAAGACCCTTAACATGCATTTCCTCTGCAATCTTTCGAGTATACTCTTTAATTGTCTTAACATTTTCTTCAGAGATATGTACTGAAGGAATGATACAAGCTGAGTCACCTGAGTGAACTCCGGCTAACTCGATATGCTCCATAACAGCTGGAACATAAGCGTGAGTACCATCACTGGTAGCATCAGATTCACACTCTAAAGCATTATTTAGGAAACGGTCAATAAGAATTGGACGATCAGGTGTAACACCTACAGCAGCCTTCATATAATCTGCCATTGCATCATCATCATAAACCACTTCCATACCACGTCCGCCTAAAACATATGAAGGACGAACCATAACCGGATATCCGATTTCATTGGCAATCTTAACAGCTTCATCAACTGTTGTAGCCATACCAGCTTCCGGCATTGGAATTTCTAACTTATCCATCATCTCGCGGAATAAATCTCTATCCTCTGCTAAATCAATAACTGAAGGAGAAGTTCCTAAAATCTTAACTCCGTTCTTCTCTAGATCAGCAGCTAAGTTAAGTGGAGTCTGTCCACCGAACTGTGCAATAACACCTAATGGCTTTTCTTTCTTATAGATACTTAAAACATCCTCTAATGTAAGTGGCTCGAAATAGAGCTTATCAGATGTATCGTAATCTGTAGAAACAGTCTCAGGGTTACAGTTAACAATGATAGTCTCGAATCCTAATTTCTTAAGAGCGAGAGCAGCGTGAACACAACAATAATCGAACTCAATACCCTGACCGATTCTGTTAGGTCCACCACCTAAAATCATAATCTTATTATTAGATGTTGTAGGGTTCTTATCCTCTGCATTGTATGTAGAGTAGTAGTAAGCGCTATCCTGTGTACCGGAAACGTGAACGCCTTCCCAAGCTTCCTCAACACCTAAACTGATACGTTTATTTCTAATTTCATCCTCAGAAATCTCAAGTAACTGACTTAAGTATTTATCTGAGAAACCATCTTTCTTAGCCTGAACTAATAATTCGTCAGCAGGAAGAGAACCTTTAGATTTAAGAATTTCCTCTTCTTCCTCAACTAACTCTTTCATCTGCTCAATGAAGTAATGTTTAACTTTTGTTATTTCAAAAATCTCATCAACAGTAGCACCTTTTCTTAGAGCTTCATACATAATAAAGTGACGCTCTGAAGATGGTGTAACTAAAGCCTGAAGTAAATCAGCTTTAGACATAGAATCGAAATTCTTAGCATGTCCTAAACCGTAACGACCAATCTCAAGACTTCGAATAGCCTTCTGGAATGCCTCCTTATAAGTCTTACCAATACTCATAACTTCACCAACGGCGCGCATCTGAGTACCTAACTTATCCTCAACACCCTTAAACTTTTCGAATGCCCAACGAGCAAACTTAATTACTACGTAATCTCCGTCAGGAACATATTTATCTAAAGTACCGTACTTACCACATGGAATATCCTTAAGTGTAAGTCCAGCTGCTAACATAGCTGATACTAGGGCAATAGGGAAACCTGTAGCCTTAGAAGCTAGGGCAGAAGAACGTGAAGTACGTGGATTAATCTCGATAACAATAATTCTGTCTGTCACAGGATCATGAGCGAACTGTACATTAGTTCCACCGATAACCTGTACCTTATCTACAATCTTATATGCCTGTTCCTGTAATCTCTTCTGACATTCCTCAGAGATAGTTAACATTGGAGCAGAGCAGAATGAGTCACCTGTGTGAACTCCTAGAGGGTCGATGTTTTCAATGAAACATACAGTAATCATATTACCTTCGCTATCACGAACAACCTCTAATTCTAACTCTTCCCATCCTAAAATAGATTCCTCAACTAGAACCTGTCCAACTAAGCTGGCCTGAAGTCCTCTAGCACAGACAGTCTTTAATTCCTCTTTATTGTAAACAAGACCGCCGCCGGCTCCACCCATTGTGTAAGCTGGACGTAGTACAACAGGATAACCTAGCTCATCTGCAATAGATAAAGCCTCGTCTACTGAGTAAGCTACCTGTGAACGAGCCATTTCAATTCCTAAAGAATCCATTGTTTTCTTAAACTCGATTCTGTCCTCGCCTCGTTCAATAGCATCAACCTGAACACCGATAACCTTAACGTTATACTTATCTAACACACCTGCCTTGTTAAGCTCAGAACAAAGGTTAAGTCCTGACTGACCTCCTAAGTTAGGAAGAAGTGCATCTGGGCGTTCTTTTTCAATAATTTTTTCAAGTCTCTCTACATTAAGTGGCTCGATGTAAGTAACATCTGCAGTTTCCGGATCAGTCATAATAGTAGCTGGGTTTGAGTTAACTAACACAATCTCGTAACCTAATTTTTTTAGGGCTTTACAAGCCTGTGTTCCAGAATAATCAAACTCACACGCCTGACCGATAATAATAGGTCCGGAACCAATAATTAATACTTTGTCAATATCCGTTCTCTTTGGCATAATAACTCCTTATCTTTAAATACTAGAAAATAGGAAATTGTTATAAATTTCGCTTATTTACCTAATAAATAATTATACTTTATTATGGGTTCAATGTCCATTGTATTCAATTTTGTGATTGTCAAAAATTATGTTATAATCATTGAAAAGTAGAAAGGAAAAAATATATTTATGAATGCTGTAATTGAATTGAGAGGTGTCAGAAAAAATTATGGTAAAGTAGAAGTTTTAAAGGGCATAAATATGTCTATAAATAAAGGTGATATTTATGGTTTGATTGGCCAGAATGGAGCCGGTAAAACTACTATTTTCAAATTAATTTTAGGACTATCAGATTTTAATAATGGAGAAATATCTATTCTTAATTCTAAAGATGAAAAAGAGAAAAATAAGAGTAGAAGTAAAATTGGATTTTTAATTGGCTCAAACTTTTTTACATATCTAAGTGGAAAAGGAAATTTAGAGTACTACAGTAGATTGAAAGGATGCTACTCTAAAGAAGAAATAGAGCGAGTCTTAGGCATAGTAGGACTGGATAAAAAAGCAGCTAACATGGCAGTGAAAAAATATTCATTGGGAATGAAGCAGAGATTAGGAATTGCCAATGCATTGTTAGGTAAGCCTGAAATTCTTATTTTAGATGAACCTACTAACGGATTAGATCCACAGGGTATTCTAGATATTAGAAATCTAATTAAGAAACTAAATAAGGAAGAGGGTATAACAATAATCGTTTCCTCTCACATCTTAGGTGAGTTAGAAAATACAGCTCATAGATTTGGTATTGTTCATAAAGGCGTTATCAAAGATGAACTAACCAGCGATGAAATATTAAATAGAACAGGCGTGACAAATATAGAAGTGTCTGATGATGATGTAGAAAAAGCTAAAAAAGTATTAGAGGAAAACGGAATAGAAATTAAGAAAATTGCTAAGAATGATAATTATCTGGAAGATTTTTATTTTGGATTAGTCAATGGAAAGGAGGGCAAATAATGATTAATTGTATCAAGGCAGATTTATTTAGAATCATAAAGAAGAAATCAATAATGGTATTATTATTGGTTCAGTGTCTGATTATAATTGGAACAGGAATTGCTGCGTTTAAATTTTCAATTCCTGAGTTTTCGACAGTATCATTGTGGTCCGGGTCATTTTCTACCATTGCATTGCTAAACGGAATAGCCATTTTTATTGCTATATTTAAAAATGACTTTAAGAGTCGTGCCCTTCAGACTGCTATTGGATTCGGAGTATCCAGGACGAAAATTATTCTTAGCAGATTTATAGAAATGATTCTATTATTGGCCCTTCACTTAGCTATATATTCCATTATTATAATTCTTATGGCGACTGTGGGACATATGCCAATGGCAGATATAAAGGAATTGCTTAAATTATTATGGGTAGAACGCATGGCTATGGTTTTTTATTTGATTCTAGGAATGATTTTTGTGTATGCCTTTGAAGCCACAACAGTAGGACTTATCGTTTATATTTGTGCTACATTATCAGTTATAGATTTATTGATTGTTAGTATTAATTTTATCCCGGCACTAAAGAATTTGAAATTAGGTGAATATACAATCACAGGTTTGATAGATCAGATAATGGAGGGACATTTAAAAATGTGGCCGGTGCTAATAATAGGCTATGGTGTAGTTCCAATAGTTATATCTATTTTGGCATTTAGGAAGAAAGAATTAGAGATATAAATAAGGTTTTTTCTCTTTAAAAATAATATGTTGTTTTGCTTGACAATACTATATGAACTATGGTATAAATATCCTTGTGCTTAAAGGCATATAGGGGTGTAGTTCATCGGTAGAATAAGAGTCTCCAAAACTCCAGAGGTGGGTTCGATTCCTACCACCCCTGTAAAAAAGAATCAGTCGAATGACTGGTTCTTTTTTTGTTATCCACGACGAGCCAAGCGAAAATCTGTGCTTGCACGGAGTGGGTACCTGGTAGGAATCAGCCTACTCGATTGTTAAATTAATATGATAATAATCCTATCAATATGATATAATTAAGAAAACTCTCAATAATGATATATGATTATGGAGGATATAATGGGGATTATTATAGGGATTGCAGTTATTTTGATACTTGGTTTAATACTATTTGGAATGGTAAAAGGAATTTTAAGTATCACTAATAGATTTAATTTTATACAGAATATAATTGAAAAAGGTAAAACTGATAAAGAGAAGAAAAAACGAAAAAGAATAATTAATATTGTGGTTATTCTTATTATGTTTGTGGGATTTATTTTAAGCTTTGCCAATGCTGTGATTGTTTTCATGCATATCTTGGCATTTGTTTTTATTGCTGAAATTATTGGAAAAATAGTTAAGCGATGTTGTAAGAAGGAAAGTAATATTTATTGGCAGGGCGTTTTAGGATTACTAGCTGTGGTTGTTTACCTTTCAATAGGAGTATATAATAATTATCATGTCAGAAATACATATTACAATTTAAGGAGTGAAAAAAAGATTGGCCACAAGCTAAAAGTGGTGCAGATTTCTGATTCTCATCTAGGTACTACTTTTGATGGGAATGGCTTTAAGAAATATATGGAAAAAGTCAATAAATTAAATCCTGATATTGTGGTGGTGACTGGCGATTATGTGGATGATGGCACTAAGAAAAAAGATATGCTTATATCCAATAAAGCGTTGGGAAAAATAAATGCTAAGTACGGTGTTTATCTGATTCACGGGAATCATGATAGAGGATATTACAATGGAAGAAGTTTCTCCATTGAAGAGATGGATAAAGATTTAGAAAAAAACAATGTAAAGGTTTTGCGAGATGAGTCCGTGCTAGCCGGCGATATTTATGTGGTTGGACGAAAGGATAAATCCGAAAAGGACAGATTGGATATTTCTGAATTGATTAAGGATTTAGACAAGAGTAAGTATATGATGGTGCTAGATCATCAGCCTAATGACTATGACAATGAAGAAAAGGCCGGAGTAGATTTAGTATTATCAGGGCATACTCACGGCGGTCAGATTATTCCGGTGGGAATGACCGGAGAGCTTAGCGGTGTTAATGATATGACTTATGGATTAAAGAAAAAGAATAAGACCACATTTATCGTAAACTCAGGAATTTCTGATTGGGAGATTAAATTTAAGACAGGTACATTTTCAGAAATCGGCGTTATAGAAATAGAAGGATAGTAAAAAAGGATAGGTATTAAAATGGAAAAATTAGATTATGAAATAAAGAATATTGTGGGAAATATTTTAGATGATTACGGAAAGGGAAAAACGATAGACCATGTGGAGATTTTTGCGCAGCCGGATGCGGAAATTGTAAAGGACATGATTGCTAAATTAATGAAGATTGTCTTTCCGGGATTTTTTAGAGAGAAGACATATAGATTTTACAATATGGATAGTAGACTTACAGTTATTATTGAGGATGTAGTCTTTAATATGAATAGACAGGTGGCTGTTGCATTAATGCAAAGCGATGCTTTCAAGGATAAAACCGAGGAAGAAAGACTAGCTGCAGCAGAGAAAATTTCAATTGAATTTTTTAAGAAGATTCCTAAAATTAGAGAGTATGTAGAGACAGATGTAAAGGCTTTCTATGATGGGGACCCTGCAGCATATAATAAAAATGAGATAGTACTTTCATATCCGGGTTTATATGCCATTACTGTTAATAGAATTGCTCATGAATTACATTTATTAAATGTGCCATTAATTCCTAGAATGATGACAGAGTATGCCCATTCTAAGACAGGTATTGATATTCATCCGGGAGCTACATTGGGTAAATATTTCTTTATCGACCACGGTACTGGAATTGTAGTGGGAGAGACTACAATTATCGGTGATCATGTTAAGGTTTATCAGGGTGTTACAATCGGTGCCCTATCTACTAGAGGTGGACAGAATCTTAAGGGGGTTAAGCGTCATCCGACTATCGAGGATAATGTCACTATTTATTCCGGAGCTTCCATCCTAGGTGGAGAGACAGTTATTGGCGAGGGTACAGTTATAGGAAGTAACGCATTTATCACAGAATCATTGGAGCCTGGCAGCCGAGTAAGCGTTAAGAACCAGGAATTAAATATAAGAAATAGCGAAGGAAAGAGTGTTAATCAGCAGAACTGGTTTTACATTATTTAACAATTTATGGAGTACAATTCAGTTAATAAATATTTGAAAAATAAATATGGACACAAGCTTTATAAGGTGGCCATTGACGGTGGTTTTACCTGTCCTAACAGGGATGGAAAAATAGATAAGCGAGGATGCATTTTTTGCTCGGCCAAAGGGTCGGGCGATTTTTGCGAGGATAGATTTGTTTCTATAACAGACCAAATTGAAAATGGTAAAAAGCGTGTGGAAGGAAAAAATAAGGACGGAAAATTTATTGCATATTTTCAGGCTTTTACCAATACTTACGCGCCCATTGACCAATTAAGAGAAAAATATTATGAGGCGGTGAATCATCCCGATGTTTCCATAATATCCATTGCCACAAGACCGGATTGTTTATCGGATGAAGTGGTGGAATTGCTAAAGGAAATTAATAAGATTAAGCCTGTTTGGGTGGAATTAGGATTGCAGACAATTAATGAATTAGTGGCTATGTACATAAGAAGAGGCTATACCTTAGATGTGTATGATGAGGCCATTAAAAAGCTTAAGGATGCAGGCATAGAAATTATAGTTCATGTAATATTAGGGCTTCCCTATGAAAATATGGAAGATATGCTAAATACAGTAAAGTATGTGGCAGGATACAGAGACGGTGAACTAAAAAAAGAGTTTATGGCCAATGGCATAAAACTTCAGTTACTTCATGTTTTAGAGGGAACGGATTTAGCTAAGGATTACTTAGATGGAAAATTCCAAACTTTAGAACTTGATGAGTATGTGAGAATAGTGGTGGAATGCTTAAAGGTTATTCCAGAAGAGATGGTGGTTCACAGAATTACCGGAGATGGTGATAAGAAGATTTTGATTGCCCCAAAATGGAGCGGTGATAAGTGGACTGTTCTAAATAAATTAAATAAAGCCATAAAAGAAGCAGAAAGATAGCAATTTAAATATTGCTATCTTTACATATATCTGCCAAACAACATTTGTCACAGTGAGGTGTGGTTCTAGCTGTACACACAGCCCTGCCGTGATCTACTAAGCGGTGGCAGAAATCATTACTTTCCTCAAGTGGGATGATTTTTAGTAAAGCCATCTCAACCTTCTTAGGATCTTTTATATTATTAACTAAACCGATTCGATTAGATAATCTAATGCAATGAGTATCAGTGACAATGGCAGGCTGATTATAAATATCTCCCATAATTAAGTTGGCGCTTTTTCGCCCAACGCCTGGAAGTTTCATTAAATCATCGAAATTATCAGGCACCGTAGAATTAAAATCATCCCTTAGCATTTTCATACATTTGCTAATATCCCTTGCTTTACTTTTTCCTAATCCGCAAGGTCTTACAATCTTTTCTATATCATCCACATCGGCATCAGCCAAGGCTTCAATAGTAGGATATTTCTCGTACAGACTAGGGACAATCATATTAACTCTCTCATCAGTACATTGCGCAGCTAATCTGACAGATACTAATAATTTCCACGCATCCTCATAGTCTAGCGAACAAACAGTTTTAGGATATTCTTTTTTTAAACGCTCTATAACTAATTGTGCCAATTCTTTTTTTCTCATACATTATCACCTATATCTAATATTTTATGCTATTTATTTTAACATAAACTACTGTCTTTGTGTTATACTAGCCTAAGGGAAAATATAAAAACTGTTGGAGAAAAAAATGGGACGCAGTAAGAAACAATATAAACAAGCCGTAAAGGAAAGAAAAGAAAATAGAAAACATGAAGATAAAAGGGCAGGAAGATTATCTGTGTTGCTTGATAGAAGAGATTTTATTCTATCAATGACATTGCTTTTATTATGCTCTTTAGGAATAATTATGTTGTATTCCGCTTCATCATATGTATGTTCTATAAAAGAAGAATATAATTATGATTCACTGTATCTATTTAAAAGACAGACAGTTTTTTTGGTTGCAGGAATTGTGGCAATGCTATTAGTAAGACGATTTATATCCTATAATTTTATAGATCGAGGAATAGCAGTTATGGCTTATGTCTCAATGATTGTATTGGCAATAGCCCTAAAAACACCCCTTGGACATACTGTAAAGGGTGCTAGAAGATGGATAAAATTAGGTGGATTTACATTTCAGCCGGCAGAGCTATATAAGATTGCACTAATAATATCTTTAGCCGTGGCAATTAAATACTATTATCAATATTTAAGTATTACACTTAACTTATTCATATTCTGGGTTATTTTTATTATTCCTATAGGATTATTATTTTTTATATCCAATGACCTTAGTAGTTGTGCTGTAATGGCGGGAATGGTATTTATGACTACATTTGTGTGCAGCCGAAATAAGAAGATTCACTTTTTAGTTATGGCGGCTGTGGTATTTATTGGACTTTTATTGGTAATGTACGCCTTAAAAAGTGGAGGTGGCGGCGATAACTTTAGATATAACAGAGTTAATGCTTGGCTTAATCCTGAAGCTTTTATAAAGTATGAGGGTTATCAGATTATGCAGGGCTTATATGCTATTGCCAGCGGTGGATTGTTCGGTAAAGGATTAGGAAATTCTTATCAGAAATTAGGACCTATTCCCGAGGCCCACAATGATATGATTTTCTCAATTATTTGTGAGGAATTAGGTATTGTGGGAGCTGCAGTTGTAATAGGATTATTTATAATTCTTATTTTCCACATAATTAAGATATCTGGAGATTCTAGAAATATTGTAGGATCAGTAATGACTTTAAATGTGGCATTGCATATTGGATTGCAGGCTATCATCAATATAGCAGTTAACACTAATACAATACCGAATACCGGAATTGCATTGCCATTTATATCATACGGTGGAACAGCGCTGTTTTGTTTGTTATTAGAAATGGGACTGGTATACGCAGTGGAGAGACAAAACAGAATTGAAACTGCTAGAACAATTATTAGAGTAAGTGATGAAAATAATTTAGAAAACTATTTAGAGTAAAAATATTGGGATTTTTTAAAGCCTTCTGTCATATGGACAGGAGGCTTATTTCTTTATGCTTTTTCAGAGCTCATCGAAAAAACATAAAGAATACTTAGAATAAACATAGAATGGACACAAATAATAATGCGGCTGGTGATAATGTTCAATAGTGATAAAAAAAATAATCTCGGATTTCTTTTATTAAAGGAGTTCGGGATTATTTTTATGCAATAAAAAAATATTTTAGAAAATTGGCTATTGACCACATAAACAAAGAGTGATATTATGTGAGTTACAGAAAGGCAACACAAACTATGTATATAATATTATAAAGTATTAGTGACGTGGCTGGTTATATCATTGTTGTCTTTTGAGTTTTAGAAAGGAGAGATTATATGGATGTTTTTTTGCAGGAACACGGTAAAACGATTTTCGTTGCCGTGTGTATCTTATTATTAGTTGGGGTGGCCTATGTGGTAGGCCCTATTATTAGCCAGGCTATTAAGAGCGTGGTTTCCGGATATTCTACATCGGTTAATTTTAACTCTGTTGCAGGAAAAATTAGCTAGTATAGGAATAGTAAAATTGCTACGAGAGGGGATAAGGATATATGAGAAAGTTAAACTTACCGGACAGAGTTTGGGGAGAATTATTAGTCTATATAAAGGATGAAAATATAACGGATATTAATTACAGTAAGGACTTATGGGTAAATGATTTGAATAAAGGCAGATATAAGATTGAAAACTTTGAGTTAGATGAGTTATTCATTCAGCAGTTGTTTACGAAGGTAAGTAATTTGATGAATGTGCCGTTTAATCAGAATAATCCGCTACTAGAGGCAGAGACTGATAATTTAAGAATATCCATATTGCACGAGTCTGTGACGAATACCGGATACAGCATAAGTATAAGGAAAACTCCGGCAGTTAGAAGAATTAATAGGGAGAAAATTATAAGCGACAACTATTGCTCTGATGTAATTGATAAATTTATGGAAAACGCCATCAGGGCTCATTGCACCATAGTTGTGGGAGGATTGCCTGGAGTAGGTAAGACAGAATATATAAAATATTTAACAGAATACATTCCAGATTTTGAAAGATGCTATACCATAGAGGATAATTTTGAACTTAGATATTCAGATATTAATCCGGGAAAGGATTGTGTTGAAATAAAAGTCACAGAAAATTTTGGATATGATATGGCGCTAAAAGCCAGTAAAAGACAGTTGCCTACCTGGGTACTTTTAGCGGAAGCTCGCGGTGAGGAAGTGAAATATCTACTAGAAAATATATCTGCGGGAGTTCATTGCTTGACCACTATTCATGTGGACGATGCAATGAAGATCCCTGATCGTTTAAGAAATATGGGGGAGAATATTAATGAAAATGATGTTTATTCATTTATAGATATAGGAGTGCAGTTACAGTCTCACATTAAGGAGGGAGAGAAAATTCAAAGGAGAATTTCTCAGGTGATGTGCTTTTCGAGGTATGAAGATAAAAATGAAAAGGTAATGATTTATGAGGATGGGAAAATATTGACAAGGGATCTTCCGGAAAATATAAAGAAAAAGTTTGCACTAGCGGGTATAAGTGATTATTTTTCAATAGAGGATAAGGTAGTTAATGAATGAAAAAATTATTAAAGTTTATGATTATTGTATTTTTTATATGCTTGCTATATAAGATGCAGTTTATCGGAATAATTATATGTTTAGGGATGGCTCTTTTTGTTAGCACATCAATAATTAGAGAAGAAGAAATTAGAAAAAAATATCTGAAGCGTTTTAATGATTTGATTTTATATATGGACCAGATTATTTATTCTTTTAAGAAGCAGCCTAAAATAAGATTAGCTTTAATGGATGCCCAGAAGGTATGCACAGATGAGATGAAAGAGTACATAGAGGAGGCGATTCTTTGCATTGATAACGGTGATAAAGAAGATATTTATGCGGATGCCTTAAGGATTATAGAAGATGGATATGGCTGTAAAAGGGTTAAAGAATTACATGATTTTATTAAGAAAATAGAGAATCAGGGAGGAAATTATGAAGCTTATATTAATATGATTTTAGATGACATTAGGCAATGGAGTGATCAGATGTATCTGTTTATGGAAAAAGTTAACAGAATCAGAAGAAATATGTTGATATCTATTATGGCCACGGTGATAACCTGTGGATTTATGGCATATCTGATTCCTAAAGGTTTTAGTTATACATCTAATATTATTTACCAAATTGCATCTGTATTTTTTTTGTGCATTCTCCTTTTAATCTATCGATGGTCTGAGAAGAAATTGAATATAGATTGGTTAAAGGAAGAAAGTGCAATGTCTGACAATATGGTAATGAAATATTACACTTTAGTGGAGAAAGAATTTTATAAAAAGAAGAAACTAAAATTTATGGAAAAACTTTCGATTAAGAAGGCTAAAAAAAGATTAGAAAAAGAGATTAAAAAGGAGTTTCCAGGTTTTGTAAGAGAAGTGGCTATCAATTTACAGAATGATACAGTTCAGTCATCCATTGAGAAGTCTTATGAAAAACTATCCTTTGTTTTAAAGAGGCCTATTAGAAAATTGTTAGTTGACTTTGAAAAATATCCAGTGGGCATTGAACCCTATGATAATTTTTTGAGAGAATTTGAGCTGGCTGATTTAAAATCATCTATCAAACTTTTTTATTCCATAAATGAGTTAGGTAAGGATAAGTCTGATGGACAGATTCAGGCAATGATTGAGAGAAATAATAAAATGATGTGGCAAGCTATGGAAATGAGAAATAACGATAGAATAGGGCTTACGGGCTTTATGACTTCTATTCCATCATTAGTGGGGACTATGATGCTAATAGTTCAATTAGTGTTGACAATTTTTATTTTCACAGCTCAGATTGGAAAGGTGGTTTAGTATGAAATTGTTATTGTCAGATGCAGGTATGTGCTTAGTCTACGGTGTGGTTTATATAAACATCATAATTGGATTAGCTAAGATTTTTTTAACGGTAACGTAGGAGGTTAAATGGAATTATTTGTAAATGAACATGGAGGTCTGATAGTTGATGCATTGACATCTATTATCCTAATAGAAATTTGTGCGAGTATATGCATTGCCTTAGCTAATATAAGCATTATCTGCTTTAACATGGTTTTATAGGAGATGAGTATGGGATTATTATTAGAGGAACACGGGGAGAGCATAATTTATGGAATAATAGGAATATTTATGGTTTTATTGATTTCTAATATTACACAAAAATCCTGGAGGGCATTAATCCCTTCTCCATATATTATGAAGGTGGAAGACAGTGAAAAATATATAAAAGAGTATAAAAATAATTATCCTAAAATTTCTGCGGACGAGGTGATATTTGTAAATTATAAAAATACGGGATTTAACATAAAAGATTATTTTAGTGCCACGGATTATCGCGGAAAGGATATAAGTGAGAGAGTAAAAGTTTATGGAAGTGTAGATGTTAATAAAAAAGGAATTCATATCATAAAAATAAAGGTAAATGATAATAATTATATAACCACGAAGATAATAAATGTAATAGTGGAATAATTGGAGGAGAAAATGAGGTTAACTATAGAGATGTTTACTATGGTTATTGCCATTACTATATCAACTATTTTATTGGCTTCAATCATAAGTAGCAGTAATCAAATATATACTGCTCATGATTTTTATGACGTGGTAGCTAACAGGATAGAGGATAGTAATTACAGTGAGGAAATTATTGAAAACTGTAAACAGGAAGCCCAGAATAAAGGCTACGATTTAACTATAAAAGATGTGACATTAAATGATGAAAGTCCATCTAAATTTATAAAACTAAGTTATAAGATTGAATATCCGATTTTCGGTATGTTTGATGAAAGGTTTACAAAGGAGGCAGAGGTAAAAGGTTATGCCAGATAGAACAATGAGAAAGATATTTTTTTTATCAATGCTTATCTGTTTTATTGCTATAGGATGCATTTTTTTAGATAGTTTAGTATATGGAGCAGACGGCTCCATTAACAGTCCTTATGAAGCAAAAAATTATGCTGCTCTTAAAGCTGCATTGACTGCACATTCTAAACAGAACGGTTTTATTTATATAGCTATAACAGGTGATATTAAAATGACTGATTCCATTAATGTTACTGAAGGAAAATATAGGATTTTTTCTAAAAATGCCAATAGAAGTATTAGTCGATCTGTAAGTAAAACAGATAATATAAATAAGCCATCCGGCCCTAAATATTGTTTTAATATAAGTGGTTATGCCAATGTGACAATGGGTTATGATAAAGGCTATAGTATTCGGTGCGACGGAATGAAAAATAGCACAAAATCATTTAAAACCAATGGCTTTTTTAAGGTTGAAGGAAACGCTGAATTGATTATTGACAGGATGTGCAGTGTGGAAGATGTTAGAAACAATGTGGAAAGTGGAGAGGCCGGTGCTATTTTAAACAAGGCTGGTGTAGTAATTAAAGGAATAATTTATCGTTGCGATGGAATAAGTGGTGGCGGCGTGAAAATGAATGGAGGATTTCTAACCTTAGAAGGCGATGGCTGTATTATGGCTTGTACTTCTCAAAACGAGGGAGGAGGAATCCATGCCAATAAAGGTGGTGTAGTAAATATGCTAGGCGGTTCGGTAGAAAAATGCTCATCTAATGAGGAAGGTGGAGGGATTTTTGTATCTGACCAGGGAACTCTCTATATTAAGGGAGGAATCATAAGGAACAATTATGCCGGAGGCAGTGGCGGAGGTGTTTTTTCAGGATTAGGAAGCACTACCACCATAGGAGATAATAATGGGAATGGACCTAAAATTATAAAAAATCATTCTGCGGTAAGTGGCGGTGGAATTAGGTGTAATGGAGGAAGTGATGGTACAGCTGGTGGTTATACCACTATTACCGGTGGCAGTTTTGAGGAGAATCATGCCGAAAAATATGGTGGAGGAATATCTGTGGGAGATAGTGAAAAATACAGATCCCACATAGAAATAAAAAATATTAAATTAATTAAAAATACCACAGATAATTTTGGCGCAGGAATATTTTTTAATGAGAAAACTATTGGTATAGATGGGGATATAGTAAAGCTAACTAACTGCCAATTTATTGAGAATAATGCTAAATCAGGTGGTGGAGCTTTATTTTGCCAAAACTTAGTTATTACGGATAATTGCACAATGAACAATAATAAAGGCGAAAATGGCGGAGCAGTTTTTATAAATTCTAAAGGGAGTTATACCACAAAAACTGATACTGTAGACGGAAATTCTGCGACGAAATATGGAAACGGAGTTTATGTGGCAGGAAAATATCTAATAAAAGCCATCGGAAATATTAATAAAAATGATGTGATATATCTGTGTAATAACTGTTATATTGATATACCTGTGAAATTATCAGGACAATCATTTATTGCTACCATTGATTCTGCTAATAAAAACAATGGTACTGTTTTAGTTAAGGTTAGCGGTGATACAAAATTAGGCCATACATATCTGTATAATTCTAATGAGTCAGGAAGTGGCGAGTATAAGGATGAGCATATATTTAAAAGGTTTGAATATTACAATAAGGGAGATAGAAGAACATTGAGGTCCGGAAATAATGTATCGAATATTTCTAATGATGCCATTATTCTAAGTGAAAAATATAGGATTAAGTATTTTGAGAACACATTAATTGAAGTAGAAAATATGCCGGATGATCAAATTAAATTTTGGAATGAAAGCACCAAAATTTCTTCAATAACTCCTAAAAGAAAATACTATGATATTGATTATTCAAAACATTGGAATACAGTGAAAAATGGTATGGGAAGTAGGTATGTTTCTAATCAGACAATTAGTGAAAATAAAGATGTAAATTTATATGCCATCTGGAAACTTAATTATGATGAAATTGATTTTACTATCACCTTAGGAAGAGTTAGATTTATTTCTATAAATTATCTGGATACATTATTTGATAAGTCGATTTGGAAAAATGAGAAGAAGGAAGAATTAAACATAAGTTTATCAAAGAAAAGTGGAGAAGGAATTTATTCGTTGGAAATTAGTGATGAGAATCGTAAAAAACTAAAAGGTGTTTTGGAAAAAAATAATTATCGCATAGATGATAAAATCAATAATATGATAGTCGGAGAAATGAAATGAGACAGGCGATTTTAATTATGGGATTTACCATTTCTTTTTTTATTACCGGGGTAATTGTTCTATCAATTAATACAGATATAGTTCGAAAAAATGAATTAAAAAGAGTCGTAGCTTCGTCCTTAAAACAGAGTGTGGAGAAAACTTCTATGGCTGATAAAAGTGGAATTGACAGTAATAAAAAACTGGTGGCAGAATTTATTAATAATCTAATAGTTTCTTTAAACAGCAGTGGGAGTATAAAAGTGGAAGTTATGGGGGTAGATTATAGAAGTGGAATGCTAGATGTATTGGTTACGGAAAAATATAAATATATCAACGGGCGTGAAGGAGAAATTAGTGTAAGAAAGTGTGCTGTTTTTGAATAAAAAACCTAAAAGCTCACAGAACTTTTAGGTTTAAATATAATATTAGACTCTAATAGAAACTTCGCCGCAGTTTAACCATTTAGTCTTTCCGTCTTCGTATTCTACCTGAAGGCGGCAATTTTTATCAATGGCTAAAGCTTTGGCGTTAAGTGATTGGTTATTTTGGAATACGGTTATATCTCGACCTATAAGCATAGATCTGGATATGTATTCATCCACGTATTTATTAGTTTTACTATCAGTATAAAAATCAAAGAAGTAGTCTAATAAATGTCCCACTAACTTACTTTTTAGATTGTGGGCATCCTTGCTGTTTTCAAAAACACTAGTAGCAATATCCTTAATATCTGATGGGAAACTGCCTTCAGGTGGACAGATATTTATTCCGATTCCCACGATGACATAGTCAAGGGTATTAGTTTCGATATTAAGATTAGATTCAGTTAGTATACCACATACTTTTTTATCATCTATATAGATATCATTAACCCATTTAATACCAGCTTTTTTAGAACTCACATCTTCTATAGCTTTAGCGGTAGCAACGGCTGCCATGGTAGTTAAGTATAATGCTTTATCTGCTGGTATTTCAGGTCGAAGAAGAATACTTAAGTATACACCGGTATTTTTAGGGGAATAGAATTTTTTACCCATTCGACCACGACCTAAAGTTTGTTCGTTGGCCACTAAAACTAATCCCTCTAAAGCACCGTCCTCGGCCAAGGCTTTCAGTTCAGTGTTAGTAGATGGAATAGTGTCATACACTTCAATATTTAGTGGATACTTAGTATGTTTTTCAATAGAAAATGATGATAATATATCGCTCTTATCTGATAGTGCATAGCCTAGTCGAGGCACAGAGTCGATAATATATCCCTTTTTTTCTAATGTTTTTATGGTTTTCCAAATAGCATTACGACTAACTCCTAGACGTGATGCCATTTCTGAACCGGAAATATATTGTCCTTTATTTTCTTCTAGTTCTCTTAGAACATCGTCTTTTATCATGCTAACCTCTTTCTGTTATTAATAACTAATAATAGTATAAAGTATTATTAAAAGAGGTGTCAAGAACAAATGTCAACCGATTTAAAATAATGGTTGACAATATTCTTGAAAAGAGATATTATCTAATTGTCAACCAATTACGAAAATAAGGTTGACGATTGGAGAGGAAAAAATGGAAAAAAGAAAATTATCAACATCAGATTTAGCTTTAATGGCATTGTTTGTAGCAGTGATTGCTATATGTTCATGGATTAGTATTCCGTTAGGTCCGGTACCTTTTACATTACAGACATTAGGAGTTATGACTGCGGCAGGAATCTTAGGAGCTAAAAGAGGAACATTAGCAGTATTGTCATATATTTTAATTGGAACTATTGGAGTGCCAGTGTTCTCAGGTTTTAAAGGTGGAGTAGGAGTGATAGTGGGACCTACAGGTGGATTTATTGTAGGGTTCGTTTTCACAGCTCTTATAGTAGGACTAATTACTGAAATTACTAAGGATAAAAAAATTACTGTTAAAATGGCAGGCTTAATTATATCGATGGTTATTGGCGACATTGTTTGTTTTAT
>CACZSI010000009.1 GCA_902783775.1 uncultured Lachnospiraceae bacterium
CTGGAAAAAACAGGGTTAAATCCTGATGAAGTGATCCATATCGGCGATTCGCTCAGTAGTGATGTTGCAGGTGCAAATGCGGTTGGAAGTGATGCAATATGGGTAAATAGATCAGGTAAAGAAATTCCGAAAGGAGTTAAAGCAGTTAGCAATTTACTGGAGGTACTGGATGCATTATCATGAAGGAGAAAATAGGTGAATTTAATTTTAGTAAAAGCAGAAGAAAAATATAGAGAGCAAATAACAGAAATGATGGATGAGTGGACAGCAAGTGGCGAAAAAATAGTTCCGTATGCAATTCGAAAAACGAATTATCGTGACTTTGACAGTTATATTTCCAGTCTTGAACAAAAGGAAGTGAGGGATGGAAAGGTTCCGGATTCAACGTTCTTTTGTCTGGATACAGATAGAAATATAATTGTGGGTGCTGTAAATATCAGACATTATCTGAATGAGAATTTACTAAGAAATGGTGGACATATTGGCGATGGTGTGCGTCCTTCGGAAAGAAGAAAAGGTGTTGCCACGAAGATGATTTCTCTGGCCTTGGAGGAGTGTGGCAAACTTGGCATATCAAGAGTTCTTATGGTGTGTGATAAAGACAATATCGGTTCAGCCAAAAGCATAATTAATAACGGTGGAGTTCTTGAAAATGAAATATTTTGCGATGGAGTTATAGAACAACGATATTGGATAGAAGTGTAAGTTATCTTATAGCTGACGAGCATTTCGCAGCAAGACTCGCCAGCGAGGATTGAATAAATAAGACTCATTAGGACATTATCAAAAATCATTGAAAAAGGACAGGGAAATTAAAATGAAAAAAATAATCGTTATTGGATGCCCGGGAAGTGGTAAGAGTACTTTTTCTAAAAAATTGAATAAGCTTACAGGGATTCCTCTTTATCATTTGGATATGCTCTATTGGAATGAGGACAAAACAAAAGTACCAAGGGAAGAGTTTATTAAAGAACTGGACTCTGTCATAGATAAAGACCGTTGGATTATTGATGGAAATTATGGCTCCACGATGGAAAGAAGGATGGCTGTCTGCGATACAATTTTCTTTCTTGATTATCCTACGGAGGTTTGTATTTCGGGAATTATGGAAAGAAGAGGAAAAGCTCGAGGCGACATGCCGTGGATAGAAAAATCAGATGAAGTGGATGAGGAGTTTCTGTCATGGGTGCGGGATTATAACACCGAGAGCAGACCGGCTGTTATAGAACTGCTAAAAAAATACAATGATAGAGAGATTATGATATTTACATCACGTGATGATGCAAATGAATATCTAAAAAAATTATCGGAGAGGCAGAGTGTTGGTAAAACAAGTATAGAATAAGGTATTAGATAATATGAAAAGACTTTTTGAAATAGATTTAAAGGATTATAAGGAAACAGATCAGATATATCGACGCCCATCAGCTAGAGCAGTTATTATTCAGGATGATAAGATCGCTCTTGTTTACAGTAAAAAAGAAAAATACTATAAATTTCCCGGTGGTGGAATACATGATAATGAAGATAAGACAAAAGCCCTTATGCGCGAAGTCAGAGAAGAAGTTGGGATGTTAGTCATCCCCGAGAGTATCAGTGAATTTGGTAGTGTTCTTCGCAGGCAAAAGAGTAATAATAGTGAGAATACTGTTTTTGAGCAGGAAAATTATTACTACTTTTGTGACGTAAGTAATCAGTTTGTAAATCAGGAATTGGATGATTATGAAAAAGACGCAGAGTTTGTCTTAAGGGTTGTCGATATTGAAACAGCAATTAAGGCAAATAGTGACTATAAGAGCGATAATTATTTTGACGAAATAATGATAAAAAGAGAGCTTCGTGTACTTCAATTGATTCAGCAAAGAATGTAATTGAATATGATGAGCATTATCATTGCAATGGATGTATTGGAGATATTTTTGATTAGTAAATAAAGAATTTATTTGATGGGACAAAAAAGTCCCATAAGATATTGGATAATAATTGTATAGAATAATTTTGAGGTTTATAATGAAACTAATAGAATGGACGAGTTAAACAGAATTATGGAGGTGGAATGCATGAATTATACGGTTCAACCTAAAAAAATGGTTATTATTAATATCTTAGATATATTAAAACGATATTCAGATGAGAATAATAAACTGAGTCAGAAAAAAATATCTGACATCTTGGCTCAGGAATATAATATGAAGGTTGAGCGAAAAACCATTAAGAGAAATATTATGAATCTCATTGATTTTGGATATGATATAGAGTACACGGAAACTATAAGGTATGTTAAAAATAAAGATGGTGTAAAGGAAGAAAATACAGTTTTTTCTGACTTTTATTTAGTGCACGAATTTTCGGATGGTGAGCTGAGATTGTTGATAGATAGTTTGTTGTTTAACAAGTATCTTCCGGCTAAACAGTGTAAGGATATGATTAAGAAAATAGAAAATATGTCTAATGAAAATTTCAAGTCACGAGTTAGACATGTTCAGAATCTTCCTGATAATATGCCTCGAAATAATCAGATTTTTTATACGCTAGAAGTGCTAGATAAAGCGATAGATAAAGGAAGAAAAGTTCAGTTTACTTATAATGAATATGGGACAGATAAGAAGTTACATCCCAGAAAGAAAGAGCCATATTTGATTAATCCATATCAGATGGTTACATTTAAAGAAAAATATTATTTGATTTGTAATGTTGATAAGTATGATAACCTTGCTAATTTCAGATTGGATCGAATAACAAATATTAAGATGCTAAAGGATAAGGTAAAACCTAAAAAACAAGTAAAAGGATTGGAGAATGGATTAAACCTTCAAAAACATATGGCAGAGCATATTTATATGTTTAGCGGCGAAAGTATCAGAGTGACTTTTAGAACAAAAAAAGGATTGCTAGGTGAACTCTTTGATTGGTTTGGAAAAGATATATTTTTTTCAGATGAAACGGAAGATGAAGTAACTTGTTCTGTACGTGTTAATGAGAATGCCATGAGAAAGTGGGCGTTGCAATACGCATTACATGTAAAAATACTTAGTCCCCAGAAAATGGTAGACGCGGTTAAGGAAGATATAGAAAAAGCCAGAAGTCTATATAGTGAATAATTAACAGTTGATATGTTGCTTTTGAGGAAGGGTGAAAGGAGAGTATTGTGCAAATAATAACAGGTCAATATAACACAGCTAAAGTATTTGCTGATCAATGTGAAGAAAGTTGCATTGATCAAATCCAGGAATTGTTAAATCAAAAACCATTTCAGGATGCGAAAGTGAGAATTATGCCGGATTGTCATACCGGTAAAGGTTGTGTCATTGGATTTACAGCTAACTTAGGTGATAAGATTATTCCTAATATAGTAGGAGTTGATATAGGATGTGGTATGTTAACAGTGGAATTGGGAAAAATCGACATTGATTTTGAACGACTTGATAATATTATTAAAACATACATCCCTTCAGGAAGAGAAGTTAATGAAGGAAGATTGATGAAGTTTCTTAAAATCCAGGAATTAAAATGTTATAGAGAATTAAAGGATACAAGGAAATTAGAACGAGCCATAGGTAGCTTAGGCGGTGGAAATCACTTTATTGAGATTGATGCGGATGAGGAAGGAAACAAGTATCTTGTGATTCATACAGGCAGCAGAAATCTTGGGGTGCAGGTGTGTAATAATTATCAGAAAATTGCGGTTGGAATTCATATTGGAAAGGAAGAGTTGTGGAAAGAAGAACAAAAAATTATAACTGAGTATAAGGCTGCAGGTCGTAGGAAAGAAATACAGGAAACGATAAAAGAACTTCGGAGAAATTTCAGACAGAAGTCACCGGATATCCCACTAGAACTTTGCTATCTCACAGGAAAGTATAGCCAGGATTATTTACATGATATGAAGATATGCCAGGAGTTTGCAGATGAAAACAGACATATGATTGCCAGATTGATTATAGAGAACTATGGTTTTAAACCAAAAGGAGAATTCTCAACGATTCATAATTATATTGATCACGAAAATGGTATTATTAGAAAAGGTGCAGTGTCTGCTAAGAATGGGGAAAGATTGCTTATCCCAATTAATATGAGAGATGGTGCACTAATCTGTGTAGGAAAAGGAAATGAAGACTGGAATTATTCAGCGCCTCATGGGGCCGGTAGGTTGTTTTCTAGAAGGGAAGCAGCTAATCGTTTTACAGTGGATGATTTTAAGCGGACAATGAATGAAGCAGGAGTTTATACCACATGTGTAAATGAGTCGACATTGGATGAAAGTCCGTTTGCATATAAAGGAATGAAAGATATTGTGAAAAATATTGAACCTACTGCAGAAATCATAAAAGTAATTAAACCAGTTTATAACTTTAAAGCAGTTAATGAAATATAGAAAAGAAAGAAGGTGTTTTTATGAAATGTACATCAGCCGAAGCGGCTAAATTTGTTGCTAAATTACAGCAGGATTATTTAAATAGGTTAAGTTTGGAAGAACAGTCTAGTACATTCCTTGCTAGTGTGGGAGAAGATGTGGAATCTGTCCGCCCGGAATATGATTACGAAGAGACAAAAGAATATTTATCAGATTTAGAAATGAAAATTAGAAAAGTAAAACATGCAATTAATGTATTTAATACAATAACATTGATTCCTGAATTTGATATTACAATTGACGAAATGCTTGTTTATATTCCCCAGTTAACAAAGAAAAAAGAAAAGCTAAAGGAAATGGCAAATAAATTGCCTAAGGATCGTAGTTACGAAATTATAGGATCTAATGTTATTGATTATAGATATGTAAATTATGATTTAAAAAAAGTGAGACATGATCTAGATGTAATTAGCGAAGAGTTATCGAAGGCGCAGTTAGCCTTGGATTCCGTAAATCATACTGTTACTTTTGAAATTGAAATTTAAATATTTATCCGTTGTTATTGTTGTGGATTATTACCTTTAAAAAGCGGATTTAAGCTAGGTTCATAGTTAAATCTTATTGTGTTATTCTAATGTTATTTTGTAAGAAGTTATTGTTTAGTGTAATAAAATTAGGGATTAAGTAGTGGTTTCGTGACAATAGCATAAAAACTTTGAAGGCAGGGAAGTACGGTTATAACTGCTGATTTATTTTTTTGATAATAGGAACACTCGAGATAATGTGCCTCGAGTGTTTTTTTGTTATCCACGACGAGCCAAGCGAAAATCTGTGCTCGCACAGAGATTCCCCCAATAGCTGATTATGGATGCTACAAAAATGTCTCATACTGTTCGATAGAATATATTTACAAATTAATCCTATCGGGTTTGGTGTAGCGTAAAATAGAAAGGAGTATTGGATGAAAAAAGGAATTTTTTGGTGTAAAGGTATTAATGAGAATTCACCACATTTGATTACTGTTAGCGTGGAATGTTCTCTCAGTGGAGAGTGCGAAGAACATGTAAACTTTAGCTCAAAGTCCGGAAAGAATTTCAACCACAAAAAGGAGTGGAGTAAGTTAGACAAAAAAGTGACGGAAGGTTATCCGTACAATTATTATCCTAGGGGACGCGTGGAAATTAAAAATGGAAAGATAAATATTTTTCTTAATCCCGAAATTAATCGAGATGATGTATTAGATGCAATATTGACAACATTTGATTTAAAGGATATTAAATCAGAAAAAATAATAGTGAAGAGTGATGGCTCGAATCATTATCAATATTTGATGTATAGAGATGATGTCTCGAAAAAGCAATTCCAAATTGAAAATGCGGAAAAAATAGTGAGAGAGCTCTGCATGGATGCCATTACTCGCAAATATGGAAAAACAATTCCCAAAGCAGTTAAGCAGCGACTAGATGAAGAACTTTTAAAAATTACTGAATGTGACGGCTGGTTTAAATATTGGCTGGCGACTAAATTAGCAGAAAAAAGTAGTGAGTTGGGATATGTAAATTTTGTTCGTGGAAATGCTGGAGGATCCTTTGTTGCATATATATTAGGAATAACAGAGACGAATCCTTTATCAGCTGAAGAAAGTTCAGGTCAGGGACATAATATTCCATATGAATTTTTTTTAGGGAGCGGAAAAGAGGTTTACTTTGAAATAGATGTCGCAAATGAATTTAGTGATAAACGATTAGAGTATGCCAAAGAGATTTTTGGTGATTATCAGGTTTTCTATTCGGGGATTGTTAGTTCGGATTCCGCGGACAATTCTCAGAAGATTATCAAGCATCCACACGGTAAGATTGTTATTGTTCCGAAGAATCAGAAGATTGATTGTTATGTGGATGAGAAAAAAGAAATTTTATATGATGACCAGAATAGGTTTGAAGAGATTATGCTAATTGGGAATAACACGATTTCAAAATTAAAAAAACTGCAGGATTATACGGGAGTTAATGTAAAAGAAATTCGAGAAGATAGGGGTGATTTTGACGAATTATCTATATGGGCGTCAAAAAACTTTGATAGTATGACATATGCCAGATTAGGGGAAAATGAAATATTTAATGAAGTTCAACCAAAGTCCTTTTCAGAATTAGTAAAAGTATTTGGATTAATCCATAGTACAGGTGTGTGGTACGAAAACGGTGAAATATTATATAGTGAAGGAATTCCATTAGACGATATAATAGCACATCGAGAAGAGGTAATGTTGAAATTATTAGAGTATGGAATTTCGCGAGAAGAAGCATATGAAATCGCGGAGTATGTGAGAATGGGAAAACCATACCATAAAGGATTTACAGAAGAGCACATAAAGCTATTAAAGGAATCTAATGTTCCCGATTGGTATGTTTCATCCATGAGTAAGATAAGATATCTTTGGCCTAAAGCCCATGCTGTGGAGTTTGTAAGAAATTATTTGAGAGAGGCATGGTTTAAAGATCATTATCCTGAAGAATTCAGACGAGCACAAAATTAAAAAACAATATGATATAATAGATAGTATTGAGAAGGAACTAGAAGATACGTTATCTAGAAAAAGCAATTTATGCGTGAGCTAATTGAAAAAATAGAAATTTAATCAGGAGATGCATTAAATGAAAAAATATATAGAAGTATTATGCATAACAATAGTATCTATAAGTGTGTTGTTTGGTTGTGCTAATAATAAATTAGATAATAAGGCTAACAGAGTTAATAAAAGCATAGAGATATCTGATAAAAAAAGTGCAGTAAACATAGAATATTCCTATAAAGAATATAATGTGAAAAGGAATGATATTGATTTGCACCTGGATTGCGTTTCCGTCAAAGGTAAAAAAACAAAGAAGGACATTTTATTAATTCATGGTGTAACATATTCATCTAATGAGTTTGATACGGATTATAAGGATTATAGCTTAGTAAGAAAACTAGCGAAAGAAGGTTATGCAGTATGGAGGCTGGATATAGCAGGATATGGACAATCAGGAAAAGTTAAAGATGGTTTTATGCCAGATACAGATTATGCTGCAGGGGATATTACCGCTGCAACTGATAAAATCACCAAAGTAAGCAAGCATAAAAAAATCGATATTCTTGGTTGGAGCTGGGGAACTGCAACAGTGAGTCGGTTTGCCACAAAGCATTCTGATAAACTTGGAAAAATAGTTTTGTATGCGCCTATTTTATATGGTATAGGAGATTATAAAGTTAAAGAAGCATTTCACCATAATAGTTGGGAACATGCGGCGGATGATTTTCAAAAAAAGGCTGATGGAAGCCTAGACTATAATATTACAGAAAAAAATGTAATAGATATTTTCTGTTCTAATTGTTGGCATTATGACGGTGAGTACAGTCCCAATGGAGGAAGAAGAGACCTATGTGTATCAAGCTCTGTCCAAATAATTGACTTAGAAAAGCTATCTAATCCGACTTTAATTATATGTGGAGATAATGACCCATATTTATATAATGATAAGATTAAGGAATCACTAAAGCTATTGCCAAAGGGCTCTAAGCTAGAGATTATAAAGGGAGCATCTCATGTGGCAATGATTGAAAAGCCATATTATCATGATTTCCAGGATAAGCTAACATCATTTTTAGATAAATAATATGGATACTTATTGTATGTAACTAAGGATGAGATAAGAGGTTTTATAATATATTAAATAAATTCTAGGAGGATAATATGAATTTTTTTTATGTGGCACTAGGCGGAGGAATAGGGGCAATGTTAAGATATGCCATTAGTCTTATTCCTATAAAAAGTCAATTTCCAATATTAACACTTATAACTAATACACTAGGTGCAATACTTATTGGATTTATAGTAGGTGTAGCGAGCAATAGAGAAAATTTTCCTAGTAGCGCCGAATTATTTTTAAAGACTGGTTTGTGTGGTGGCTTTACCACGTTTTCTACGTTTTCCCTAGAAGCTTATAATTTATTTGAAGGAAAGCAATATATAGCTGGTGGTTTTTATGTTGTGCTAAGCTGTATGTTTTGTATATTAGGAATAGTGTGCGCAAAGAAATTAGCGACTATGTTTAGTTAGATTGGTAAAAGTTAAGCTGTATGATTTTAATATGAGATTAAAGATTTAAAGTAATAAGTAAAAGTGCATGATAGGAGGTATTAGATATGAAGAAAAAGATTTTAGTAGCATTATCAATGAGCGCATTAATGCTGATAGGTTGTGGCAATAAAAATGTGCAGATAAAACGCTTCGAGGATGATTCTAAAAAAATGATGCCTCGATATTCTTATGAGTTAAATAGTAGCGTCAAGGTAAATGGAAGACAGGGTGTATGCTGTGAAAATGGTAAATATTGGGTTAGTGGAAGCACCACTCTTACTAAATATGATAATAATTGGAAAGAAGTTAAGGTTAACGATAAGCCTTTTGAGGGATATAAAAAGGAAGTGAATCACATTGGTGATATTGATGTTTATAAAAATGAACTTTACGTAGGCGTGGAATATTTCATGGACGGCGTAGGAAAAAATATCCAAATTGCAGTGTATGATGCGGATACTTTAAAGTTAAAAAGAACATTTCCGTTTAAGCCTGATAGCGGGCAGAAGGAATGCTCCGGAATAGCTGTGGACGATGATCATAATATTGTGTGGATGTGTTCTTGGGTAGGCGAGGAAAGCGGAAGATATCTCTATAAATATGACTTGAAAAGTGGAAAATATTTAGGAAAAATACATCTTCAGGCACCACCTCAGTGGATTCAGGGGATAGCCTATTATAACGGAGATTTATATCTAACAGCGGATGATGGAGAGGCCGACAATAAAGAGTCAGATCATCTCTACCGCGTAAAACCGGATGAAAAAAAGACTGATGCCAGTGTGGTATTAGAGAGAACTTTTGATGATGTGAAATTCCAGGGAGAGATAGAGGGACTTACATTTGACGAAGATGCCGAGGAGTTTTTATTGTTATATAACCGCGGAGCCAGAATTATTCTAGGAATGCCAAAGGGCTTTTATCCAGGCTACGACAAAGAAATATCAGAAGTTTTTAATTATAAAATAAAGAAAAAATAATTGCGAATCTAAGAAGTTTAATTTTTCTAAACTTAAGGCTTTGTTTATGGAGAGGCCCTATTAATAGCTATTTAAAATATGGATACGCAGTAAGAAGTGCATAATAAATGAAAGTTAATGTGTAAATATATCCGCACCGAGCACTCGAAGCGGATATATTTTTTAGTCAAAGACGCAACATAGGATATGAATAATGTTGATAAGCGATTGTATGCCACAATGAGTAAAGGAGAGATGCACCCTGCGTAGTGAAAACGTAGTGTGGGGTGCAGGAAAAGCAAGAAAGTAGCTGCCGGGGTGCACCCTGTGGAGCGAAAACGCAGTGTGGGGTGCAGGAAAAGCAAGAAAGTAGCTGCCGGGGTGCACCCTGCGTAGTGAAAACGCAGTGTGGGGTGCAGGA
>CACZSI010000010.1 GCA_902783775.1 uncultured Lachnospiraceae bacterium
CCCTTTGTAGCCTTCATTGTCTGGCCTACTAAAGCTCCAATAGCTTTCTCCTTACCGTTGTGGTAATCCTCTACCGCCTTAGGGTTATTGGCAATAACCTCTTCCACGATTTTCTTTAAGCCTTCCTCGTCATTGTCCTGCTTCATTCCATGTTCTTCCACATACTGTTCAGGATCTACATTCTCCTTAAACATTGCCTCGAAAACTTCCTTAGCAGCACCTCTGTTTATAACATTGCCCTCGATTAATTTTAGAAGGCTTGAGAAATTCTTAGCTGAGAATTTAATATCATCAGGCTCAATGCTCTCTTCCTTACATAGACGCATTGTCTCGCCCATAATCCAGTTACTTACTTCCTTAGGCTTATTGCCTAAAGCAACAGTCTCCTCGAAGATATCTGCTAGTGGCTTATATAATGTAATGATATCAGCATCATACTCTGGAAGTTCGAAGTCACTCTGATATCTTTCCTTTTTCTCATCTCTAAATTCAGGCTCTCTTGATTTAACCTCCTCAATCCACTCGTCGCTGATAACGATTGGTGCTAAATCTGGGTCTGGGAAATATCTGTAGTCCTGAGCATCCTCCTTAGAACGCATTGCATAAGAATATTCCTTAGTATCGTCCCAACGTCTTGTCTCCTGAACTACCTCTTTTCCAGCTTCAATTAAATCAATCTGTCTTTCCTTCTCGTTTTCAATTGCTCTGGCAATAGCTTTAAATGAGTTAAGGTTCTTCATCTCAGTTCTTGTTCCGAATTCCTCTGCACCCACTTCTCTTACAGATAAGTTGACATCGGCTCTCATTGAACCTTCATTTAATTTACAATCTGACGCGCCAAGATACTGAATAGTCATTCTTAGCTTCTCTAGATATGCAATAACCTCCTCGGCAGATCTCATATCCGGCTCTGATACAATCTCGATAAGTGGCACACCTGAACGGTTTAAGTCCACTAATGAGCAATCATTCCAATCATCATGGATTAATTTTCCTGCATCTTCTTCCATATGGATTTCGTGAATTCTAACCTGCTTTTCCACGCCACTTTCAGTCTTAATATCCACATGACCATCTGTACAGATAGGTTTATAAAGCTGTGAAATCTGATAGTTCTGTGGGTTATCAGGATAGAAATAATTCTTTCTATCGAACTTACAGTTCTGTGTAATCTTACAATTTGTAGCTAGTCCCACTGCCATAGCATACTCTACTACCTGCTTATTTAAAACTGGAAGGGAACCTGGCATTCCTGTACATACAGGGCATGTGTGCGCGTTTACCTCGCCACCAAACTCTGTGGAACAAGAACAGAATATTTTAGTTTTTGTAGCTAACTCTACATGAACCTCTAGTCCAATGACTGTCTCGTATTGTTTCATTTCTGTTCCCTCCTAATCTCTTTCCTTAGCAATGTCACATCTCTCGTAGCAGTCTCTAGCCTGCTCGTAAGTGTACGCCGCTCTAATTATATTGTTCTCTTTAAAGCAATCACCTATCATCTGAACTCCGATAGGTAATCCCTTCTTATCTCTCTTTGTTGGCACGCTTATTCCAGGAAGACCAGCTAGGTTAACAGATATTGTATAAATATCTCCTAAATACATCTTCATTGGATCTGATAAACTCTCGCCAATAACCGGTGCTGTAGTTGGTGCTACAGGTCCAATAATTACATCATACTTAGCGAAAGCTTCATCGAACTGCTTCTTAATTAATGCCTTAGTTCTAAGAGCCTTTAAGTAATAAGCATCATAATATCCTGAACTTAATACGAATGAACCAAGCATAATTCTTCTCTTAACCTCAGCTCCAAATCCTTCAGAGCGAGTTTTCTTATACATATTATGAAGATCTCTGTAATCCTCTGCTCTATATCCGTATTTAACACCATCGAAACGTGCTAAGTTAGAACTTGCCTCTGCATCTGCAATAACATAGTATGCAGGAATAGCATATTCTATTAACTCTAAATCAAACTCTTCTACAATAGCACCCTTAGACTTTAATACCTCTACCACTTCTAAAACAGCTTCCTTAACCTCTGGGTCAAGACCGTCTCCGAAATATCCCTTTGGCACACCAATCTTCATTCCCTTAACATCATCCACTAGGGCTGAAGTAAAGTCATAGCTATCTCTTTTAACTGATGTAGAATCCTTCTCATCGTGTCCGGCAATAATCTCTAGAATAGTAGCAACATCAGTTACATCCTTAGCTACCGGGCCAATCTGGTCAAGTGATGATCCATATGCAATCAATCCGTATCTAGAAACTGTTCCGTATGTTGGCTTGATTCCTGTTACACCACAATATGAACTAGGCTGTCTAATTGATCCACCTGTATCAGATCCTAGTGAGAATGAACACTCCTCTGCAGCAACTGCAGCACATGATCCACCTGATGAACCACCTGGTACATGATTGGTATTCCATGGATTTTTAGTTGGACCATAATAAGAAGTCTCACTTGTACTTCCCATAGCGAACTCATCCATATTAGTTTTTCCAATTATAACTGCACCTGCTTCTTCTAATTTTTCTACAGCAAATGATGAGTATGTTGGCTCAAAATTACTTAAGATCTTAGAACTACATGTAGTAAGATGTCCCTTAGTACACATATTGTCCTTGATTGCCACAGGTACACCAGCTAATGGTGAATCTATTTCATTATTTTCAATTTTTTTCTGAATTTCCTCAGCTTTTTTAAGAACTTCCTCTTTTTCGTATACAGTAACAAAACTATTAATGTCACCCTCTACTTTTTCAATCTGCTCTAATGCTGCTTTAGCAGCCTCAACAGCAGTAACTTCGCCGCTTTTGATTTTCTTACCTAATTCAACGGCTGTAAGACTCATTAAATTCATTTTATTCCTCTTTCTATAATAAGTTTTATTTTATTCTTTAATCAAATGTCTTAGGCACTGCAAAAGCATCACCACGCTCTTCCGGCGCATTCTTTAAAATATTTTCTCTGTCATCACCATTAGTTACAACATCTTCTCTAAACACATTGTTAATAGGGAAAATGTGACTCATAGGTTCCACACCTGTGGTATCTAATTCATTGAGAGTATCAATGTAATCAAGCATTTCTTCCATGTCAGCTTTAGCCTTCTGTTTCTCATCATCTGTCAATTCAAGTTTCGCTAATATTCCGACATAATCTATTGTTTCATCTGAAATAATATTTGCCATACGTCCTCCTCATCCACTTGGATTTTTTACTATTTTATGCGTTATATTAAACGCTATTATTCTCTATAATATATTAAAGAATGGAGGTCGTAAAGTCAAGCATCATAATAGGTATACTTCATTTATAATAAAGTATTTAAAGGAGTTAAAAAAACTAATTTTTTTCACTTAATCTTATTAGTTTTGTTAAGTTATTTCTTGCATTAAGTTCTGAATAAGGTATAATTATATATGTATACGGGAACGGAAAAAATTTAAATAAGAAGTGCCTTTCGGCATGCAGAAGGGAGGATTCGTTATGATTAAAAACAAGATTGTCAAATACTACTCTAGAAAGGATCCTAGCATTCAGTTAAAGGTTATAAGAGGTCATTTTGCATCTACGCATTCACATCTTAACTACTACTTAGATATGACCACTATGAAGACCAGACAGAATGAGGCTGAAAGAATAGCCGTAGCTATGAAAGACTATTATAACGTTATGGGTAAGCCTATTGACACCATCGTATGTATGGAGGGATGCGAGATTATCGGTGCATTCCTAGCTAGCGAATTAAGTAAGTCCGGAGTATTGTCCATGAATGCACATAAAACTATTTATGTAATTTCACCAGAGTATAATTCTAATGGACAGTTGATTTTCAGAGATAACTTAAAACATGAAATTAACGGAAGACATACTTTATTGTTACTGGCATCTGCTACTACAGGAAAGACATTGAAAAACAGCATTGAGTGTGTAGAATATTACGGTGGTATTTTAGAAGGAATTTCTGCTATATTTAGTGCCATTGATTCTATGGACGGTCACAGAATTGATGCACTTTATCACTCAGAGGATATTCCTGAATATGCAGCATTCACCCATGATGAATGTCCTATGTGTAAGGCCGGCGAGAAGTTAGAGGCCTTGGTAAATGCCTACGGGTACAGTGAATTATAATTAAATATTTCGCAATAAAAAAAACAGCCTAGGCTGTTTTTTTTTTGTTTTAATTGTCTTTAGTTTTATTTCCCCAAAGTCCATCTTCTCTTAATCTTTTCCAATCAGCTACCAAGACCTTAGGTTTTCTTCCATGATACTGCTTTTCTTTTTCTGTTACATATTTGTTATTCATCAGTGCATCTAGCGCATCTTTAATTCTATCTCTAGAAATACCATTATGAGATGACACATTATCAATTGTCTTTTTATATGTAGCCATCTTTCTTCTTTTATTTAAAACATATAACGATTTTAATATTGCTTCATAATAATACTGCTGCTCATGTACTATTCTAGGCATTTCAATATATGCATTAGCAGATGATTTTAGCCTATTACTTAATGAATGTTTTACTCCATATACAATCACTCGTTTTCCTAACTCACGCAAATACTTAATAACCTGGTTAAAATGTGCGTCTCCCGTAAATATAATGAAAACATCCGCTGATTTTTTCTTTGCAGCTTCTCTATAAATCGCATCCAAAATAAGAAAATCTGTAAAATCTTTATCCACGCCATCCTTATAACTAGCTGTGTGAACTACCTCGCCCTGTCTAGACTCTAACTTAGGTAATTCCTTTTCAATAGCGCTACCATTAAAATCTCCGAAATATAAAATCTTATGCACATAATATTGAGCATTTAATTCATTAATCCAATCATCTACATTAGGTTTCATTGAAAAAATATTGTTATATCCATAATACCAATGCTCAAAATCAACAAATACGACTGCACTTCTCTTGGTTCCGTTTTTTAACAGTCTTCTAAACACGTTCCTCCTCCTTTCCCATTATTTTAATCTATTATAACAAAAAACATTATAATTGTAAAAAGCCGAGGGCTCATTTATAGAGCTCTCGGCTTTTTAAAAGTATATTAAACACTTAATTTTTTAATTCTTTCAATAGCTTTAATTGTATTTTCTCTGCTTCCGAAAGCTGTCAGTCTAAAGTACCCTTCTCCGCTAGGACCAAATCCTGAACCAGGTGTTCCTACAATATTAGCCTCTTCTAATAAGTAATCGAAAAATTCCCAAGAAGTCATATTATTAGGAGTCTCAAGCCAAACATATGGGGCATTGATTCCGCCACTTACATTAAAGCCTGCGCTCTTTAATCCTTCTACGATAATTTTCGCATTTTCCATATAGTAAGCTACCTGCTCTTTAGTCTGCTTCTGGCCTTCCTCTGAATAAACTGCCTCGCCAGCTTTCTGGATAATATATGGAGCACCATTGAACTTAGTTCCATGTCTTCTAGCCCAAAGTGCATTTAACTCTACTCCATCCTCATCTTTAAGTTCCTTAGGAATAACTGTAAAACCTAGACGTGTTCCTGTGAAACCTGCATTCTTTGAGAAGCTTCTAAGCTCGATAGCACAAGTCTTAGCACCCTCGCACTCATAAATAGTGTGCGGAACATTTTCCTCACTGATATAAGCTTCATAAGCTGCATCGTAGATAATAACAGCCTTTACTTCATTGGCATAATCTACCCACTTCTGTAATTCATCCTTTGTGATTGTTGAACCTGTAGGATTATTTGGGAAGCATAGATAAATTAAGTCCGGCTTCTCATCTGGAATCTGTGGAGCAAAGTTGTTTTCTTTTTTACATGGCATGTAGATAACATCGCTCCAGCTTTCTGTCTCAGGATCGTAAGTACCTGTTCTTCCTGACATAACATTTGTATCTACATAAACCGGATAAACCGGATCACAAACAGCTATCTTAACATCCTTAGTGAAAATTTCCTGAATGTTACCTGAATCGCTCTTTGCTCCGTCACTTATAAAAATTTCATCAAGGGCAATATCCACACCACGCTTTTTATAATCATTTTCTCTGATTGCTTTTCTTAAGAACTCATATCCTAAGTCCGGTGCATATCCCTTAAATGTCTCTGCATCAGCCATCTCATCTACAGCTTTGTGTAGTGCTTCGATAACTGCTGGCGCTAGGGGTTGTGTTACATCGCCAATACCTAAGCTGATAACTTCTGCATCAGGATTTTTCTCCTTAAATGCTGCTACCTTTTTTGCAATATTTGAAAAAAGATAACTTCCTGGTAGTTTCAAATAATCTTCATTTGCTCTTAACATATTTTTCGTCCTTTCCTATTTTAATTTATATAAATGCAATATTGCATAAATAGCATATTCGAGATATTTTAGGGGGCTATTCTCGATACATTACTGTTAATATCATTGAAGCTGTTTCCACCATGGTATTTCCACTGTTCATTGCTGATTTTTGGATATACCTGTGAGCTTCATTTTCTGTTAAATTATTTTTTTCCATTAAAACTTTTTTTGCTTCATCTATTGTGGCCTGCTCCTCGGGAGTTCTGTTTGGACCTTTCTTCTTTACCCTTCTGTACTTTGCTTCTATGTTTCTAGTCATCATTTCAACAGAATTGAGAAAGTCTCTAACCTTGAGGGGCATTTCTAATTTAGCTACTGATATATCAATATCAATCAGTTTATCGGCGGATGCAATAACTAGCATTTCAAAATGTTCTTGAACCTCCTCATATATGTCAGTGAATAACATATCTGGAAGTCTGTATCCGCTTATTATAATTCCTTCGCCGAGATTGTCAGCCATGTTTATAGCCATTGCTCCAGTTGTGGTAACGCTGATATTTTCAAAACCATTTCTTATAAGCAGGCTTTTAAATGCTTGACCATCCTCCGGCTTGGGAAAAACAATTATAATTCCCGACACTGTTATTCCTCCATTCCGTTAAACTAGATCATTCCTAGGTATCTGTCAATCTCCCAGTTTGTAACCTGAGTAGTATACTCATGCCATTCCTGTTCCTTAGCACGAACATACTTTTTAAACATATCCTCTCCTAGTACGTCCTTAACGAAATCGGATTTTTTCATATATGAAATAGCCTCATATAGGTTAGCTGGTAATTTTTCAATTTTTTCTGCATGTCTCTCTTCTTCTGTCATTGCAAAGATATCTTTCTGAACGCTGGCAGGTGGAGTAAGCTTTCTCTTTATTCCATCTAATCCGGCTGCTAAACAGATAGCTATAGCTAAATAAGGGTTTGCTGCACAATCAGGACATCTTAGTTCCACTCTTGTTCCTAAACCTCTTGCTGCGGGTACACGGATTAATGGGCTTCTGTTTGTAGCTGACCATGCAATATATGTTGGTGCCTCAAATCCTGATACTAATCTCTTATATGAGTTTACAATAGGATTAGTTAATGCTGTCATTTCCTTCATATGCTCCATTAGTCCGCCTATAAAGTAATATGCTTCCTGACTTAAGCCATTCTCATCATCTGCATTGGCGAAAAGATTCTCTCCTTTTTCATTGAAAATAGACATATTCACATGCATTCCTGAACCACACTCGCCGTATTTAGGCTTTGGCATAAATGATGCGTATAGTCCATGTCTTTTAGCAATAGTTTTTACTGTCAATTTATATGTCATAATCTTATCTGCTGTGTCTAATGCTTCTCCGTATTTAAAGTCAATTTCATGCTGAGCTGGTGCCACCTCATGGTGAGATGCCTCAACGATGAATCCTAATTCTTCTAAGTTTAGGACAATGTCTCTTCTGGCATTTTCTCCTAAATCTGTTGGTCCAAGGTCGAAATAGCTTCCCTTCTCGTGAGTTATTGTAGTAGGATTTCCTACATCATCTGTATGGAATAAGAAGAATTCGCACTCTGGTCCTACATTAAATGTATATCCTAATTCTTTTGCTTCGTTTATCACTTTTCTTAATACATATCTAGGATCGTTTTCTAGCTGTGTTCCATCAGGCTTATACACGTCACAGATTAAACGAGCTACCTTTCCCTGATGTGGTCTAAATGGTAATATTTCAAAGCTGTCACAGTCCGGATATAGAACCATATCTGATTCCTCTATTCTGGCAAAACCATCAATAGAAGATCCGTCGAACATTATCTTATTATCTAGGGCTCTTCCTAACTGGCTTTTTGTGATAGCCACATTTTTTAATATTCCAAATAAATCTGTAAACTGTAGTCTGATAAACTCTACGTTTTCTTCCTCTACAATATTTAATATTTCTTCCTTAGTGTATTTCACTTTGTTCTCCTTTCGTGA
>CACZSI010000011.1 GCA_902783775.1 uncultured Lachnospiraceae bacterium
AAATGGAATCTAAGCCTTTTGCAGTGGGGGTTAGAATTCAGCATTCACAAAAAGATATTAATAAAGCTTTATACGGCGAATTAGGTGATAAATTAGAACCGGCATCCTATAAGCTTACCTATCACACTGAAAGTGACAGAGGCGTATATAGTTTCTGTATGTGTCCCGGAGGATATGTAGTTAATGCATCTTCCGAGGAAGGAATGCTAGCTGTCAATGGAATGAGTTACTTTGATAGAGGAAGCAAGAATGCTAATTCAGCTATAGTAGTTACAGTGACTAATGATGATTTTAAAGGCAATTCACCATTAGCAGGAATGGAATTCCAAAGAGAGTTAGAGAAAAAAGCCTATGAAGTAGGCCATGGAATGATTCCTACCCAAAGATTTATAGAATATAAAAATAATATTTGCGAAAGCTTAGAAGGAAATATTTCATGTCAGATAAAAGGTCATTATAAACTAGCTAATATTAATTCTATATTTAGCGATGAAATTAACGATGCGCTAAAAGAAGCTATAGAATATTTTGGAAGAAAGATAGAAGGTTTTAACAGTGAAGACAGCCTTCTTAGCGCTGTGGAGAGTAGAACTTCTTCTCCTGTAAGAATACAGAGAGATGAGGAATTTATGTCTAATATCAAAGGATTATATCCGGCAGGAGAAGGTGCAGGATATGCCGGTGGAATTACCAGTGCGGCAGTTGATGGAATAAAGATTTTCGAGGCAATTATAGCTAAATATAAACCACTTTAGTAACTTGAAGCGATGGTGAATTTATAGTAAAATAATTAGTTGATATAAACAAAAATTAGGAGATTTAATATGAATATTCGTTTTTTAGCTCAATCTAAATTTTTTAATGGAATACATGTTAAAGAAGATGTGATTTTAGAAAAAGAATTTGAGGTAGGAAAATTAAATAATTTACCTAAGGTTAGATATTTCCTTTATTATCTAGAGGAAAATGTTAGAAAAGAGGTTATGCCTCACAGTGAAAAAATAGATATTTTTAAAATAACTGATTGCCAGTATGAATCAGACTATATTTATTTTACTGAGTACGATGATGAGATTGGAACTGAAGGATATGCCCTAAATATTATTAAATATAATATTGTAGATCATACCAGTTCTAAAATTATTTCTCTTAAGGATAATGTGGAATTATATCCTGATAGAAGAGAGATTAAGATATTCGTATTAGATGACTCTAATTTAATAATTCAAAGAGCATTGCCTAAGGTATCAGAAAATGGACTTTGCACAGGATTTTTTAATTATTCATTATTCTTATTTAACTTTGCTAAGAATAAGCAGATTATGATTAACGATGAGAATCTGGTAAAAAACGGAATTGATTTTATGATTCCATATGATGAGAAGAGTTTTATTTTAAAGACAGGATTTACATTATTTAGCAATAATATGCATGAACTTTTAAATAAGCATGAGGCTGCAGTGGAGTCTATTTATTTAATAAATGCCCAGCAGTTTATTGGCGATTTACAGCTAGAAAATCCTAATTTAGTTATAAATGCCATTGATCAGTCATTCTATGATACTACAATGATTGATGCTAAGATTGAGAATGATTATTTGATTTATTCTAAATATAATTTTAATGAGAGAGAAGAGAATTTAATATTCTATGATCTAAATTCTAAGAATGTTTACACTTGTGTTAACAAGGAGATTACAAATAAATCAATGATTGATAAGTGCGTAATTATTGACGATGCACCATTTATTTACAGACGAAATGCATTGGGCACACAATTTATAAATGTGGAGACTAATGAGGAAGTAATTAATTACCCACTTTCATATAAAATAGATTATGTAAATAATAATATTGTGGTGGCTTCTAGTAAGGAATCAGGTTTGTTTGTTAAGGATAAGCCTAAGGTTAATATCTTTAAGTTCCCTGGAAAGAAACCTATATTAGATGAAAATGGCGAGTATATTGGGGCAGTTTCCTCTAACACGGAAACTAGTTACATATTTTTAAAATAATTGGAGATAAGATGGATAATAAGAAAATACAAAGAATTAATGAATTATACAGAAAGTCTAAGACAGTGGGATTAACTGATGAGGAGATTTTCGAGCAGAAGCGACTTAGAGATGAGTATAGAGCTTCAATTATTGGAAATCTAAAAGCTAATTTAGGAAATGTTCGAATCAAGGAAAAGGATGGTAGCATTAGCGAGCTTAAGCCAAAGAAATAAGATGTACAATAAAAATAAATTAAGAAAAGAGATGCTTAAAGAAAGAGCTGCTATGAAAAACGCAGAATCTTTAAGTGAGATAATCCAGAAAAAAGTATTAGATTTAGAAGAATATAAAAAGGCTGATACCATATTTTTATATGCAGCTACAAATAATGAGGTTTTAACGAATCTGATATTTAAAGATGCCATTGCACATAATAAAAAAGTGGCTTTCCCTAAAGTTATAGGGAAGGATATGGTATTTATGAAAGTGAACACAATAGATGAGTTGAAGGAAGGGTATTTTTCTATCTTAGAACCGGTGGACGGAGAGGTTATTACTAATGCAGATATAGTAATTACTCCGGGGGTAGCATTTGATAAAAACATGAATCGAGTGGGCTACGGAAAAGGGTTCTATGATAGATATTTTAATGATAATCCTTCTCTTTTTATTGCTATTGCTTATAGCTATCAGGTGGTAGATAAAATTGACAGCGATAAGTTTGATATAAAGATGGATATGATTGTAACTGAAAAAGAAATATATAGATAAAGAGGAATAATATGAGCATCGATAATAAAGAGATAACATCGACTGAAGAAACAGAAATTCAATATGATTATATAAAGAAGTGTAGAGAAATCATCACATCAAAAGAAGCTAAATTAGGAAGAAAATTAACAGCTTCTATTGTAACATTTGGTTGTCAGATGAATTTTAAGGATTCTGAAAAGCTAGAGGGAATATTGTCTGAAATAGGATATGAAATAATTGAGGATGAGCATGCAGATTTAGTAATCTATAATACATGTACTGTTAGAGAGAATGCTAATCTTAAAATTTATGGAAGATTAGGTTATCTATCTAAAATTAAAGAAAAAAATCCTGATATGATTATCGGTTTATGCGGATGTATGATGCAGGAAAAGCATGTGGTGGAAAAAATCAAGAAGAGTTATAAGTTTGTGGATTTGATTTTTGGAACACATAATATATTTAAGTTTGCAGAGTTAATCTATGAGATATTATATAAAAATCATAAGGTTTACGATATTTGGGATGGCACTGATAAAATCGTGGAAAATCTTCCTGTTATCAGGAAATATCCTTTTAAGTTTGGCGTAAATATTATGTTTGGATGCAATAACTTCTGCTCATATTGTATAGTACCTTATGTTAGAGGTAGAGAGAGAAGCAGAAATCCAGAGGAAATTATTAATGAGATTAAGAGTGTAGTTAAAACCGGTGTGGTTGAGATTATGCTTTTAGGACAGAATGTAAATTCTTATGGAAAGACATTGGATGAGCCTATTACTTTTGCACAGCTTTTAGAGAAGGTTTGTGAAATAGATGGATTAAAGAGAGTTAGATTTATGACATCTCACCCTAAAGATTTATCAGATGAATTAATAGAAGTTATGGCTAGAAATCCTAAGATTTGTAAACAGATGCATTTACCATTACAGTCAGGATCAGACAGACTTCTTAAACTAATGAACAGACATTATACAAAGGATGATTATCTATTATTAGTTAAGAAGTTAAGAGATGCTATTCCAGATATAGGTATTTCAACAGATATTATTGTGGGATTTCCATCTGAGACAGAGGAGGATTTTAAGGAGACATTAGATGTGGTTAAAAAGGTTCGCTACGACAGCGCCTTTACATTTATTTATTCTAAGCGTTCAGGAACACCTGCTGCCGAGATGGAAGATCAGATTCCTAAGGATGTAATAGATGACAGATTTAACAGATTACTAAAAGAGATAAATGAAATCTCAAAAGAGAAAACTAAGTTATTAGAGGGCAATGTAGAATCTGTTTTAATTGAGGAGAAAAATAAGAAGTTAGATGGTTATGTAACCGGAAGACTTAGCAATAATTCTGTGGTTCACTTTAAGTGTGATGAAGAGAGAATCGGAGAGATAGTTGACGTTAGACTAAATGAGGCTAAAGGCTTTTATTATATGGGAGAGATGATTTAATATGGGTTTAGTAGGCATGATGAAGGATATATGGGAAAATCATATGGAGGAACTAACTCCTATGATGAAACTATATCTTGAGACTAAATATAAACACAGCGACTGTATTATTTTCTACAGATTAGGTGATTTCTACGAGATGTTTTTCGATGATGCCATTGTTGCATCAAAGGAGATGGAAATTACATTAACTAAGAAAAGCTGTGGATTAGAAGAGAGAGCACCAATGTGTGGTGTTCCCTTTCATGCAGTGGATTTATATATAAATAAGTTAGTAACTAAGGGATATAAAGTCTGTATAGTTGAGCAGACTGAAGATCCATCTCAGGCTAAGGGATTAGTTAAAAGAGAAGTAGTCCGTATAGTGACTCCTGGAACTAATCTTAATTTAGCTGCAATGGATGAGGGAAGAAATAATTATATTATGTCCATTGTATATATGGGAACAAAGTTTGGAATTTCTATTGCCGATGTTACAACAGGTGACTATTTTGTAACTGAGGTGGATTCTGAACGATTAGTTTACGATGAAATCAATAAATTTATGCCTAGCGAGATTGTGTGCAATAACTCCTTTTATATGAGTGGTATTGATTTAGATGATTTAAAAAGCAGATTAGATATCTGTGTTTTTGAATTAGAGGATTGGTACTTTGATGAGGATATTTGCGTTGATACTTTATTAGAGCATTTTAAGATTAAATCCTTAGAGGGATTGGGGATTTTAGATATTTCACTAGGTGTTATTGCATCAGGATCACTTTTAAAATATTTATATGATACTCAAAAAAATGCCTTAACACATTTATCAAAATTAATCCCATATTCATCATCTACATTTATGATTTTAGATTCTTCTACCAGAAGAAATTTAGAGTTATGTGAGACTCTTAGAGAGAAAAAGAAGAGAGGAACATTGCTTTGGGTTTTAGATAAGACTAAAACCGCAATGGGAGCTAGAACTCTTAGAAACTATATTGAGCAGCCTCTTATTAAGAAAGATGAGATTATTAATAGACAGTTAGCAATAGAAGAACTTAATAATTCTATAATTACTAGAGATGAGCTTAGAGAATATCTAGGCCCAATTTATGATTTAGAGAGACTTTTAAGTAAGATTTCATATAAATCAGCTAATCCTAGAGATTTATTGGCATTTAAGCAGTCTACATCTATGCTTCCTCATATAAAGTCTATAATAAGTGATTTTAAGTCTCCGCTATTTAAGGAGATTAATGAGAAATTAGATGTATTAGATGATATTACAGAACTTATATCTACTGCAATTAATGACGAGGCACCTATCGGTATTCGAGAGGGCAATGTCATTAATGAAGGATACAATGAAGAGGTTGATAAACTTAGAAGAGCTAAATTAGATGGAAAGACTTGGTTAGCTAACTTAGAAGCTAAAGAAAAGGAAGAAACCGGAATACAGAAACTTAAGATAAAGTACAATAAAGTTTTTGGATATTATCTAGAAGTTCCTAATTCATATAAGGGCTTAGTTCCTGAGAAATATATCAGAAAGCAGACATTAGCTAATGCTGAGAGATATACTACAGATGAATTAAAGGAAATGGAAGAGATTATAATGGGGGCAGAGGATAAACTCTTTGCCTTAGAATATAAGCTTTTCGTGGATATTAGAGAAAAAATATTTAATGAGATTAACAGAATTCAGACTACAGCTAAGGCAGTAGCTATGATAGATGTTTTTGCATCACTAGCTTTTGTGGCTGAGAGAAATAATTATGTTAAACCTAAAATTAATGAGAAGGGTATTTTAGAGATAAAAGAGGGAAGACATCCTGTAGTGGAAAAGATGATTCCTGAAAATACATTTATCTCTAATAATACTGTTTTAGATACAGATAAAAATAGAATAGCTATTATAACAGGTCCTAATATGGCAGGTAAATCTACATATATGAGACAGACTGCGTTAATAGTTTTAATGGCCCAGATTGGCTCATTTATTCCTGCCACAAGTGCTAATATTTCTATCTGCGATAAAATCTTTACCAGAGTAGGAGCATCAGATGACTTAGCCAGTGGCCAGAGTACATTTATGGTGGAAATGACAGAGGTGGCTAATATCTTAAGAAATGCTACTAAAAACAGCTTACTAATATTAGATGAGATAGGTAGAGGAACTTCTACATTTGATGGACTAAGCATTGCCTGGGCGGTTATTGAATATATATGTGATAAGAAAAAGATTGGTGCAAAGACCTTGTTTGCTACACATTATCACGAGTTAACAGAGCTAGAAGGCACCCTTGATGGAGTTAACAATTATTGCATAAGTGTTAAGGACCAGGGAGATGATATTATCTTTTTAAGAAAGATAGTGGAAGGCGGAGCTGATAAGAGTTATGGAATTCAGGTGGCCAGATTAGCCGGTGTTCCTGAGGAGGCTCTAAAGCGCGCCGCAGAGATTTCTGATGAGCTTAGCGCTGCAGATATTTCAGCTAAAGCTAAGCAGATAGCTGAGAGTAAGAAGGTGGGAAGCGAAATACTTCCTAGCCCTAATGATAATTATGAAGCGCACCAAATGACATTGTTTGATGCAATAAATGAGAATGATATTATCGAAGAATTACAGAGCTTAGACTTAGGTTCCATGACACCGATTGAGGGATTAAATTATTTATTTAAGATACAAAACGAGTTAAAGAATCGATGGAAATAGAAAGGTAAATTATGAGTAAGATTAAGGTTTTAGATCAGGGAACTATAAATCAAATTGCCGCCGGTGAGGTGATTGACAGACCATCTTCAATAGTTAAAGAACTTATGGAAAACTCCATTGATGCTGGCGCTGATAAAATCAGCGTTGAGATAAAAGATGGTGGCATATCTTTAATAAGAATTACTGATAATGGCATGGGGATTGATAAGGAAGATATCCCTGTGGCTTTTAAGCGCCATGCCACAAGTAAAATCAAATCTGCTCTAGATTTACTAACAGTTTCATCTCTAGGTTTTAGAGGTGAGGCTTTGTCTAGTATTGCTGCAGTGTGTCAGGTGGAATTACTAACTAAAACTAAGGATTCGCTAATGGGAGTTCGCTATAAAATAGAGGGTGGAAGAGAAATACTATTCGAGGATATAGGAACAGCTAATGGTACCACATTTATTGTTAGAAATTTATTTTTCAATACACCTGCTAGAAGAAAGTTTTTAAAGTCTGCTCAGACTGAAACCGGATATATAAGTGATATTATTGAAAAAATAGCATTGTCTCATCCTGAGATTTCCATTAATTTTATAAATAATGGAAAAACTAAGATTCACACTCCAGGCAATGGAAAGCTTTTAGATACAATCTATGCCATTTACGGTTTAGAAATTACTAAAAATATATTGCCAATTGAGATAGAAAATGAGTATTTAAAGGTAAGAGGATTTATAGGAAAAAATATTATTGCCAGGGGCAATAGAAACAATGAAATTTATTTTATAAATAATCGTTTTATAAAAAATAATATTCTAAATAAGGCTATAGAAGAGGGATATAAAAATATATTAATGCAACATAAATATCCTTTTACAGTTATTAATTTTGAGATTGACCCTAGTTTCATAGATGTCAATGTCCATCCTTCCAAAATGGAACTAAGATTTAGAAAATCAGAAAATATTTATCCTTTTATTTCTGAAAATGTTAGAAATATATTAGTAAATTCAGTAAATATTATAGATGCTGATAATAACAATGAGGATAAAAGAGATTTCTCTAAAAAGCCAGAGCC
>CACZSI010000012.1 GCA_902783775.1 uncultured Lachnospiraceae bacterium
CCTGTCGCTGAAACTAGTAGTGCCTTTCTCTCTCCCATTGTTCTTAAATTCTTTAATGATTTAGTAGCCTCCCTCTGCATTAAATTAGGCTCTAAGGTATAGGTACGAATTCGCTCAACCTTATTGGCCTTTCGCACTTTTCTCTGTTCCCTATATAATGGCTCATACTCTTTTGTAATCCACTGTTCTGTAAGAATATTGGCCTCATTCCACATGGATTCGAACTCTAGGTTTGTCTCTAAAATTAACTCTCCCTGCTCTAGGGATGTCACTTTTAGATTCCATTCTTTATTGGACTTTAGGGCATTCTGCGTTAAGTTAGAACTTCCCACAATAAATGTTTTCTTCTCGCCCTCTTCGAACATATATCCTTTCGTATGAAAGTTTTCTTTAGTTAGAATTCTAACTTCTAAGTTTGTAAACTGTAGAAGTTGTTTCAATGCTTCTGGCTCATTAAAAGATAAATAGTCCGTCGTTAGAATTCGTCCTTTTACCTGTGGATGCTTTTTCTCAAGTTCCTTTAACACATCCTTTATAACTATTAATCCACTTCTAGTAATAAATGCAACTGAAAACCAAAATGAGTCGCATGTCTTCAGTTCCTGTTCTAAATGAGCTAGAACTGTATTTCCCTTATGCGCGTTGTTATATAAAAGTTTAGGGCGCAATGCCTCCTCTGATTCATATGTGGCATCAATAAAACCTGTTTGTGTTGCTGCTAAAATCTGTTCTGCTAAATTTTCCATATTTTCTCGTTCCTTTTATTTGATAAGATCATTTTACTAGATATCTGAGGGCCGAGCAAGGCATACTCTTCGAGTGTGGTAGGTGACTAGCAACAGGGGATTTATATGCTATAATAATATTTAATTATTATTATAAGGGGATTTATTTATATGAGATATTTAGAAAAAATCGCAGAATATTTTAGCAAATATATGGCTTTTATTGTATTAGCAATAGCAGCAATTTCGTTGTTTGTGCCATCTTCCACCCTCTGGATTAAAACAGAATGGGTAAATTATTTAATGATGATAATAATGTTTGGCATGGGACTTACGCTGAAACCAGATGATTTTAGCACGGTTTTTAAAAGACCTAATGATATTATTTTAGGATGTCTGGCACAATTTATCATAATGCCGCTACTAGCTTTTACTCTATGTAAGCTCTTTCATCTTAATCCGGCATTAACAGCAGGTGTTATTTTAGTGGGAACATGTCCCGGAGGAACCGCTAGCAATGTAATCACTTATTTATCTAAGGGAGATGTAGCTTTATCTATCGGGATGACTAGCGTTAATACACTTTTAGCACCAGTTGTAACTCCGGCAATTACATATCTTTTCTTAAATCAAACTGTAAAGGTTGATGTTTTTAGCATGTTTATAAGCATCATTCAGGTAATATTAATTCCTATTACTTTAGGTCTATTTATTAATAGAGTTCTTCATAAATATACAGAGAAAATATCAAATATTTTACCTATGATTTCCACCATTGCCATCTGTCTGGTAGTGGGCACTGTAGTATCACATAATTCAGAAAAAATTCTTACCACAGGTCATATTGTTTTAATAGTGGTAATATTACATAATTTATTAGGATATCTATGTGGATTTTCTCTAGGAAAGATTCTTAAACTAGATATGAATAAGACTAAAGCATTGTCTATTGAAATCGGAATGCAGAATTCAGGACTAGCCGCCGGACTGGCCGCCACCTCATTTCCTAATTTGACAATGGCCACAGTTCCAGGGGCCATCTTTTCCGTGTGGCATAATATTTCCGGTGCAATATTGGCTGGAATTTATAGGAAAATAAAATAATTATTAAGAAATAATAATGGCAGACTCAACACCACGAGTCTGCCTTTTCTAATTAATCCTCTAAATCACAGTCTTTATAAGATTCTGACTGATACTGTTTATTTACTATATCGCTCTTTAGCTTATTATATTTGGCAATAAATAATCCTGCCATAAGGAAAAATAGGGTAGATGTAAATGGTATTCTCTGATGAAAAATAGGTTCAAATATTCCATATACTATCAATCCTAATAATAAGGCTGAAAGAACATTTAGCGCTTTAGCCTTTTGTCTTTCTTTAAAAAGAAAACAAAGCACAATTTTTCTACAAAGAGAAAATAAAAATGCCACAATAATTAATAATCCCGGCAGACCTAAAAACACCAACTGCTGTAAAAGAAAATTATGGGTATGGGACATTGGGTTCGGTAATTTTTCATTAACCTTATCCATTATTTTTAATTCCGGCTGTCCGAAAATTAAAATCTTAGGATTTTCTTTTAAAACATCTATAGTAGCCTTCCATATTGCACTTCGGCCTGTCAATGTAAATGAATCCTTAATGGTGCTTCTCTTATCACTGATTTCTTTAACCGTAATCTCTTCTGACTGCTCTACATCTTCTATATCTTCTCTTCGAATCTTAACTTTTCCTCTAAGATTACTTTTATATTTATATACATATTTCAAACTTCTTTTTTTCACTATATGTCTCTTTTTTGATGAACTATTATTTGAAGTTTTATAAATCTTTTTTGATACGTTGTGAACTACGTGAGATAATTGAACGATTCCTTTATTAGTCACGCTAAAGCTGGCATATATTCCTACGATACAAACCAGTGTCGCCAGCGTACAGATAAGCGCTTGTTTAATCTTTGATTTATCTGTGATTTTTTCCCTAATTACTATCATTGCAATTAAAGCTATTACTATGGAAAATGTCAGATAATTAGAACGGCTATGTTGCAATTCTACAGCCACATAGCTTAGCGGAACAAACACCAGTGCCATTACCTTCCATACATCTTTTTTTGAGGCAAAAGCCTGATATAAGGCTAGTCCCATAGCACATGTAAAAAATGTGGCGGATACATTTCGATGCAATCCAAAGAATGAAATAAACACTAATGGTGGCACAGAATTTTCTGTTTCAATATAAATATTATCTGTTTCCAATAGGGGTTGTCCAACTAATGCAGTGGTTAGCGCAATTAATGCCCATATGCCCAGCATTACCACTAGAAATGTAACAATGCATTTAATGAAAATATTTTTGACTTTATCATTTATATATATGCCACTTCCAAAGAATACACACAATATTATTCCCCAGCAGCTGCTAACAGACATCCAGTTGCCTTCATGAACCTGAAGAAATATTAAATCATTTAGGGCAATACGAGATGCAACAATCCAGAGAGCATAGACATAGAGCAATTTCATTTCGATATTTTTCTTACTGAATATAATTCGAAACAATGCCAATATACAGCAGTAGAAGGCTGCTTGTCTTATCGGTACTGTTCCTGTCCTCCACCACTCATTTCTATAATTCATGTAATTGCAAAGATAAAAAATAAGATAAAACGAAGTCGCAAAAATTGCAGCTACTGCGAACACATAATTATTATAAAAATCTTTTAATTTTTTAATTAGCATTATGCCGAAATCTCCTTTTAATTTTTGTGACTTATAACTGTTTCATCGTTTATCATACCGCCGAAAACTGTCTTTAATAATATGCGAATATCAAGCCATATAGACCAGTTTTTTATATACCAAAGATCATAAGAAACTCTTTTTTCGATGCTGGTATCTCCTCGTAATCCATTAATCTGAGCCCAGCCACTAATTCCCGGTCGCACCTGATGGCGTTTCATATATCCTGGAATTGTTTTTCTAAATTGGTTAACGTAAAACGGACTTTCCGGGCGAGGTCCTATTAAACTCATAGAGCCGGAAAGTACATTAAATAGCTGTGGCAATTCATCTAAACTGCATTTTCGAATAAATCTTCCAAAAGTGGTTCTGCGATTATCTTCTTTTCCAGACCATGCGCAATCCTCTCCCTCATTAGGAATCATACTGCGGAATTTTAGCATAACAAACTTTTTCCTGTTATATCCTACCCTTTCCTGGCGAAATAGTACAGAACCAGGATTAGACATTTTGATTACAATAGC
>CACZSI010000013.1 GCA_902783775.1 uncultured Lachnospiraceae bacterium
CATACCAATCCAGTTTTCCGGCATTTTTATATTCATCTAAAATCTTCTTTGTACTATCACTAGAGCCGTCATCTCTAACTAAAATATCAACGTCTTTATAAGACTGATTAATCAAACTATTTAATTGCTCTCTTAGATATTTTTCGCCATTGTATGTGGATAATAAAACTACTACCTTCATAAATTTTTCCTTACTTTACTTTTTTTCTATATGCTCTCTTTCCTGCCTTATTACCCATTAATCGTGTAAACACATGCACGCAAAATAAAAACAAACTAATAAACTTCATCTTTTTAATTAATTTTCCTGAGACAAAGCGTACCATTCGAAATCCTTCGCTGTTAGAATCTGCTCCCTTTAGTCTGTCTTTATATTGTTCCATAATAAATCCAATTTTATAATTTCTTCTAAAATCTTCTTTTAATGTAAAGCGGTGAGAATGATAGACCTTTGCATCCGGTGCATATGCTAAAGCAAAACCTGAGTGAATAAATTTTGCTGCAATTAACATATCTTCATTTGTCATAATTCCATGATCAAATCCACCCACCTGCTCGTATGCACTTCTTAGATATGCCGCAAATACATTGGAGAAAAAATAAGATTTTACACCTAATGTTTCTATATCCTCTTCTCTCCATATTTTTTCTTTGGATGAATAATTAAAATTACGAGTTAATTTCTCATATGCCGAAGCATCCTCATAGGCAATCTGTCTACCGTAAACTCCTGCAACATCCTTCTTCTCAAATCCCTTTAATAAATTTTCAATGGCATGCTCATTAGTAGGCAAGGCATCCTGAGTCATAAAAATAACAACCTCACCCTGACTTTGTTTTAGTGCGTAATCCCTAGAAGCACCATGATTAAATTTCTCTTTAGGAATCTGTATTAATTTTACCTGTTCTTTATACTTCTTAACAATGTCCACTGTATTATCCAAGGATTCAGAGTCCATCACTATAATTTCTGCTTTCACAGTTTGTGCCAATAAAATATCTAAAAGCTTTTCAATATATTTTTCAGCATTGTACGTTGGAATTATTAAAGATACTTTCACAGCGTTTCCTCCCCACTTAAATACCTTTCATATCTATCACAAACTTCTTTAGTTTCCCCAAATTCTATCTGTATTCCATGGTCAAGCCACAAGCATTTATTACATAATTCACGAATCTGCTCTAATGAATGAGATACTAAAATCGTTGTTGCTCCACTTTCAATTATTTCTCTCATCTTTGTGGCACTCTTTACGGCAAAGGATCCATCTCCCACAGAAAGTACCTCATCTAAAATAAGAATATCCGGCTTAACAAGGCTGGCAATAGAAAAAGCTAAACGACTCTGCATTCCTGTTGAGAGCTGTTTAAAAGAATGCTCCTCAAAGCCTTTTAGTTCCGCAAACTCAATAATCTTATCATAGTTTTCATCCATAAACTTTCGTGTATATCCTAGCATGGCACCACGTAAATAAGTATTTTCTTTCACAGATAAATCTTCATCAAAACCACTGGCTAGCTCTAAAAGGGCTGAAATATTGCCCTTTACCTCTACTACACCTTTGCTAGGTTTCATAATTCCTGCAATCGCCTTTAACAGGGTTGATTTTCCTGCTCCATTGGTACCGATAATTCCTAGCATATCTCCCTTTTCTAGGGAAAAATTAATATCTTTATCTGCCCAAAACTCTTCTACATGATAGTTACCTGTTAGCTTACGCACAAAAAACTCTTTTAAGCCGATTGCACGAAAATCGCCAACTTTATATCTAACTGAGACATCTTTTACTTCTAAAACAGCCATTTTCTTCCTCCGTAAATATATGATGAGCCTGTATTAAACGTAATATAAAAATTCCGTATCATATTTTTTATAAATAATTATTCCTAAAACCAAAACAATAAACACATCAAATGCTATAAGCCCATGAAATGCTATGGAAGGAATTGCCCCATCAATTACAACCTTTCTAAAATAACGAATAAATAAATAGATCGGATTTAGTAAAAATAGGTTTCTTATTTGAGGGGAAAAAGTTTCAATAGAATAAAACATTGCAGACATATACATTAAAAGCTGTGTTGTTACCTGCCAGAGATATCGCATATCCCTAAAGAATACGAAAAATGCTGACAGAATCATTCCCACACCTACATTAAATAAAAGAAGCATTACAATAGGATATGCTAATAAAAATAATCTAGGTGAAAAACTTATTCCATCAAACACGCAAAAGATTAAAAATACAATAAATGTCATTCCAAAATTTACCAATGTCTGGGAATTCTTTGAAATAATAAAAAGAATCTTTGGAACATTTACCTTCGTGAAAATATGGGCATTTCCCATTAATGCCATCATTCCCTCTGATGTTGATTCACTAAAAAAAGTATATACTACAGTTCCACAAAACAAATATATAGTATAGTGTGGAATGTCATTAAAAAAATGAGTAAATACAATTCGCATAATCGCAAGGGTTATCAATGGATTTAATACACTCCATGCCATTCCTAAAAATGCACCTTTATACTTTTTTTTAAAATCTCTTTTCACTAATTCTTCTAAAAGAAATTGATGTTTTTTCAATATTTGAGGCATATAAATACTCTCCTTTTTTTTTATAAACTAACCTAACATCTTCTTCATTGTTCCTGTAGAAATAATAAATAAAACAATCCATAAGGCCATCAATATGTAAGCCGGTTTTATAATGTTAGCTAACTTTTTAAACTTAGTATTTTTTATTTTTAACTTATTAAGATCTATCTGATCTATTGCGCAAGTAATTATAAAGGCCAATAAAACAGATATCCCAATTATATATCGGCCCTGAGGCTGATTATCTCTAAAATAACTTTGCCAGAAAAATAACCCAAAATTAATGATAGAGGAGATTAGCATCATCACACTCAGCGCTATTTTTTCTTTATCTATTCTCTTTCGAATAGCCTGATAGAAAAACAATAAAATACCTAATGCATAAGTACATTCATATATGTTATACATAAAGGTTGGAAGCCAGATTGTCATATAACCAAATCCGCCAATAAAACTATGTATTGTAAACCTCCACCAAGGCCCATAGGCTGAATCAAATAAATTCATTGGATATCCCTGTCCCTTAAGACTTCTGTATGGATATAATTTAAATCCCAGGGCACTATATTTAGCACGCATAATTTTTTCTACGCTTATCCCTATAAAATCACCGTTGTGATGTATGCCATTGCGCACAAAAAACCATCCTGACAGAACAATACAAATTCCAGCTACTATTGTAAGCCTTTTTATTACGTAAGATTTCTTATTTTCAATATCTTTATTTTTAATCATGGAAATCAGGAATAAAATTCCTCCCATTAAAAGCCATCCGTAAATATTATAATATGATAGAAGACCTATAGAAAAGCTAACTCCTAGTCCAATGCAGGTTTTAATGGTCCATTTATCCTGCTGTCCTTTTGCTAAATAATAAACCATCATGCTTATGGCACAAAGAGATAAGGAATCATTGTTAATGTACATTCCTAGGAATAATACCTGAGGGATAAAACAAACCAGTGTGGCCATAAGTAATGATGAACTAAGCTTCTTAAAACATATTTTCCCAATCTTTATACAATAAATTCCACACACAGTAACTGATAAAATGCTGCACATTCTAGCAGCTACCCATAATGCCACATCAGAAGTGGTAAAGAGTGAAACAATCTTCACAAAAAAAGCGCCAATAATGGATGTGAGATATGGTCTAACGGCATATGAAAAGCCCCAGCCTATTAATACCGTACCTTCTTCATTTCCTGTAGGAAGCTTTCCTGTTCTAACAATCCAATCTGTCAGTTGCCTTCTTCCTAGTTCATCCGGACACATATCAGCAGGAATTAGAATTGCTCCTACCAGACAAATTGTAAAAATAAGTATTACAAATATAGCTGAATAAATTTTATCTTTTTTCATTACTTCTTCCTACCTAATCTCCCATTTTACGGGACTTTTATTTAAGAAAAAGTCCTCTCTATTCTTTGCGAAATTGGGATTAAAATAAGGATCTCCCTTTTTAATTTCTTCAATCCAGTTTTCCCTAAATAAGTTTTCATCAATTGTTAATTGTCTTTTTATCTTTCTGGATTTTCTCTTTTTATTAGCTTCCCTTTTTAAATACTTTAGCTGTGAAAAAGGAGTCCACACAATAAGATATCCCTTTTTTCTCATTCTAAGACATAAATCAATATCATAATAATTGGCACTATATTCTGTTTTAAATCCTTCCATCTCTTCCCAAACGCTTTTCTTAATCATCATACAGGATGATGAAACCGCCGAGAGATTTTGTGCATATAAAAGTCGTCCCATATATCCTACATGATTTCTATCTACACCTCTAAATAAATTTCCCGTCAGATTCATTAGCCCGATTCCTATGCCTGCTTGGCAAATATTATTATTAGAATCATATATCATAGACCCTACTGCACCAACATCATTGCGCTTTGAAAACATAAGCATTTCCTGAATCCAATCCGGCGTTACTATCTTTGTGTTACAATCTAAAAATAGAATATATTCACCGTCACAGTTTTTAACACCGACGTTAAAAACAATCGGTGTGTTTTGTTTTTCTTCATTTTTTATTACTTTAATATTACTGTGTTTTTTCTGAAGTTCCTGATAATAATCAGATAATGCATCTTTTTTTCTTTCATAATCTAATATTATTATTTCATAATTTTTATATGTTGTAATATCAATTATGGAATCAATGCATTTATTCACTTCTAATTTATGCTCTAAATTTCTAACGATAATAGAAACCTTCGGCATTCCTTCTAACTCATAGCGAACTCGATATATTGTGACATCGTCACGAACTAAGCCCACTTCACCTTTTATGCCTTGTCGTTTCAAATGTCTTTCAACAGCTCTAATTCCCGCCTTAAAAACATATGGTTTAGAGCCGACATTTTCCGCCACAGAACCGCCATGGGCTCTCCAGTGATATAAAACTTCCGGAATATGAACCACCTTTTTAGCCTGCTCTGTCAATCTCAAAATCATATCATGATCCTGAGAGCCATTGCATTCCGGATCAAATTTTCCCACTTTATCTAATAAGTCCTTCTTAAAAACAGAAAAATGACATATATAATTATTAGCCCTTAAATTATCTGGTGCAAAATCCGGCTTTAGATGATATAAATATGAATCTTTAGGAGACTTTCTAAATACACTTTCATCAGTATATATGTAATCTGCCCCCAATTCACATATTGCACGCATTACTTCATAAAGAGCTGCCGGATGAAGTACATCATCATGGTCGAAGAGCCCTATATAATCTCCCTGCACCATATCAAGACAAGCATTAGTATTTCCGGAAATCCCCATATTTTCTTCTAATTTCTTATAGCAAATTCTGGAATCTATTTTTTCGTACTCTTTACAAATCTGCTCCACCTCAGGATGTTCATCATCACTGCCATCCGCCATACACAGTTCTAAATTTCCATAGGTCTGTGCTAACACGGAATCTATCATCTCTCTTAAAAAAACTTCAGGTGTGTTATATAAAGGTACAATAATACTAAATTTTAGATTTTTAGGAAAAACATGCTTTCTCTGTTCCTCTAATTCAGCATCACTAAACAATGGAGTTTTATTATACTCCATTGCACTTTTTATATCTTTTTTTCTGTATTTTATTCTCTGCCATGTAGTTTTTACTCCATAGACTTTTAAACTATGAATTGTCTTTCTTGTTAAAGAACAAACTATTTTGAATTTAAACTTTTCTGTAATCATATGATGACTTTTCATTTATATTTCCAGATTTCCTTTCCCAGTAAAATTAAGTGCCTATTTATACTCATCTAAGAAATTATGACGCACCCCGTCCTTCTTATATTCAATAACTGTATCTAGCTGAACATTTTCCATACTCTTAAAAATGTTTGACTCTATGTATGGATTAGTTTTCTTTAGTTCAGCGATAAGCTTCTTTGTCTCTAGTCTCTTAGAAGATGTAGTTCCATCCTCATGACATGTGGTGCAAGTTTCTGTGAAATGGCACGCACATTGTAGGAAATTTAATTCATTGTAATCTCTCCAAGCACATATATCGCTCTCTCTTACTAAATACAGCGGTCTAATTAATTCCATTCCCTCAAAATTAGTACTGTGAAGCTTAGGCATCATTGTCTGTATCTGCGCTCCGTGTATCATTCCCATAAGGATAGTTTCTATAACATCGTCATAATGATGACCTAGCGCTATCTTATTGCATCCTAACTCCTTAGCCTTACTATACAGATATCCTCGTCTCATTCTGGCGCACAAATAACATGGACTTTTTTCTATCTGATCCACTGTATCAAAAATCGTGCTTTCAAACACTGTTATAGGAATCCCTAGCATCTTAGCATTACTCTCAATTAACGCTCTGTTTTCCTCATTATAGCCGGGATCCATCACTAAAAATGTTAAATCAAAATTAACTTTTCTATGACGCTTTATCTCCTGAAATAGTTTTGCCATTAGCATAGAATCTTTTCCGCCAGAGATACATACTGCAATATAATCTCCCTCTTCTATTAACTGATATGTCTTACACGCCCTAGCAAATTTTGAAAAAATCTTTTTTCTAAATTTTTTCTGAATACTTTTTTCAGCTTTTTCCTTCTTTTCTGCTATATCGATATCCTTTTTTAAATTAGATCTAACATAGCCTATATAACCGTCAGTTAAGCTATAGCATTCTCTATTTTTAAAGCATTCTCTTTCTGTATCAATAGCTAAAGATAATCTTCCCACTTCACAGTAAAATACTATTTTTTTATCTTTAGGTATGGCCTTTAACTTTTCGCTGTTTTCTAAATCTTCTATATAAATGTTTATTGCACCGGGAATCATTCCATAAAGTGTCATCCCTTCATCTCTTATGTCTATTAATTCATACGAATCATCCTGCAATTCTCTTAGCTCTTCATATGATATTTCTTTCATTTTAAATCCTTTCATATATGTGCTAATTTTTCGATATCTTCTTCCTTAGCTCCTAGTTCTTCGAAGTTCTTTGGCATCCCCACACTCTAACTGCAATTTGTGCAAATCTCATAATATCATGAGACATCGTATATGTAAACACCGGTAAAGCCTATTTGGCGGGCAGGGAACCATCAATGTTAATTCTTGGAATAAGGACAGTAGACGTCTGGCCTTTGTAAGTTATGAGGAGCCTGTTTAGAATTCTATTTTACTTCATTTAATTCTACGCCATTGATATAAATATGACCTATATTCTTTAAATTAAGTATATTTTCAAATTGAGTCGCATATTGAACTTTAGTGATGCCATTATCTTTGCAACCAGATTCGCTTAACATATTTTTACTATAATTTCTAATTTCTTTATCACTCTTATCTTTTAAGGAAATTTCTATTTTCTTAATAGTATTATTTGTTGCTAATCTTAAGCCTAATGGTGATATATAAAGCATTCCATTGCTAGTTTTAAACTTTCTAGAACTATCACTAAATTTCAATTTAAAGTTATATTGCTTGTTTTTCTTAGTATCAGATATTTTTATACACTTACTTGCATCTATATTTGATAATTCTTCAGAATTCATCTCAAATGAAATATAAACATAAAGCTTGTTTCCTTTATATTCTGCATATTTATTAAATGTTCCTGAAGCTTCATATTCAAAGATAAAACGCTTATCTGTGCCAAAAGATTTAATTGTTTTATTATAGTTATCAATCTCTGCATCTACCTTGTTGCTGTTCTTATCACTAATTGATAGAACCAAATATCCCAATTGAGTATTCTTTTCACACAGACTTTCTTCTAAGTCAACAATGTAATTGTCTACTACTATCTTTTGATCCTCTTTTAATAAAATGTCTTTTACCAATTCTTTTTGGTTATCATTTATAAAAATGTCTTTTACTTTTACTAATTCTTTTTGATTATCATTTGAATTACCAAAGAAAAATCCAAATAAAGTTTGGTTTGAATACGCGTAAGTAATAATATTTGATACTAAAAACACTGATATAATTATGCTACAAATTATAAATAATTTATTTTTCATACTAGC
>CACZSI010000014.1 GCA_902783775.1 uncultured Lachnospiraceae bacterium
AATCTGAGAAGCCCTAATAGATGAAGGGACTACATTGACATCCACATTGGAATTTTCACAATAGAATTTATCTTCCGGTGTAATACCTTTAGCGCTATATCTCGCCTCTACATTAACTGTTACATTTGAATTATCTGTAATAAATGTATTGTAATTATAAATTCCTGAAGCATTGTACACATCCATGCCAATAACCCTAATTCCCAGATTAGAATTAGAAACATTTAAATTTCCACCGACAATAGCCCCAGCAGTGTTAACTACCGGCGTACCGTCTGTAGTTCGAAGGGTAATATTAACATCACTGTTTTCTAAATAAGCAGTTCCATCTCCGGCCATCTCAATACCGCCGAAGCCGGCTAACACTTTACCATTACTAAATCTGGTAGAATCTGTGTAGGAATCAATAGTTAATTTAGCATTATTAACATTGAGCTTTCCGGCACAGAAAAGTGATGACTTAGCTGAAAGCGAACTGCCTGATGAAGGGAATGGCTTAGCTGTAATATTTACATCAGCATTCTCCTCTATTCTAATATTTCCACCGTAAATACGTCCGTTCTTATCATAGTCCTGGTTAGATGAAAGGCCTGAGCCATTGGATGTGATATTAAGCTTAGAATTAGCCAAAATACCAATATTGACAGCTTGGATGGCATCGTTATAGTAGCTAGGCACATTGTTAACATCAGGATAAATTTCAAAGTTACCATCGAAATTTATATCGCCGGTAGAGCGAATACCTATAGTTCCGCCCTGAACATAGAGAAAACCATTGCCCACTGTTTTCATATTTACCACAGCAGGATCAGATTGCTCCCCTCTTACAATATTATCAATAGTGATTCCGGCATTTTTTCGAATGCTGTCATAGTGACTGTTAATAATAATATTCTGTCCCTTAAAATAGTAATTAATAGGCTTCATTGAACCTGTATTATACATATCGAAAAATAGGCCGAAAGCAGGTGATAAATCATAATCATATGGTGAAGTCTTTTTAGTTAAATCTAAATTAACATCGGTTAAAGTTATTCTATACTCAGTTTCAGTTTCCTGAAATTCAATTTGTCCCACGCCAATGCCCACATTGTAATCAGCTACTGGAATCCTACTTAAATCAACATTGTCGCCAGGTCTCAATCCATAATTTCCTACGAATAAAAGTGGTGTAGAAAAATTACTTCGAGGATCAAAATTTAGAGTGGCCACATCGGATTGAACTGTATTTCCATCATAATCAGTGATTACACAATAAAATCTTTCCTCGTCATGTTTCCAATAAGTAGAAGGTATCCATAGTGTGTCGCTTTTAGCGCTAACACCATCTAGCTTCCAATGATGTTCAGCATCGTCAATCTGAAACCACTGATATGACGCCACTTTACTCGGATTATCGACTTCTACAGAAAAAGTCGCAGAATCAGAATAATCAATCGTTATAGTTTCGGGCTGTTTAGTAATAACTAAATCCGACGCAAACGTAACGATTCTCATTTGGGGCATCAAGCTAATTAACATCGCCAATGACATTAAAATAGCCAGCAATTTGCTTTTTGAAATAAACTTCATAGCATTGCCTCCTTATATAATATTTAATTTTTAGTTCCGAACGTTGTATAGTTCGATTATATAACAAACCCATAAATAATGTAAATGCCAAAATACTTTTGAAAATAATGTTTTTTTACATATAAAAGTGATATAATTTAAGTAATAATTGGGATCGGAAAAAAAGGAGGGAGATTATGAAAAAGTTGTTATCAATGACGCTAACTTTAGCGCTAATTTTACAGATTTTTACAGTAAATTCTATAGTAACGGCAGATGCAAAGGTGCCTACTAAAGAAGAAATAAAAGGTGTATGGTATCTTCAGTATGAGGATGAGGGTACACAGGAATATTGGTCACCGGAAATTTTTGAAATACTAGAGGATGGAAAATTCTACAGATATGATCCGTTAGAGAAAAAGTCCTATATTGAAGAAGAAAAAAAGCAGTGTGACACCTATACTTACGATGAAACTAAAGGAAAGTTAATATTTAGTTTTAAAGATTTTCAGGGAAATCCTAATGATGAAAAGCAGAAGTGGAGATTCGAAAAATCTGCGATAGAAGGCATTTATAAGGTTTATTATGATGATGAAAAGAAACCTACATTTTTAGCTTCTAAGGATTATAAATTATTAGGAAGTCAGTTTAAATCCTATAAAAAGTCAGTGCCATATTTAAAAGAAAAGGTAGATAAAAACGGCTTTTATATAAAAAATGGCGTTCTTAAAAGATATTTAGGCAATAAAAAAACCGTTAAAATACCTAAAAAAGTAAAGGCCATTGCAGCAGGAGCATTTGAGAGAGTGCCGGGCTACAATAATCCTAAAACTAAAAAAATAATAGTGCCAGGCACATGTAAAACAATAAAAAAAGAAGCTTTTATTTTCAGTGGCATAAAGAATATCGTCTTAAAAGAAGGCGTAAAAACATTGGGAAAAAGATGTTTCGCGGACACATATTGGAAGAAGGTCTACTTACCTAAATCACTTAAAAAGATAGGAAGCCAGATCCTAGCTACAGAAGAGGGATTAACTAAAACAAAGATTTATGTTTACCGCGGCTCAAAGGCTGATAAATATTTTAAGAAAAACAAAAATAAACCGTATGGAAATTATAAAATAAAGTATAGAAAATAAAAAGTACAGAAACGGGGGCATTCGACATATGTCGAATGCCTTTTTTAAAGAAAGGTTAACACACAAAATGAAATTACCTTATGATGAAAATATAGAGATAAAATATTTAAATAGGCTTTTCGATAATACCAGTGAGTGCTATAAGTTCTTCTGGTTTCAGGCCATTGTCACTAAAGTCTTAGATGGTAAGCAGGTTATTACCTATGAGGAATTAGTGGATGAGATGATTGCCGATGCATGGTATATGGTAACGGAATATCATCTGAATTTAGGCCCTAATGATACCTTAGAAAAAATCATTAATTATATTAAGGAGAATATGAATTTAAAGTCTTCCGAAAAAAAAGAGGTCATCCTAAAGTATCTGGCTGATTGTACTGATAGGGAAGTTAATACTAAAAAGAGGGTGCTTACTAAAAATGTGCCTTACAGATTACAGGCACCTTTTATGGAAAATTTCAGGGGCAATGACTGGAGCACCTCAGAAAAGATTCTTATTGGCAATATTAATAAGAGAAAGCATTTAATCTATTATTTTAGTGAGTTACAAGGGATGAGTACTCAGATTAAGGTGGAGGATACCTGGGTTAAATATATTCATGTAAACCAGGAAATAATTAAGGGTTGGCTTCAATATCACATGATAACTTATCTCCAAAAGCGAAATCCAAATGTGCCTGGAATAGTTGATAAACTCTATCCGCCACAGCAGCGTAATCTGGAGAGAGTAAAGAAATATTGGAAGATTATGCTGGATATAAAGGAAATAAGGGAAATCTATGGCGACGAGATTTTGACTCCTAGAGATATCTCCATTGATCATTTTGTGCCATGGTCATTTGTGGCTCACGATGAGTTATGGAATCTTCATCCTACCACTAAAAGAATAAATAGCGCTAAAAGTAATTGCCTGCCGGATTGGGATAAATATTTTCCGAGATTAGCGAAATTAGAATATTCGGCCTATGAGTTAATGTGGGATAATGAGACATTGCACAAGGCATTTGAACGATGTGCCAGGGAGCACCTTAATAACTTTGAAATACAAACTCGTATATATAAAAAGGGCCAATCTGAATTAGAATTTACCAATGTGCTAGAAGATATAATTAGCCCGGTCTATAATTCAGCAAAAAACTGCGGCTTTAATAATTGGCAATACAAGGAGTTAAAATGAGTAAAACAATAGATTTCTACAATAAAAACGCTAGAGAATACTGTATGGATACTAGAAATGCTGATATGAGTATTCCTGTAAATAAGTTTCTTTCATATATTAAGCCTAGCGCTAATATCTTAGATGTCGGATGTGGAAGCGGCAGGGATTCTATGACTTTTTTAGAAGCAGGATTTAATGTTGTAAGTATTGATGCATCCCCTAAGATGTGTCAGGAGGCCGAAAAGTATCTGGGAAAAAAGGTAAGGTGCATAAAGGCACAAGAGTTAGATTATAACGATGAGTTCGACGGTGTGTGGGCATGCGCCAGTCTTTTACACATTCCTAAAAAAGATTTTGAGGATACCCTTTCTAAACTGAGGCATGCTCTTAAAAGTGATGGAATAATCTATGCATCCTTTAAGAAGGGTAATGGCGAGAAAACAGAGGACGGTCGCTTTTTTAGTTTTTATGAGAAGGCGCAGATTACAGAACTATTTGAGAAAGCAGGATTTGAGATATTGGAAATTTTTGAAAATAAGGATTCTCAAAATAGGGCAGATGTTAATTGGATAAATCTGATATGTAAAAAGGTGTAATAAATTAGAAATTAAAATCAATAAAGTGATTTCTTTTAGAATTGTGGTATAATGTTACTATTACACAAATAATTTTTCAGAAAGAGGGATATTATGGATATTAAAGGAAAACATTTTCTTAAGTTATTAGATTTCACTCCAGAAGAGATTGAGGGAATGATTGATTTAGCGGCTAAGCTTAAAGCTAAGAAAAAAGCTGGCGAGTTAATGGATGTTTTAAAAGGAAAAAACATTGCCATTATTTTTGAGAAGACTAGTACTAGAACTAGATGTTCTTTTGAGGTGGCAGCTCATGATTTAGGAATGGGTGTTACTTACTTAGATCCGTCTGGCTCACAGATTGGAAAGAAGGAGAGTATTGCCGATACTGCCAGAGTATTAGGAAGAATGTTTGACGGTATTGAATATAGAGGTTATGGTCAGGAAATCGTGGAGGAATTAGCTAAGTATGCAGGAGTTCCGGTTTGGAATGGTCTTACTAATGAATTCCATCCTACACAGATTTTAGCTGATTTCCTTACTCTTAAGGAAAAATTCGGCGAGATTAAGGGACTAAATTTCGTATATATGGGTGATGCCCGTTATAATATGGGTAATTCGCTTATGGTAGGTTGCGCTAAGCTAGGTGTGAACTTCACAGCATGTGCGCCTAAGAAATATTTCCCAGATCAGAAGTTAGTGGAGGAGTGTGAGAAGATAGCTAAGGAAAATGGCTCTACTATCACATTCGAGGAAGATCCTGTTAAGGCTACTAAGGGAGCTAATGCCATCTATACAGATGTTTGGGTTTCAATGGGCGAGCCTGACGAGGTATGGGAAGAGAGAATTAATGACCTACTTCCTTACCGCGTGACAATGGACTTGATTAATAATGCAGCAGATGATGTAGTATTTATGCATTGCCTACCTGCATTCCATGACTTAAAGACAACAGTAGGAAAACAGATTTATAATAAATTTGGCCTAACTGAAATGGAAGTGACTGACGAAGTATTTGAGTCAGAGCATTCAGTAGTATTTGATGAGGCTGAAAATAGAATGCACACAATAAAAGCTGTTATGGCAGCTACTCTAGGAGCGGAGTTTTAAGAAAAGAATATAATAAAATGCATCTTTCTTTGAAAAAAGAAGGATGCATTTTTTTACTTAAATATAGCGGTTCTTGTCCTGTGTTTACATCTGTCTTGTCAGATTGAAAAAATAGGTTTATAATGATAAAAATACATTCTTTTTAGATAAGAAAGGTAAAAAGGTATTATATGAAAACCGATATATTAATCGTAGGTAGTGGATGTGCTGGTATTTATATGGCTCTAAACTTACCTAAAGATAAAAACATACTGATGATTACTAAGGATAAGGTGGAGAGAAGCGACTCCTTCTTAGCCCAGGGCGGTATGTGCGTTTTAAAATCTCCTGAGGATTATGAGAGTTATTATAATGACACTATGAAGGCTGGTCATTATGAGAATAATCCGGAAGCAGTTGAAGTTATGATTAAAGAATCACCTGAGTTATTGGAAGATTTAATTGACTGCGGTGTGAGATTTGCCAGAAAAGAAAATGGAGAATTAGATTACACTCGTGAGGGGGCACATTCACATAATAGAATTGTGTATCACAAGGATATTACAGGTAAAGAAATTACCAGTAAGCTTTATGAGAAATGTCAGACCTTAGAGAACGTGACTATAAAAGAATACTGGACTATGCTGGATTTAATTTGTGATGGTAACAAATGTGTAGGTGCGGTAGTTCAAAAGGATGATGGAAGTTTAGATACCATTATGGCTGATTATGTAGTGTTAGCCTGCGGTGGAATAGGCGGAATATATCGTCATTCTACTAACTACAGACACTTAACAGGAGACGGTGTAGCTACAGCTCTTCGAAATCATGTGGAAGTGGAAAATGTTAATTATGTACAGATTCATCCTACCACATTTTATTCAGATGAGGAGAAGGAGAGAAGTTTCCTAATTTCAGAGTCAGTAAGAGGCGAGGGGGCTGAACTTTATAATAATGAAAATAAGCGCTTTACCAATGAGTTATTGCCGAGAGATATATTGACTGCGAAGATTAAGGAAGAGATGAAGAAGGAAAATTCTAAGCATGTTTGGTTGTCAATGCGTCCAATAGACGAGACTGAGCTTAAGGAACATTTCCCTAACATCGTAAAGCACTGTAAGGAGCATGGCTTTGATGTGCCATCCCAAATGATACCGGTAGTTCCGGCTCAGCACTATTTTATGGGGGGAATAAAGGTAAATCTTAACAGTAAGACTTCTATGGAGAAACTCTATGCGGTAGGCGAGACTGCCTGCAATGGCGTTCATGGAAGAAACAGATTAGCCAGCAACTCACTCTTAGAAAGCATGATTTTTGCTAAGAGAGCTGCTAGGGATATTGCTAAGAATTATATTAAGGAAGAGAAAACAGAAATAGAAGATTTCGATTTTAAGCCTTATAAGGATATCGTAAATTGGAATAAGGAAAATAAGAAACTTATTAAGGATGAAATCGCTAGAGAAGATGAAATTCAGAGAAATAAATAAGTATAAAACGGAGGTTTATTATGTTTGATCCAATTACATTAAAATTACATGTTGATCCATTAGTGGAAATGGCTATAAAGGAAGATGTTACACAGGAGGATGTTACTACTAACGCGGTTATGCCGGAGTATGTTAAGGGTAGCGTAGATTTGATTTGTAAGCAGGACGGTGTAATCTGTGGATTACAGGTGTTTGAGCGCGCATTTAAATTACTAGATGAAAATACTGAGGTTAATCTACTAGTGAAGGATGGCGATAAGGTGGAAAATGGCCAGCTTATGGGAACTGTTACCGGTGACATCAGAGTACTTTTAGTAGGAGAGAGAACTGGATTAAATTATTTACAGAGATTAAGCGGAATCGCCACTTATACATCATCTATTGTGGAGATGCTAAAGGGAAGCAAGACTAAGCTTTTAGATACCAGAAAGACTACACCTAACAATAGAATTTTTGAGAAGTACGCAGTGACAGTAGGTGGCGGCAATAATCATAGATATAACTTAACTGATGGTGTATTGCTAAAGGATAATCACATTGGTGCGGCAGGAAGCGTGGCTAAGGCTGTGCAGATGGCCAAGGATTATGCACCATTTGTTAGAAAAATTGAGGTGGAAGTGGAAAATCTCGATATGGTGAAAGAGGCAGTGGAAGCAGGAGCGGACATTATTATGTTAGACAATATGGATCATGAGACATTGAAGAAGGCTATCGAGATAATCGATGGAAAGGCACAGATTGAGGTGTCAGGTAATGTTACTAAGGAAAATATTATGCGTTTAACTGATTTAGGAGTAGACTTTATTTCAAGTGGAGCATTGACACATTCAGCACCAATAATGGATATTTCATTGAAGAATTTACACAGAATTTAATAGAATTATTAAAGAAATGGAGATGTAAATGAAAATAACAGGAGAAGAGAGAAGAGATAAAATTCTTAACATCCTAAAAGAAAGTGAAAAGCCGGTTTCGGGAACTATGCTGGCCAAAAACTTCGGGGTATCCAGACAGGTTATAGTTCAGGACATAGCACTTCTTAGAGCTGTAAATCACGATATTGTGTCCACACACACCGGCTACATTCTTCAGAATGACAATGGATATACCAGAGTTTTTAAGGTCCGCCATAGCGAAGAAAAAATGCTAGAGGAACTTAATTTGATTCTAGATTGCGGTGGACGAATTCAGGATGTGTTTGTATATCATAAATTATATGGTGTGGTTCGAGTTGAGATGAATATAACATCCAGACTGGAAGCTAAAAAATATGTGGAAGAGATAAAGGGTGGCGTTTCAGTTCCTCTTGAGCAGATTACTACAGGTTACCACTACCATACTGTAGAAGCCGATAAAAAAGAGACATTGGATATTATTCAGGAAGAATTACAGAAAAAAGGCTATCTGGTAAGACTAAGAGACTATGAGCCGGTTGATTTCTGGTCCAATGAGGAGATGACTAAATAGTTTTAGAAAAAATAAAGGATGGATAGGATGAAAGCATTTTCGTTATTTAGAGAAAAAGAGAAAGAATTTTTAGATTATATCAGTAACCACTTATTAGAAGTGGTATGTATAGCATTAACCCTAGTGGCATTACTAATCAGAGTTTTCCCTAGAGATTTCGTAGGAATGGATGCTAAATATTGCTTATTGCCATGGTTTGATACTATAAAAAAAGGCGGAGGATTTAAGGCTTTATCTACCCAGGTAGGAGATTACGGTATCTTTTATCAGGAGATAATTGCCTTTTTAACATATATTCCTGTAAAGCCAATATATATTTATAAAGTAATTTCAGCTATATTTGATGTGGCACAGGCTGTTATGGTGGCAGGATTAGTAAAATATTTTACTAAAGATAAATTTAAAACTGTATTATCATATGCTGTAGCATTATTATTA
>CACZSI010000015.1 GCA_902783775.1 uncultured Lachnospiraceae bacterium
TATGACGACAATGTTTGATGACTTTGATAAATTAGAGGAATTTATTTCTGTGTTAAAACAGGCTGATGATATGATTACAGATGCTGTAAAAAAAGCCGGGGGCGTGGATGATAATTTAAAGGCAGATATTAATAAAAAAGAGGCCTTGGAGTGTGACGAAAAGGTCGATAAATATGTCTACAGAATATCTCAGGTAGATGATATGGAGTATGAATCAGTTGACATTGAAAATGTTAATGGACGAATTTGTGCTGACTTTGTTTTAAAGTTTCCACCGGGGATTCCAATGTTGATACCGGGGCAGGTTATCAGTGACAATCATGTCAATGAGATTATAAGCTATCAAAAGCAGGGACTGAAACTAGTTGGTATAAATGATAATAAGATTAAGTGTATAAAATAAGGTGATATTATGGCTAAGATTTTTTGTATAATTGGAAAAAGTGGCAGTGGCAAGGATACTATTTTTAAGGAAGTAAAAAATAAGACTAATTTAAAATCTATTGTGGGATATACCACCAGACCTATGAGAGAGGGAGAAGTGGATGGAAGAGAATACTTTTTTGTAAGCCCTGAGAGATTATTGGAGTTAGAGGCCAGCGATCAGGTTATTGAATGCAGAAATTATGAGACTGTCCACGGTATTTGGAGTTATTTTACTGTGGCAGATAAGCAGATTACTGATTTAAATGAAGATTGTATTTATATTGCCACATTAGAGTCTTATAGTAGGTTAGTAGAGTATTTAGGAAGAAATAAGGTAGTTCCAATTTATATTGAATTAGAGGATGGATTGCGCCTAAAAAGAGCCCTTGAGCGTGAGATTAATCAGGATAAGCCTAAGTATGCGGAATTGTGCAGAAGATTTATTGCAGATAGTAATGATTTTAGCGAGGAGCATATTAGAAAGGCTGGAATTATTAAGAGATTTGAAAATACTGATTTAGACAAGTGTGTGAGCGAGATTATAGATTATATTGAATCTGTTAGAGAGAATTAAAAAGAATTTTTACTAGTGTAGTTTTTTATGATATTATAAAGATTGGACGTCTTTTATAGATTACATTTTGAGGTAGAAGCAATGGAAGGTGTTTTAGGGCAAAATCACATAAAAGAGCATTTTGCAAACGCTATTAAAATGAATAAGGTTTCATCTTCTTATATTATCAATGGCGAGGGGATGGATGAGAAGATTTTGTTAGCGAAGTATTTTGCTAAATCTTTATTGTGCGATAGCAATGCAGGTGAGAATAAGACGGGTATTGCATGTGAGAATTGTAAGTCATGTCATCAGATTGATTCCCTTAGTCATCCGGATTTAAAGATGGTGGTAGGTGAAAAGAAAAACCTAGCCGTGGATGATATAAGAGAGCAGATTAATGATGATGTGGTGATTAAACCGTACAATGGTAGATATAAGGTTTATATTGTGGATAATGCTCAGACAATGAATGTGCAGGCGCAGAATGCCTTGTTAAAGACATTAGAAGAGCCACCTGAGTATTGTGTAATTATATTGCTGACAAATAATTGCCAGAGCTTTCTACAGACTATATTGTCAAGATGTGTGAGACTAGATATTAAGCCTATTAGGGAGAGTGTTATTATTCGCAAACTTAAGGAAGAGTACGGCGTAAGTGAGTATGAGGCTAAGATTGCTGCTTCTTTTAGCGATGGCAATTTAGGTAAGGCTATTATGCTAGCTACTAATGAGAGCGTTTCTGATATGCGAGGAGATATTATCAGCGCATTGGAGGGGATGATTAGCGGCGGAATGGATGTTATTTCAAGAAATGCTGAAAGATTTAGCGAATATAAGGATGACATTGAGGATTTTATTGGGCTGATTAGAGTTTATATGAGGGACATTTTAGTTTATAAGTCCACTAAGAGCGAAGATAACATTATTTTAAAGGATAATATAACAGTGACAAGACAGCTCTCAGAGTATTTTTCTTACAGGGCATTAAATGAGATTTTTGAGGAAATTGATAAGGCCCAGTCTAGAATTAAGTTTAATGTTAATATTAACAATGTTATGGAAGTTTTGTTAATTAAGATTAAAGAGAGAATGAAGAATGAGGATGTCGATTAGAAAGGATATATGATGATAAAAGTAATAGGAGTTAGATTTAGAAGAGCCGGTAAGATTTATTATTTTGGCCCTAAGGATTATAAGATAGAGAAAGGTCAGCACGTTATCGTGGAGACTGCTAGAGGAATAGAGTACGGTGAGGTAGTTACTGATATTCTCGATAAGACAGATGATGAGATTGTGGCACCTCTTAAGCCGGTTATCAGAGTGGCTACTCCTGAGGATGATAAGAAGGTTCAGGAAAATAGAGAGAGCGAGAAAAAGGCTTTTGAAATTTGTAAGGAAAAAATCGCAAAACATAACTTAGTTATGAAATTAATTAATTGCGAGTATACCTTTGACAATAAAAAGATTCTATTTTATTTTACAGCTGACGGAAGAGTAGACTTTAGAGAGCTAGTTAAAGATCTAGCTTCTGTTTTTAGAACTAGAATCGAGCTAAGACAGGTAGGCGTTAGAGATGAGGCGAAAATGTTAGGTGGAATCGGTATTTGTGGCAGACCACTTTGCTGCAATACATTCCTTTCTGAGTTCTCACCGGTGTCTATTAAGATGGCTAAGGAGCAGGATTTATCTCTTAACCCTTCTAAGATTTCAGGTATTTGTGGAAGACTTATGTGCTGCTTAAAGAATGAGCAGGATGCTTATGAGTACCTAAATTCTAACCTTCCTGATGTAGGCGAGTACGTTAAGACTTTCGACGGTTTGAGAGGGGAGGTTGTCTCAGTCAATGTGCTTAAGCAGAAGGTTAAAATCGTGGTTGAGATAGATGATGAAAGAGAAATCATGGAATATTCTGTTAAGGAATTAAAGTTTAAGCCTAAGAAAAAGAAATTTAATTTAGCTAAAGATGAGATTAAAGCTTTAGAGGGCTTAGAGGAGAATGAAAAGTCTAAGTTAGATTAATATGGATATTAGATTAAAAGAGACTGAATCTATAGTAGATTTAGAGAGAAAAGGATATAAGTTAATACAGGATAAAGAAAAGTTTTGTTTTGGGATGGACGCGGTGCTTTTATCCTGGTTTGCTAAGGCAAAGAGTGATGAGAAGGTTATTGACTTAGGGACAGGCACCGGAATAATTCCTATTTTGATGGAAGCCAGGGATAAGGGTGAGAGTTTTAAGGCCCTTGAAATTCAGGAGGAATCTGTGGATATGGCTAGAAGAAGTGTGGAATTAAACCATATTCAGGATAAAATAGAGATTATTAACGGAGATATAAAGGAAGCGACACAAATATTTGGTAAGGCTTCCTTTAATGTTGTAACAAGCAATCCGCCGTATATGACTGAAAAGCATGGTATCGAGAATCCTAAATCAGCTAA
>CACZSI010000016.1 GCA_902783775.1 uncultured Lachnospiraceae bacterium
GCCACCGAATAACATATATGCTCTACAGCCTGCTAATGCAGCCCATGTTAAATCGTCATTGTAAGCATTGTTAGACCAATTCTTTCCGTTTCTAGCTAAGAAATCTTTCCAGGTTCCCTCGAACATTGTCTTATATGTAGGATCACCTGTTAACTCATAGCCGTCTAGCATTGCCTCCATAATTTCTGCTATACTCCAGAATCCCCATCCTAGAGATGTGTTTCCAGTATTAGAATTCAACTTAAAATATCTGTTTTTAAATCCATCAAGCATAGTATTAGCCATGCTCTTTGTAAACTTAGTATCCTGTCTAGAAGTCTTCTGAATTCTCCAAATCTGGCGGCTGTTCTCATTAGATGACTTAGTTCCAAGTCCCACCGAAGCACCGTCATTATTGTCATTATTTCCCTCTTTTATCTGGGCATATAATTCTCTGTTATCCCCGGTTTTATTAGCTGAAACTATATAAAAGCAGCCATTGTATGTTCCTGATGTGATAGGGACAATTTTCCATTTATAATTATTAGAATTATCATATCCGTTATAATCACATTTATCTCCCGGATTTGTTCCGCAAATCTTCATACTTTTATCAGATACGCAGTTAGTTATAGAGTAGAATTCCCCTCTCTCTGTTAACTTCCATCTGGCTAAATCACTCATAGCATTAGTATTCCACACTACTGCATCTGCCCAGAACGTTGACATATCTGTCTGAGTCAACGCCTTTCCATTGTATGCAGATACAATAGTATATAATCCATTGTTTTCAATTCCTGCCGTTGCCGCCTTAGCGCTGCTTACAAAACCAGGTATCATAGCTACCATCATTACTAGCGCTAAAATTCCACTAAAAAATCTCTTCATTTCATAACCTTTCTTTAAATAATAAAATCGTTTCCAATTATCCAATTACAGTTATAAATGAAGAGATTGATTTTTTCAACTATTAGAAAAATATGCACCATTAAAATGAAAAATTTTAACCAATATCTTTTTGTCTGTTAACTTTTCTTTCAATAAACAAACATAGCTTTGTGAGATATCTCACAAATGGTTCAGTACAAATAATAAATAAAGCTAAAATAATAGCGGCCTTCTTTGATACTAAACTTATTGAGAATAAATTATTTAAAAATACTGATGCAAATATCAGCATTAAAATACAAGCCACAATTACGCTAATTCTATATTTATTCATTGGTCTTGAGATATTATGTAAAATCAAAAATCCCACTGTAGCCATTAAGAATGTAGCAGCCACAGAAATATCTTTATCCGTCATTTCAAACACTTCTCCCACCAATGCCAATGCTGCCACTAATACGAAATTAGTTATTGCAGCCGGCAATGCCTTAAACATAACTCTTCTTAAGAAATGTTTGCCCTGGCGTTTATAATTCTTTTCCAGTGCCAATAAAAATGCCGGGATTCCTATATTAATTCCGCTGATAAGTGAGACCTGCTCAGGTTTTAGCGGATATTTGCTTAGCATTATAATGGAGAATATTCCTAGCAATAACGAAAAGATATTCTTTACTAAAAACAGTGATGCGGATCTTTCTATATTGTTAATATCCTGTCTTCCCTCGGACACAATCTGAGTCATATGAGAAAAATCAGAATCTAATAATACCACCTGGGATGCTTGCATTGCAGCCTCTGAACCTGATCCCATAGCAATAGAGCAGTCCGCCTCCTTCATTGCCAATATATCGTTTACTCCGTCTCCAGTCATAGCTACGGTATGTCCCATACTTTTTAATTCTTCCACAATCATCTTTTTCTGATCAGGAGTAACACGGCCAAAAACTTTCTTTGTAAGAAGGGCCTCTCTTATCATCTCTCGGTTTTTAAGTTCCACAGCATTTACATAATCACCTGCATTATCAATGCCTGCCCTCTTAGCAATCTGAGAAACTGTAACAGGATTATCACCGGAAATTACAATGACATCCACTTCCTGACTTTTAAAATAATTAAAGGTATGAACGGCATCATCTCTTATAGTATTTTCTAACGCCACTAAACCTAAAAGTTGGTTTTCCTCCTCCACTTTAACAAAAGCTAAAATTCTTATCCCATCTTCCTGATACTTATCAATTAATTCTTTATGCTCATTTAGGGCATCTTCTTTTAATAAAATATCATAGGCACCAAGTCTGTATTCTCCCTCATTAGTCACAACTCTACTGTACTTATATTTAGAAGAAAAAGGTGTAAAAGAAATATGTTCTAACTTTTTCTTAGTGTTAAAGTAATTTCTCATTGCCTCCATAGTGGCATTGTTATCCGGAAGCACATTGATATATTTTGAGACAAGCTCTTTAGCGCCCTCTTTTATATTAATAAAGTTAACTACCTTCATCTCGTTTGTGGTGATGGTTCCTGTCTTATCTACACAGAGGATATCAACTCTGGCCAATGTCTCTATGCTTTTCATACTATGTAAAATAACCTGATTTTTAGCTAACTTTATGGCACTTAATGCTAATCTTACTGTCACTAATAAATAAAGTCCCTCAGGCACCATACCTACCACAGCTGCCACCATTGAATTTATGCTATCCCCAAAACTATTCCCCGACCAAAAGAAGTTTTTTATAAATAAAAAAACTCCCACAGGAATTATAGCTATGCCGGCTATCTTAATAATTAAGTCAATATCCCTAATCATTTCAGACTGCTCATTAGAGGATAAACTTTTAGCTTCAATAGTAAGCTTTGAAATATAAGACTCTGCTCCTACCTTTGTTAACTTAGCATAGCACTTTCCTGAAACCACGAAGCTTCCTGACATAAGCTCTGAGTTTTCCTTTTTTTCTATTTCATCTGACTCACCTGTTAAAAGGGATTCATTGACATTTATAGTTCCATTAATTACTACAGCATCTGCAGGAATCTGGGAGCCGGCTTCTAAGATTATCACATCTCCCTCCACTAGAGATGTAATATTAATCTTCTGTTTTTCTCCATCTCTAATAGCTGTAGCATAGGGCTGATTTAATACATTGATTTTATCAAGAACTCTTTTAGCCCTGTATTCCTGAACAATACCCACAATAGTATTACTTACAATGGCAATCATAAATGTTAAACTTCTGTATTGTCCTGCTATTATAACTAGTGCTGCTAAAATGGTAAAGATAAGGTTAAAATATGTAAATACATTATCTTTTACTATATCCTTAAAAGTTCTCTCATTGGCATCAATCTGATTATTTACTTTTCCCTGATTTATCTTTTCTTTTACTTGAGCCTTTGATAAGCCATTTAATTCTTCTTCCACTGTAGGCAAGGCTTCTAGGATTTTTTTATTAGTCATGTTTTTCTCTCTTTCCAATTCACTTAAACTTATTTTATCATTTTAAAGTTTTATTTCAACAATGCTGTAGGATATCTTAGTAATATATGTTAAAATATCATATGTATTTTTATTATAGGAGTTTATAAGTGAAGGGTCTAAATTATCTAAAGGAAGATATCAAAACATATGCATTGCCAGCTGTGATAATTGTGATAGCATATTTCGTGACGCATCTTGTGTTTCACGAATTTTGTCCCAGCGTTATAATTGCCGGAGTGCCTTGTCCCGGATGCGGAATGACTAGAGCTTCCATGCGCCTTTTTACTCTGGATTTCAAAGGAGCATACAATTATAATGCCTGCATTTATTTAGTGGCATTATTTGCTATTTATTTTGTTATATGCAGATACTTTTTAGGTATAAAGGTTAAGTGGGCTAAGCAGTTAATCGCCATTATTGTAGGAGTAATGATTATCTATTTTATTTTTAGAATGGCTACTATGTTTGAGCTTCATCCTAAAAAACCTTATTCTAGATATGGACATCCTATCATTTATAAAAAAGAAAATTTAATAAATGATTTTCGAAAAAATTTAAAATAAGCGGAGGAAATTATTGTGAACATTCAGAAAAGAGATTTGGTTTTAGCTATTGTTTTATCAATTGTAACTTGTGGTATTTATCAGATTATCTGGCTAATCAAACTATCAGATGAACTTAATGAGGTAACTGGAAATGAGGATAGTATCAGTGGAGCACTTTACTTTGTAGCATCACTATTTACATGTGGTTTATTCTTATTCTTCTGGGGATTTAAGATAGGTGAGAAGGTTGATAAATTAAATGGTAATGACCAGAATTATTCACTTATTTTCTTAGTATTACATTTCTTTGCATTAGATATTATAATACTGGCATTAGCTCAGGATAAATTAAACCAGTATATTGATCAGAGTAATTTTGTTCAGTAATATACTTAAGAACTAACATAAGATTTATAAAAAAAAGAACTGCAAAATGAGGTGACCCCAAAAAGTTAGACCAAAAATCTAACGATTGGAGGTCGGTTTTTTTATATTATTAATTCATATTCTAATTCTATTCTGTCCTTACTGCCATCACGGTTAACTCGTCCCGGCGTAGATGATAGTAATTTCATATTAAGTTTTTCCATTACGGTTTTTGATCCAATATTTTCACTGTCACAATGAGCTACAAATCTTTTTAGATTTAATTTTTCTTTTCCGAATTCTAAAACTGCTCTTGCCGCTTCTGTGGCAATTCCTTTTCTCCAGTATTTCTTATTGATGATCCAACCAAACTCGCCGGTTATATTATCATCCAAAATATCGATACTCACAGAGCCAACTAATTTCTCCTCCATAAAAATTACAAATTCGAATATTCTCTGTTCTTTGCTTTGCCACTGCTTCATAGCATCTAATATAAACATCTCTGTTTCACCCACGGATTTATTAGGTAAGAATAACATATTTCTGGTATTCTCTATATCTGAAGAATAGCTGTGAACTTCAGATAAATATTTAATATCCAATGGTACAATTTTTAATCTATCAGTCTTTAATCTCATTTTATAACCTGTTTCCTTTTATTAATGACATGCCTTACAATTAGGATCTTTATGGAGATTGATAGTTCTAGCTTTCATAGTTAATCCATCTACTATCATCATTCGTCCGGTTAATAATTCTCCTACTCCTGTTATATATTTAATAACCTCTAAAGCCTGCATAGAACCAATGATTCCTACCATGGCACCTAATACGCCAATATCCTTACATGTCTTAACCTCATTTTGAGGTGGTGGTGAATTAAACACACATCTGTAGCATGGGCCCTTATCCGGAACATAGGTCATAAGCTGACCATGAATTTCCACTACTCCAGCGTGAACAAAAGGCTTCTTTAATTTAACGCAGGCATCATTTATTGTAAAAATCGCATCGAAATTATCTGTTGCCTCCACGATAATATCATAATCTTTAATAATATCTTCAATATTATCTTTATTAATTCTAGTTTCATAAGTTTTAACATCAGTATAGGGATTCATTCTCAAAATTGATTCCTTAGCCGATTCTACTTTTGATCTGCCAATGTTTTCATTAGCATGGATAATCTGTCTTTGAAGATTACTTTCGTCTACACTGTCACAGTCCACAATTCCTATATAGCCTACACCTGCTGCAGTTAAATACATTAAAATAGGTGAGCCTAATCCTCCGGTTCCAATTACTAAAACTTTAGCCTTCAATAACTTTTCCTGTCCTTCTTCTCCTACCCCCTCTAATACCAAATGCCTAGCATAACGATTTTTCTGCTGCTCATTTAATGGCATAGTTCTTCCTTTCTGTCTACTCTACAAACTGTCTATAACAAAAGCTACATTATCCTCATTATATTCAATCTGCTCAGACCATCTTCTGACCGCCTCAATAAAGTCTCCATTTAGAATGTCACTAAGAATAATATAGGCAATGCTATACTTAGCATATTTTATTATCCTATTTATTCCTAACTTTCTAAATTTATTAAGTTGTCTAAAAATAATATATTGATAGATAACATTATATTTACTTAAATCTATTTTTTCAAGGCTTTTATAATTCTCTCTAATGTATAAAACTTCCCTCTTCCAATTATCATCAATAGGTTCTGTTTTATAAAAGATATTAAGCATTTTTTCTAAATTAACGTCATCCATATTATTTAATATTAAATTTGGCTCATCAATATTTAATAATTCTAAAAGCTTAGCTAAATCCACCTTTTCTTCATCATCAATAACAAACAAAAGTTTTTCCTTTTTAGCTAAAAGTTCGCAGCTTCTCTCACAACTTAACCCCACACCCGCTAAGCTATAGTTATCAATATCTAGAAAAAATCTGGGATGGAGTCTGCATATATCGCACAGTCCGTCTTCCCCCATCTCCTGAATTATTCTGCATAATCCATCATCTTTTAAAAAGGGACATTTCTTATCATTAGTTAATATAAATGAATTATCATTTTCTCTATCAATATTTTTTCTTATCTCTTTTCCCAATTTAGTATCTAGAGAATCGTAAAAAATAAGAGTATCATCATCTATATCGATTTCCCATCCCTTACAACAACTATGGTTACACTTGTCTGCCTTGCACTTAAATTCTCTATAAATCTCTGCATCTACATTAATCATCTTTATATCCTTACTAATAAGTCTAGCCTAAATAACTTCTTTGAATTAGAACCTTTCTAAACTCATAAATTATGGTTCCTCTTCCAATAGGATTAAAGTACCAATTATCCCTGCCTGTATTTTCACCATAACAGCTATAATAAGCCAATTCATAATCAAATACATTTTTAACCCTATCTATATATGCTTTAATTCTGTTCATATGAAATGCACTAGTTACCAGACCAATTCTATTAAACTTATTATCCTCACTCTCATTATCTCTTCTGATTTCTTCAATTATTTCCTGAGAAAAATCCAGATTTTGATAAGTATTATTAGCTTGCTCTTCAATATAGATTCTAGAGCTATCAATGCCATGTTCAACTAAATAGTCACGCATAAATAAAGCTTCTGTTTTACCTTCTTTTTGGATATTGCCACCGGAGACAATAATAAATGAATGCGGATTTTTATTAGCTACATCTAGTGCAGTCTTAGCCTTATATTCACAGTTATAGCTTCCAAATACCACAATAATATCTATTGTTTTATCGATATCATAACTGTTATCAAATACTAAATCATTTATAAGTGGCATATTTTCCTTTTCTTCTTTTGGATTATCCTTAAATCTCTTTATGGTATTTTCAATCTCTCTAGTCAAATCATATGCCGCGAAATTATATTTATCTTCGTCTTTAACATTTTTAGCTAGTCCAAAAAAGCAATCTAGTTTAGCCTTGTGAAGCATCTTTATCTGCTTAAAAAAGTTAGGAACATATTTAGTGGACAACGAAGAAAGACTTCTTTGGACATAACTTAACATTATAACTTTAGATGTCACTACATTCTTACATCCCTTTAGATAATTAAAGTTAAATAATCTGTCCTCACCGAAATCTAGTCCTTCTAAAAATCTTAAATTCATTTTATCTACAATACTTTTCTTATATAATTTATTGCAATTAGAATAAATTAAAAGGCGACGAGTTTTAATATAATTATCTGCAAAATCAGAGACATTTTCATAGTAGTTATCTCTCACCTTCCAAAACTCTCTATTGCCCTCTATAGGTATTCTCTCAATTCCAAAAATATATAAGTCTGCATTCTTTTTTAATAATTCTTCACTTTTAGATATAAATCCCTTCTTTAGTAAATCATCACAATCTATAAATGTAATATACTCACCCTTAGCACAGTCTATGCCTTTATTTCTAGCACCTGACGCCCCTTTATGTTCATTGAAGATAATATTAATATTTTCTATATTTTCATATTTTTTTAGTACATCCCTAGTACCATCACTTGAGCCGTCATCCACTAAAACTAGCTCATCTTTATCACTGATTTGGCTGATAACTGAGTTAATGCACTCTTCAACAAAATTTTCACAATTATATGTTGGGACAATAAAAGATATTCTTCTCATAATATTCCTCCCTAAACCTCAAATCTAAAAAATGTATAATTTAAATCTAAATTATAATTATACTTAATATCCTTACACACTTTCTTTAAAAGATTATAATTATCTGTTACAAGATTTCTAGTATGATTATCTTCATTAAGTGCTAAGCATTTTCCATCATCTATCATTAAAAATGTTCCACCATTTTTATAAAATCTTATAATGATCTGAATGTTAATATTATTCTTTTTATTTGCTTCTACTGCGTACGCTACCATCTCTTCCATACATAAACTCATTCTATAAGATATCTTTTGTTCTACTCCATTGCTATTGGCATATTTTCTAATATTTCTAGAGGCCTCAACTGCATCCCTAGGTTTAACTGTCATATAGATAATCCCCAGATTTTCCTCCCTAATATAATCTTGCCTTACTATAGAAAAATATTTATGTAAGTTTAGTGAAAAAATAATCATCTCAGATAATATATATGATGCCCACACCCATTGAGGGGCAAAAATTTTACTAAATATAAATGCAAAAACCGGCATTGTCATACTTCCCACTACAGTGACAACAGAAGAAAATTTAGACTGTTTTCTGTTAGAAAAGTATAATCTAAAAATTGCATCAAATCCTTTTAAGAGAAAATGCATTGAAAAAATAATCAGGGAAATATTTCCTGCTTTTGGTATAGTCTTTACTCCGTGGATATAATAAATCCCCTGGGGATATATTACTATAACAAGGGTTAATATTCCCACAATAGTGCTAATTATAATAAAAGAATGCCTCATTAAAATTCGAAGTACCTTAAATCCTCTAGAGCCTGTAAGAAGACCTACCAGTGGGCGAATAGACCCCATCACTCCATTTATTGCCACTAAAACCAAGGATAGTGCAAATGTACACACACCTCTAATAACACCGCCATCTTCTCCAAAAGTATCCACAATAATTTTAACTATCATATAATTTTGAAGTGCCAACATAACGCTGCTAGCTAACTCCGGCAATCCCGAAGCCAAAATATTTTTCATATCTTCTAAATTAGATTTAACCTTACCGGTATTAAATATATCTGTTTTTTTATAAAGATAAACCAAGGTCATAGTAGCTCTTAAAATATTAGCTAATGCAGTTCCATATCCTGCACCTGCTATTCCCATATTCATTGCCCCCACAAAAAGCAAATCTAAAATAAGATTAACTCCACCTTCTACAATAGAGAAAACCATTAGCGCTTTCATCTTTCCTACTATCTGAAGCTGGCACACTCCAATAGTAGAAATCATACCAAAAGGCATGGAAATCATTATTCCTATAGCATATTGCCAGGTTAATTTCACCATATTATCTGATACACCATATGAATTAATCAGCGCATAAACTATAGGCAACTGAGCTATTGCAATAAACACTGTCGATACTACCATTAAAATCTTAGAACAATGTTTAACCCTCTTTATCTTATCTATGTCGTTTTTACCCATGCATACCGAAAGGTATGTGGATATTGCAGCTGCGATAAAATTAGAGAGAACACCGATAATAATAACTATTGGTGAAAAAATATTTATGGAAGCTAACGCCTTAGTTCCCACAAAATTACCAACCACAAGTCCATCCACACTTATCAATAATAGATTTGATAAATTGGTCATAATCATAAATGGTAGATAAGTCATTATCTTTTTAAAACTCAGGCTACCTCTTACTTTATAAATTTCTTCTAACTCTTCTTTAGTCATATTATTCTCCAAATATTATCTAAATAATCTTTTAGGATTATCTTTTAATAATAGTTCTATCTCTTCATCTGTTATTCCTCTATCCTTTAGCATAGGGATAAATGTATCAAACAGATAAATATATCCATATCCATTGCAGGATTTCAAATCTTCTTTTCTACATAAATCAAGAGATAGTGTTAGCTTAGATAAATAACCCCAGTCTTTTACCAATTTAACTATATCAGCGCGGTAATCGTCACTTTTTCCGCTCTTTTTTCCTACCATATCCACTCCGATATAAACTCCCATATCTAATAGTTCTTTTAACTTTTCTTCACTAGGATAAAACTCTATATGGCCTATAACTATTTTTTCAGGGCTTATTCCATTTTCAATTAAATACTCAGCTTGAGGATTCTGTTGAACTCCTTTACTAGGATGCGTAGAAACAACCGCTCCTGTCTTATTAGCTACAATGCACATAGCCTCCCAAGCCTTCTTTTCCATCTCACCAGCTCCCGGCCCTCTCCATGCTATTTCACCAATAACTCCAGCCTTTATATCACTTAGTTTTCCATTATCACAAATTCCTATTTCAATATCGTCTATAGATCGTTTAGCTATTTCGTTGGCAGAATAATCCTTAATATATTTTTCAATATATTGCTCTAGATAATAGCCTGTGGACATAATAATATTAATTCCGGTGGCATCCATTAATCTTTTAACATAATCTGCATTTCGCCCCATTGATTGATTAGTTAAATCTACAATATTTCTAACACCTTTATCATAAATTTTTTTTAGGTCATCCACCATCATATCAAAAGAAGTACTTCCTAAATCTCCCATAGATAAATCAATAGACATATGTTCATGTGTAAGTGTATATCCATCATTTAATTTAACCACATTAAACCTCCTTATATACCCCTATTTTTCTTTATAATTTTTCATTTGTTCTATAAAGTGCTCCACAAAATCCGGTGATGAAGGATAATATAAATGAGGAAATCCCCAGAAACTTTTTTCTGTTTTATGAATACAGTCCCACTTACGGCCGCCTACCGGCTTTATAGCTATACAGTCATCTCCATTATCTTCACTGTCATAATAATGAAATTCATGACCTTTTATCTTTTCATTTAAGAATTCCTGCTTTTTTTCTTCTACTTCCACATATCCAAACCTGGTTAATTTAGGAGTATAAAACACCTTACTGTCTACTACTCCCACCATGGGCCACAACTGTTTTTTATCATCCTCTAATTCTCTATGAAGATACATAAATCCGCCGCATTCCGCAAGGGATGGCAATCCATTTTCTATTAATGTTTTTATATCTCTTTTCATATCTTCATTTAAGCTTAACTCCCTAGCATACAGTTCCGGATATCCTCCTCCTAAAAGAATACCGGAAACATCGCTAGGTATTTTTTTATCCCTTAAAGGTGAAAAATATTTAATTTTTATTCCCCGCTTAATAAACTCATTTAAATTAGCTTCATAATAAAAGCAAAAAGCCTCATCTCTAGCCACTCCTAGAACTAAGTCATCACCAACTTCATTATATATTTTTTTTACACTTTTATCACTAATCTTTTTTGCAGTATTAGCAATGTCAATTATCTTATCAAGAAATACAGTTTTTTCTAACTGACTACTAGACATATTTAACTTATTTTTTATATCTTTAATCTCTCCAGGAAGTTTTAAACCTAAATGTCTGCTGTCCAATGTCAGTTCCCTGTTAATAGGAAAATAACCTAATACAGGCACAGATATTTCTTTATCTAACATAGGCTTTACTGTATTATAAAAGCCTTGACTTATTCTATTTAAAATAACTCCCTTAATAAGATTATTGCTATCATAATTGATAAAGCCCTGTATTAGAGGAATCATACTTCTTCCCATTCCATGAACATCCACCACTAAAATAATAGGAGTTTCTGTGACCATTGCTAAATGATAGGCAGAACCCTCTAATCTAGTTCCACCTAATCCATCAAACAGCCCCATAACTCCTTCTATCACTGAAATATCATACTTGTTAGAATTATCCGCTAAGATTTCTCTAACCCCTATCTTATCTAAGAAAAATGTATCCAGATTCTCAGATGGGATATCTAGTACAGTTCTATGAAACATAGGATCAATATAATCCGGTCCACATTTATAGGAACATACATCTAAATTCATATTTTTTATGGCACCTAATAAAGCACAAGTGATTAAAGTCTTACCACTTCCGCTTTTAGGTGCTGCAATCATTATTCTAGGATTATTCTTCATCTAAATCACCTCTAAAAGAACATATAAATACTGGATTTTCTCCCTGCATCATATGATATCTACCTAATTTTCGTGTTCGAGTAGCAGAAAGGGAAATTATATCAAAATCTGATATTTCAAATTCTTTTTCTATTTCTAATAATTCCTGCAATGTCTCAAAACTAACTGCATTGGCTACAATTCTAATTTTAGGATTTTTCTTTAATAACTCCCCTACTATCTTTTTAATATTTCCACCTGATCCACCGATAAATGCATGAGTTGGAGTAGGAAGATTTTCTAAAGCCTTAGGCGCTTCTTTTTCTATAATTTTAATATTATTAACATTAAATTTTTCTTTATTTTTTTTAATTAAATCCACAGCTTCAGTCTTTTTTTCAATGGCATAAACTAAAATACTATCACTTAGTTTACTAATCTCCACTGCCACAGATCCGGTCCCGCTTCCTACATCATATACCACAGCATTTTTATGTAAGTTAAGTTTAGAAATACTGACGATTCTAACTTCCTCTTTAGTCATAGGAACTTTACTTCTTATAAATTCATCATCTCTTATTCCTGCAGTTATCTTTTCAGTATCACTAATATTATTAATGATAAATATACTATAAAGACCTTCTTTATTCTCTTTAGTACACTCTATAGGAGATAGCTTTTTAATTGTTTCATCAGGATAAGATAAATTATATCCCACATAAATTTTACAGTCTTCTAAGTTATCATTAATTAACAATTCTCCGATAGCCCTTAAATCATTTACTCCTGATAAAAGAACAAAACTTTTATTATTTCCTCTGACAGATTTTAATAACTTATTTTTCCAATTATCTACCTTGCCTTTTCCATGAACGCTGATAATATTAGCATCATCCCAGCTTTCTCCCAGTTTAGCACTAAAATATGATATAGATGAAATTCCAGGATATATGTTTATGTCAGCACTTATCTCACCTTCTTTTACAGCTTTTAAAATTTTATCGTTCATCTTTTTAGCACCACTATAAAAGCCTGTGTCACCTGAAAATAGCACAGCCACATCCATAGGATTTTTCTTTATAAATGGAATAATATCATCAGCTAAATAATATGGATATTTTTCCTTTTTTATCTCCATACTCTCTAATAATCTTTTAGCACCAAATACTACTTTAGCACTATTTAGTGCCTTATGCGCATCTTTAGTTAAGTCACTTAAATGCCCCATTCCGCATCCAATTAAACTAATGCTAATATTAGTTTTATTATCTATGTTTAATATATTTGATAGTTCTTTACTTATTTCATCAAAAGAATATCCCTCTTCATTTTTAGGTCTTCCAATAATAAAAACAGGTATATTATTATTTCTTGCTGCATTTATTTTTTCTAAAAATCCCCCAGCTCTTCCGCTAGCCTTTGTAACTAAAACATTAACATCATACTGATCTAAAATAGCCGTATTTATCTCTTCACTAAAAGGTCCCTGCATAGCCAAAATATTTTTACCCTTTATTCCATAGTCATTACATATATTAATGCTCTCAAGGCTAGGAATAACTCTGACAACTAATCTTTCTTTTAAATCGACATAACTTCCTAATTCTTTACTTCCGGTAGTTAGAAAAATATTTCCTGTGGTATTTTTTAAAGCTTTAAGACATTCATTATTATCATTAAAATATTTAACGAAAAAGCCTGAACTTTTCTCATCCACTATATCAGCATCCTCTCTAATTAGTCTCATATATTTAATATCTAAATTCTTTGTGGCCTTTTTTATATTTTCACTAACTACAGTGGCATAAGGATGAGTTGCATCAATTATTATTTCAGTTTTATCTTCAATAAAAAATTCGCGCATCTTTTCTTCATCCATTCTTCCCTTAATCACATGAGCTAATGGATGTTTGTCTAAAACCTGCTGGCCATATTCAGTAGCCACGCAAACCTTGTGTTCAATATTATTTAAACATAACCAATGGGACATTTTTCTCCCTTCACAAGTCCCTGCAAAAATAACTATTTTACTCATTTCTCTCAACCGGATATCCTCTCTTTGTAACTAATTTATTATCCACAATCTCACTGGTAGAATTTCCAATAAATACTGTGGTAAACATATCTACCTGCTGATCTCGTAATTCTAAAAGAGTACAGGTTTTTACTTCCTCATTTTCTCTTCCTATATTTCTTACAAAGCCACATGCTCTTTCTGGTTCAATATACTTTAATAAAATATCGCAGGCTTTCTTTAAATAATCAAACCTTTTTTTGCTAGAGGGATTATAGATTGCCATAGCAAAATCCGCCTGGGCTGCCAATTCTAACCTTTTTTCAATTAACTCATATGGAGTTAATAAATCGCTTAAACTTATAACACAAAAATCGTGATTAAGCGGAGCGCCTAAAAGTGCAGCCCCGCTGCTGGCTGCCGTTATTCCAGGAATAACTATTAGTTCCACATCACTGTAGTCTTTTTTTACTTCATACATTAAAGATGCCATTCCATATATTCCTGCATCTCCGCTACAAATCATTGAAACTACCTGGCCCTTTTTAGCCTCCTCAAAACATATTCTGCATCTTTTTTCTTCCTGCTTCATAGGAGTGGATAACTTTATTTTATCTTTATATCGCTCCCCTAATAAATCTAAATAAACAGTATAGCCCACTATTACATCAGACTCATCTAATGCCTTAGTAGCTTCCCTAGTCATCATTTCTTCTCTTCCAGGGCCCATGCCTATTACATATATTTTATTCATAAAAATCTATTCTCCATCTTCCTTTTGAGATAGCCACTGTCACACCATCCTTAGAATTTTTAGGAAATACTATTTCCTTTTCATCCTTCCAATAAGCCATAGCAGCTCTCTCACAAACATTGCCTACACCCACTTGTTCTAAAACAAATTCAGACTCATTAAAATCTCCTGTTTGTTCTAATAATTCTTCCTTAGAAAAGGTAATAAATTTAAGATTATTTTTCTTACAAAATTTCTTTATTCCCTCTTCATCTTTTTTTATGTCAATAGATGTAATAGCACTTACATCCTTAATTGATACTCCGGCTTCATCAAGGCATTTAAATACTAATGCTTCAATTTTTTCTACCTTAGTTCCCTTTTTGCATCCTATACCCACAGCATATTTTTTAGGTTTAAGATAAAGGTCCGCTTTAATATCTTCCTCATCAATTGCCACATCTATTTTTTTTTCTAAATTCTCTTTTCCTGTAATAAGCTTAATCTGGTTTCCATTATTTTTTTTAAACTCATTATAAGAATCCATATCAATATTTTCATTGTCAGAAATATAAAAATTAAGGGGTTCATCTCTTAATATCTTAGATGAAATCTTAGCTATTCCATCGCGGTTTATTATTCTTAAATTATTTTTAAGTGCCCATTTATCCACAGCTAATTTATTGTGAATATCTGTGGATGTAGTTATAACAGGGATGGCAGTGCAAATATCAGATATTTTAACAGCTAGCTCATTAGCTAATCCCACATGTCCTGATAAAAGCGGAATAATATAATGGCCCTTATCATCCATCACTAACACCGGACTATCCGTAAGTTTATCTTTAACAAAAGGTGCAATAGCTCTTATGGCAATTCCTGTAGCCCCGATAAATAATAGCCCTCTTTTTTTATTAAATTGTTCCTTACTCCACTCTATAATAGAGGTTTTAACCTCCCTTACATCTTCTAGATTTTTTAAGCTCTCAGACTTTGAATATAAAATAAAATTAAATTCATCACTCTTTAGCTTTTTCATTAACTTATATCCAAAAGTTGTAAAGCATATTACAGCTATTTCCATATTACACCTCTTTTTTTATTCTATTGCTGATCGAAATTCTGTGGAAAAATCCGGTGCGTATAATTTCGATTTACTATATTTTTTATGTGCAATAACATCTCCCACCAAGATTACCGCCGTCTTAGTTATTCCGTTTTTATTAGCAGTTTCCTTAAGAGTTTCTATGGTACATACAAAACTTTTTTCATCCGGCCATGTAGCCTTATAGATAATTGCAGCCGGCGTATCTTTTTTATATCCGCCCTGAATTAATTTTTCTACTAATTTATCTATCAAACCTGTGCTTAGATAAATAGCCATGGACGCCTGATGAACTGCTAGTTTTTCGATAGCCTCCTTTTTAGGCACAGCGGTTCTTCCCTCCATCCTAGTTATTATTAATGTCTGGGAAAGCTCAGGCAGTGTAAATTCTAAATCCAGAGAGGCTGCAGCGCCAAAGCAGGCACTTACTCCCGGACAAGTCTTATAGTCTATTTTCAATTCATCTAAAATATCCATCTGTTCTCTGATAGCCCCGTAAATGCTAGGATCACCTGTGTGAAGTCTAACTGTGTTTTTACCCTGACTCTCAGCTTTTTTTATTACTGAGATAACTTCATTAAGAGTCATATAGGCGCTATTAAAAATCTCAGCATCCTTTCTGGCATATTCTAATAACTCAGGATTAACTAATGATCCGGCATAAATAATTACATCTGCCTGTTCTAAAAGTTTCATTCCTCTTACAGTTATTAAATCTACTGCGCCTGTTCCTGCGCCAACAAAATTAACCATTCCTTCGCTCCTTTACTCTTAGCTAATTCTCCGAAATCATTAGCATACATTACGCATTCTACCTGCATATCCTCTCCGGCTCTTTTAGTTAAATAATACATAATTTTTTCCATAACTAAATTCATGGTAGCTTCTAAAATACCATCAACCTTTAATTGTTTTATTCCCTCTTCAGTAACTACACAGTCTAGAATTTTTTTAACAGTCTCAATGCTAGCTCCCGCTCTTATAGCCGCTGCTGCTAATAATTCCATTCTGCAATCCCCCTCCTTAGAGTGAGTATTCATAATTCCACCGGAAACTTTTATTAACTTTCCTATATGACCGGTGAGAAGCAACTTTTTAAAGCCTAAACCTTTTGCCATATCTATGGTATCTCCTATAAAATTGCTACACTTAACGCTTTTATCTAAGTCATAACTATATGTCTTTTTCATAAAATCAAGGCCGTAATTTCCCGGTGATACAGCCACATAATTAAATCCGCTAGCTTTTCTTTGATTTAGTTCTACCTTTATGGTGTCAATAATAGCTCTAGTACTCATAGGCTCCACAATTCCACTAGTTCCTATTATGGATATCCCCCCCTCTATTCCTAATCTGGGATTAAAAGTTTTTTTAGCTAATTCTTCTCCTTTTGGAACTGAAATTATAATCTTAATGGTCCCATTAAAATCAGCCATTTCACATATTTTCAATGCCTCATTTTCTATCATCTGCCTTGGCACGTGATTAATAGCTGCATTGCCTATAGGTTGATCTAATCCTGGCTTAGTCACTCTGCCTACGCCCTCTCCACCGTCAATTATAATCTTAGGTTTATTTAAGCTAGATTCATATTCTAAAATCTTAACCTTAGAATAAATAATGCTTCCGGAAGTTACATCCGGATCATCTCCGCCATCTTTTCTAACGCCACAACTTACAGCATCATTTTCTTTTTTTATATCTAATATATCAGTCTTATAATCTATTCCTTTAGGGGTAGTGATTTTTATTTTATTTTTTTCTCCCCCAATTAAAAGCATATATATTGCTGCTTTTGTAGCTGCCGCAGCACAGCTTCCTGTGGTAAAACCTATTCTCATTGGCGATCCTTTCTCAATTCATATAAAAGTGCATTACATATGGCTGCTGCCACATTACTGCCACCTTTCCTTCCCACATTTATAATATATGGAATATCAGTATCTAAAAATAACTCTTTAGCTGCCGTGACATTGACAAATCCCACCGGAACTCCAATTATAAAGGCCGGCTTAAATCCTTCATTATTCATAAGCTCATATAAACTTATAAGTGCTGTAGGTGCATTGCCAATGGCAAAAATAACAGGCTTATTTAGTTTTGAAGCTCGCTCCATACTAACATAGGCTCTAGTTACTCCTCTTTTTTTAGCTTCTATTGCCACATCTTCATGAGCCATAAAACAATGAGCCGATCCCCCAAGGGAAGCCAAAACTTTTTTATTAACTCCTGATAATCCCATGTTAGTATCTGTGACTATATCAGCTCCATTTGATAATAAGTCCTTTGCTATTTTTATAGCAGACTTAGAATATTTTAATGTGTTTACATAATCAAAATCCGCAGTAGTATGAATTACTCTTTTAGTAATCATCTCCTGATCTTTAGGTAAAACTATACCTCTTAAATTTAGCTCACTTTCTATTATCTCAAAGCTTCGCTTTTCTATATCCATAGGCTTTACCTTTTCTATATTTAACATCTTATCCTCCAGTATTTATTCTAAATATTATCAATTGCCTTAATAATTTTTTCATTGGATATAATATCCTTTACAGCTATTCTGTAATACCCTTTTTTAAGTCCCCTATAATTACTGCAATCTCTAATTAAAATTCCATCTTTTAACAGCTCTTTATAAATATCTTTCTCACTTTTTACTAAGATATAATTAGCTTTTGAGTCATAAACTTTTAATCCTATTTTTTTAAGTTTATAACTTAGATATTTACGCATGCTTTTTATTTCTTCTCTTCCTCTATCTAAATAATCTAGCTGATTAAGACATTCAATACCTGCATTCTGAGCTAGAATAGATACATTCCACTCACTTAAATTAGCTCTAATTTTTTCTAAGTAATTTTTATTTTTGGTTATTAAATATCCCAGTCGTAAGCCTGGAATGGCAAAGCTTTTAGTAAAAGCTCTAAGAATAATTAAATTATTAGCTAAATTATTTATTCTAGTCCTTTTAGGTTCACTGCTAAGTTCCATAAAACATTCATCTAAAACCAGGCACACATTATTTAATTCACATTTATTAATAATAGAATCTAGTAAATTATCATCAATATATTCTCCTGTAGGATTATTAGGATTAGCTAAAAAAATCATATCTGTGTTTTCATCTATGGCATCTAAAAAATCCTTATCTAGCTTATAAGAATTATCCTTCATTTCATAAAAAATCACTTCAGAATCAATGGCATTAGCCACATGTTCATATCCTAAAAAAGATGGAACAGGTATTATAATTTTTTTAGGCATAAGGGCATAAACTATAGCCAGCATAAGCTCTGATGCGCCATTGCCACAAATTATATTTTCAAATTCTATCTTGTGATACTGGCTAATTTTTTTTCGCAATTTTTCTGCGTTTATATCCGGATAATTTTCCACACAGGCAATGGAGTTTTTTATGGCATCACCCACACTCTTAGGCATTCCTAATGGATTTATATTTACCGAAAAATCTAAGTTTATTTTATTGTTATATATGTCTCCGCCATGCTTCATCTTATATCCACTTCCATATTAAATCTATTAAAACTAAAAAACCTACTCCCATTACGGCTGATAAAAAAGCTGTATAATACATTAATGTATTGGCATTTTTTATATCATCATCGCTAATTTTTTTAAGCATATCACCTATAAATTTCTTTTTATAAACCACGCCAAAATATACTGCAGGTCCTGCTAATCTTATTTTTAGCGCCCCGGCACATACACTTTCTGTCTGTGCTGAATTAGGACTGGTATGGTTAAATCTATCTCTTTTAAAAATTCTATATGCATTTTTTGTATCAAATTTTTTACTTAAAGTTGTCGCTAAAATCATAAGATACGCACTTATTCTAGCCGGAATAAAATTTACTAAATCATCTAGCTTAGCCGGGAAAAAACCAAAGTCTTTATATTTTTCATTTTTATATCCCACCATTGAATCCATAGTATTTATGGACTTATAAATATATCCCGCTACAGGTCCTAAAATCATAGTATAAAGCATAGGTGCAATAACACCATCAGAGGTATTTTCTGCCACTGTCTCAACGCTTGCTTTTATTATTCCCTCTCTGTCTAAAACATCAGTATCTCTTCCAACTATCATAGAAACTGCCATTCTAGCTCCCTTAATATCATTAAGTTTTATTTTTTTATAAACCTTCATGCTCTCTACTTTTAAACTTTTAATGGCTAAAATATAGTAGGTCATTATAGCCTCCACTATAACTCCTAAAATAGGATTTATATAATAAGCTAAAAACCAGATTAAAAAACTTATGGCTCCTGTAATAGTGGTAACTAATATTACTAAAATTAAACCTCTTTTTTTATTTTTTTCTTCGCAATAAAGTAGCTTTTCTAATTTAGTAATCAGTCCACCTATTAGCCTTATTGGATGAGGCATAAAATGAGGATCTCCTAAAATTAAATCAAGAATCAATCCTGCCACAAATGCTATAATATGGTATTTCATATTTATCTTCCTCTAAAATTAATTTAATTCCTTCACCATTTTTTATTTGAAAATCATAATAATTTCTCTTTGATATTTCACTTAAAATAGCCATTATGGTTCCGCCGTGAACCACAAGTACAATATCCTTAGCATTTTTTTCTTTAGCTATTTTTAAAGCTTTATTAAAACCTTTTATAGTTCGCTTTATAAAATATTCTCTGCTCTCACCTTTTGGAATCACACTAGTGCCGCCACTATCTAGCCACTTTTTATACTCTTTATCATCCTTTAACATCTCATAACTTTTTCCCTCGAAAATCCCAAAATCAATTTCCTTTAACTCATCTATGACTATTTTATTCTTAGCATTTTCAGAAAAAATTATATCTGCACTCTCTAAACATCTCTTCATAGGACTTACAAAAATCAGATCAGGATTATAGATATCACTCCATTTATCCTTTAATCTTTTTTTCTCACTTAAGATAAGTTTCTCATCCATTCTTCCTAAATATTTCTTATCGACATTAGATTTAGTTAAACCGTGTCTTATTAACATTATATTCATTTTATTTTCTGCCCCAATCCGGATATTACCCTGATAACTTCATCAGCTCTATCTGCTATTAAAACTTGAACTCGACCCATCCAATCTCTAAAATCCCGCTGGTCTTTTTCTAGAGGAATAATGCCATTGCCGATTTCATCCGTGATTATAATATCGCCGTAACATTTTTTTATAATCATATCTGCTGCATCCTCTATGTCTTTATTTTCTAAAAATAGTTTATTAGCATAACTATTAATATTTTTTAAAGCTATTCTCTTTTCTCCAAATTTTTTCTTGGCAAACTCATACTTTCCCTGAGAATAACCTCCCACTATTAATATCATATTTATCCTCTCTTTAAACTAATGTACAAACTGCTGCTGCTATGGCCATAACTATTTCTGTGTAGGTTACAAAAAAACCTGCCACATCTCCGGTAGTTCCGCCAAACTCTTTTATTGCCTTATAACGATAATAAATAAAGCAAATAAGACTTACTATCCCTAAAACAATTCCTGTCTTTAAATCTATAATTATCATAATGCTTTGGCCTATAATAAACTCTATAATAAGACTTATAATAACTATTTTCTGATACTTTTTTCGGTTATTAGAAAATGTATGTAGCATGCCATTATTTTTAGCTTTAGGAATTACAAATACCCCTATACCACTTAAAGCTCTAACTAAAATAAAAGATATTGGATAAACTAGCATTTCTATCTTTCCTATCTGATTTATTGCGCCTACATAAATTAAAAGTGCCGTAGCTAATGATATTACCGAAAATGCTCCAATATGTGGATCTTTTAAAATCTCTAATTTTTCTTCTCTAGGCTTATATGATTTAATAGCATCCATTGTATCCATAAAGCCATCTACATGAAAACCGCCTGTTACTAAAAATGGAATAGCCACAGCTATTAATGTAAAAGTTAAATGATTAATATGTCCCCTTAGTGCAATATAATTCCATAAATATATTATTCCTGCTATAACAGCCCCCACCCAGGGAAAGAAAATAAGATGATATTTCATATCCTCCCTTTTTAAAGATATAAATGGGGTTGGAATTTTAGAATACATCGAAAATGCAATTATCAATCCTTTTAAAGCGCTCATTTATCCTCCTTTTTTAAAGTAACAGGTATTCCCACTACTACTTCTATTACTTCATCTGCCAATTCAAAAAGCCTTTTATTTACTAATGCTAATGCCTTCATATAGTTTTTAGTTTCATTGTCATAACATATTCCATCTTCGAAAATATTATTAGTTACTATAACCATATCCTTTAGGGATTCCCCTAATTTTTCTATCTCAAAAGCCACCTTAAAAGCCACTAAATCTAAATCCGTGATTTTTTCATTTTTAAACATTTCACCAGCCACTAAATTAGAAACGCATTCAATTAAGCCTAAGTGCTTTTCTTTAGATAGTGAATAATCATCTTTTATACTTAGAATATCTTCCGATTTTTCAATAGTTCGAAAGCCCTTTCCCATTCTTAGATTTCTGTGCCGAATTATCCTCTCTAGAGACTCTGCCCCTAAAGCTTTCATTGTGGCAATATACAGTAATTCCTCCTTACTATTTTTTTTCAAATCCATTATTCTTTTTTCAGCATATTCAGATTTTCCACTGCCACTTCCACCAATCACTAGTAGTATCATTAAAACCTCCTGTAAGCTTCCACATCTATGTCCTCGAAAGTAGTTCGGTCATTGTAAATATTTAATGCCATATCTAATAATGGAAATAACATTGCACAGCCTGTTCCCTCGCCTAGTGCCATTTTAGCATGCAATATTCCATCTATATTTAGTTCCCTAAACACTGCCTTAACTGCCGGTTCTTTTCCCATATGAGATGGAATAATATAGTCTTTAACATTATCCACTAACTTAGTTGCCACAAGTGCAGCGGATAAAGTAATAAGTCCATCTAAAACAATAGGAACATTATAAACCGCACCGCCTATAATAACTCCCACAATTCCAGCTATATCAAGGCCTCCTACATGGGATAAAATATCTAATGGATTAGCATTATATAAATCATATTTCTCTATAGCTAAATCAATTACTTCCTCTTTTCTCTTAAGTCCGTCATCGCTAAGACCAGCTCCTCTACCCACGATTTCACTGGCTTTACACTTTAATATAGAAGCCACAATACATGTGCTAGTAGTGGTATTTCCTATACCCATCTCGCCGGTTCCTATAATCTTATATCCCTGTTTTTTTAAGTCTGCCACTAAATCCATTCCTGTCTGTATAGCCTTTAGTGTTTCATCATATGTCATTGCAGGCATCTTAAGAAAATTCTTAGTTCCATAACTGATTTTTCTATCAAGGACACCTTCTATTTTTTCATCGCTGTTAATTCCAATATCCACACTGATTACAGTTGTATCCGAGTATGATGCTAATTTTCCCACTGATGAATTATTTTTAGCCATTGATTTAGCCACTGCCAATGTAACTTCCTGACCTGATTGACTCACTTTTTCTTCCACTATTCCATTGTCTGCGCACATTGTAATAATGGCTTTTTTTCTTAAATCAATATTAGAGGTACCTAAAATAGCGCCTATCTTAGATGTGATTATTTCAAACTCCCCTAAGCTGTCTATTGGTTTAGCTACGCTGTCCCATCCTTTTTTTACTTCATTGTAAATATCAAGGTTAGGAGAATTTATTTTTTCTACACCCTTTAAAACATCAGTGATTTTTATGTAATTTTCCTGCTCTTCTATATCATTAGAATACTTAACTTCTCTTAACATAGAATAAATTTCATCCATGTTTACATATTCTCTAATGACATCTGCTAACCTATCATATTCTTTTTCTTTAATCTGATCATAATCCATAAAGCTTTTATCATTAAGCTTTATTCCTTTTTTCTTAGCTATTAGTTCCACAATAGTTTCAGCTATTTTTCCACTGTCAAACAAGCCGTGTACATAGCTTCCGTAAACATTGCCATTGCACTCAATAACATTTAGATTATTATTAGTTGACCTGCCCATATGAATTTCATAGCCTTTATAGGATAATCCGTTTAATTCACTTAAACATCCACCTACGTTTTCTAGAATGCCGCTAACCTGCATTCTAGTTTTCTCTTTTTCCATGCGAGTGGTCATCTTAAGTAATTCCATTCCCCTTATAGAGCCATTGCCCTCGACATTGCAATCGTCGATAATCTTATCACCTAGCATTTGATATCCACCGCAGATTCCAAAAACTATAGTATTGCCTGCCCTCTTTTTTATCTCGGCTTCCATGCCACTCATTCTCAACCACTCTAGATCACTTATGGTATTTTTGCTTCCCGGAAGAATTATAATATCAGCATTTTCTAATCCCTTAGGATTTGTGACATATTTAACACTTATCTCATCTATCTGGTCAAATACATTAAAGTCAGTAAAGTTAGATATTCTAGGATATCTAACCACGGCAATATTTATTAATCCGTTTTTTGTATTATTAAATCTTTCACTTAAACTATCCTCATCCTCTAATTGCAATTCTGTATAGGGAATCACGCCACTTACAGGAATTTTTCCCTTTTCTTCTAGCATTTTTATTCCCGTATCTAAAATGGATTTATCACCTCTAAATTTATTTATTACTAATCCTTTTACCCGGTCTAACTCATCGCTATCTAATAACATAAGTGTTCCTAAAAGCTGTGCGAAGACTCCTCCTCTGTCAATGTCTCCCACTAATAAAACCGGAGCATCCACGATTTTAGCCATGCCCATATTTACAATGTCATTTTCTTTTAAATTAATTTCCACGGGGCTTCCGGCTCCTTCTATCACAATGATATCAGCCTGTTTTTCTAATTTTTTAAAGGCTTTTATTATATCCGGAATAAGCTTAGTCTTATACTTAAAATAATCCTTAGCCTTCATATTTCCCATTACTTCCCCATTTACAATAACCTGGGAGCCCACATTATTAGTGGGTTTTAAAAGTATAGGATTCATACATACATCCGGCTTTATGCCTGCCGCCTCTGCCTGCATAACCTGAGCCCTTCCCATCTCTAAACCCTCTTCTGTAATAAAGGAATTTAATGCCATATTTTGTGATTTAAAAGGTGCCACCCTATATCCATCCTGCTTAAATACTCTGCAAAGTCCAGCCACTAGTAAACTCTTTCCTGCATTGGACATGGTTCCTTGAACCATTATTACTTTAGCCATCTAAATTCCTCCATCACATAACTTATTTTTCTCTTTAGCATATGAGACTAGCTCTTTAAGTTTTAAATTCATTGCCCCAAATTTATTAAGAGTGCAGATTACATTATCACATAAATCTATATACTTCTTAGCAGCACTTATATTTTCATCTTTTATTTCTTCGAAACTATTTTCCCTGATAACCTTTGTAGCCAATGCATTAGCAATAGGATATTCTATGTCATTTTCATAAATTATGCCAGCCACAAAAGGGATTCCTGATTTTTGAAGTTTTCTGTAAATATGAATTCCTCTTCCGCCACCGGAGATAACAAAAGTTTTAGGATTTCCTGTTATTTTTTCTAATTCTATACTTCCATATTCCTTTATATAGCTTCCCTTTTCTACACCGTATAATTCTTCAATATAACCATCATCTAAAAATATTTCATCGCTATTTCCATATCTGTCAATATGGCCATTGGATATGCAAAGTAATTTATCTGCACATCTTCCTGCTAAGTCTAATTCGTGAAGAGACATAACCACTGCTATATTTTTTTCTCTAACCATCTTTTTAAGTATTGATATTAATTCTATCTTATAATGAATATCTAAATAAGACGTAGGCTCATCCATAATTAAGATTTCTGGTTCCTGACACAATGCTCTAGCTAGCATTACTCTCTGTCTTTGACCATCGCTAATTAAATTAAAGTCCTTATCTTTAATATCTTCTAGATCTACCGCTTTTATATATTCACCCACTATTTTTTTATCATTTTCAGATAAGACACCGAACCTTCCGGTATAGGGATATCTTCCGGTGCTAACCATCTCCTCAACACTCATATAATCCGGATTTGGCTGCTTAGTAAGAAGCAATGACATTTCCTTTGACACATCTTTTTCGCTAAGTTTTTTAAGTTCGTTATCTCTTAAATAAACCACTCCACCTAAATCACTTAATTGCTTAGTTATAGTTTTTAAGATAGTGGATTTTCCTGAACCATTAGGACCAATAAGAACTAATATCTCTGACTTTTTCACTTCAAAATTTATATCCGGTATTAAGACTTTATTGTCATATCCCACTGCTAAATCTTTAGTTTTTATAATTGCATTACTCATATCTTTCACCTCTTTGTCTCGACATCATAATACCGATAACAATCGGTGCTCCAAAAACTGCTGTGACAGAGCTTATACTAATTTCTGTAGGGGCAAACATTTTTCTAGCTATTAAATCGCACATTAAACAAAATGCTGCTCCTCCCATAAAGCATGCCGGAATCATGTGAATTGGCTTAGAAGTCCTAAATAATTTTCTTATTAAATGTGGTACTGCCACGCCCACAAAAGAAATTGGGCCGGCAAAGGCTGTAACTGCAGCTGATAAAAAACTAGAAAGTAATATTAATTCCACTCTAAATCTGGTAATATTTACTCCCATATTTTTAGCATAAACCTCTCCTAGTTGATATGCTGACATTGGCTTTGATAAAAGAATAGCAAAAAACATACCTAATGCTACAACCGCTAATACCACCTTTACATTTTCCATTGTACCGCCGCTAAAACTTCCCAGTGACCAATTATGAAGATTTACAATATTAGAATCATCTGCAAAGGTAACTAAGAAATCTGTTATTGCAGAACAAATATATCCAATCATTACACCGCAGATAATTAAGACTGTCATCTTCTTTACTCTTCTAGAGATAACTAAAATAACCATCATTGACATTAATGATCCTAGGAAGGCTACAGAAATCATAATAAATGAGTTAGCTACTAATCCTTTTTGTAATAATATAATCATGGTTATTGCCACAAATAATTTAGCACCTGATGAAATTCCTAGGACATAAGGTCCTGCAATAGGATTCGAAAAAAATGTCTGTAGCAAAAAACCCGAGACTGTTAAAGCCCCCCCTAACAGGGCGGCCAAAAGCAATCTCGGTATTCTTATGGACCAAATTAATTTACCGGCTACACAAGTAGTATCACCGGAAATTAATATTCTTAATATCTCACTTTTTGATACATTGCTGCTACCTATATTTAGGTTTAAAAGCATCAGCAATATTATGGATATCAGTAAAAAACCATATCCTAATATAAAACGAAAAGTTTTATTTCTCATATTTATCACCACTATTTTAATTTATATAAATAATATATTTTTTTATTTTTATTATCATTAATAATGTTATACACATCCTCTATCATATTAACTGTGCCTGTCGTCTCTTGGAATAAATCCTTCTTAGTACACCAAACATTATCCCCCTTAAAAGCTTTTAATTCTTTAAATAATTCATTTTTTTTAATTAGCTGGTCTTTGGATTTTAATTCCCCTTCAATGGAGCTATTATAAATTATATAATCTGCATCTTTGGCATACTTAAAAAATGTTTCCATATCAATATGCATTACTGATAGTGCATTGTCTTCTTCAGGTGCAATATCCTTAAACACGTAATCTGCGCCGGCTAAATTTATTATTTTAGTAATGTAATCTCCGGGCTTTTTCACACTTATATATCCGTTTTGTGAAATATAAAAATATACTACTTTTTTCTTATCTTTTTCTTTCTTCTTTACCTTCGATAAAATAGAATTATAACGCTTTATGCTATCTTTCATATATTTATTAGCTTCATTAATTTTACCGCTTAGTAAGCCATATAATTTTATCCACTCACTTCTTCCTAGTGGATGTGACTCATAACTTAATCTTTCCACCATTACAGGTATTCCTAGTTCCTCTAGTTTTTCTTTAACCTTAGGTGTGTGGAAAATCATTGTGGACTCAATGGCTAAATCACATTTATTTTCCAATATCATTTCATAATCCGGAGCACTATATTTTCCGCCAAATAATATTTCATTATTTTCTACCATTTTTTTAATCTGTAAATCACTCCAGTTTTCAGGTTTAGTGCCTGTCATTTTAATGGAACTTAATGCATTAATTTTTTTAAATAAGTCCATGGAAGCTGAGGATAGCAGATATACATTTTTAAGCGGTAGCTTTATTGGTGTAATATCCTTATCTAAATTGTTTGGCACTTTTTTATTCTTAGGAATTAAAAGATATTTTTCACTATCTGCTATTGTTACTAAACTGTATCCACCCTGATAATAATCAACCTTATATTTATTGGCATAATCTAGTTTCATACTACCAGTCTTTTTTACTGTTTTTAAAAAATTACTGTCCTGATTTTTTATTTCGTTTTTACAACCAGAAAAAATAAGAGAAGAAAAAGTAATTATAGATAAAATAAATGTAATTATTATTCTCTTATTTATCATTCTAAAACTACTCATTCTTCTCCTCTTTCCATCCTAATTATTTCTCTAATGTAGGATTTTCAAATAGCAATGTATAATCAATTAAATATGGTTTGCTCATTGCCACTGTATCTGCCTGAACAAAAACAGGTGCATCAATTGTATCTACAGGAATTTTAAATGTAGAATTTCCCTTCTTGTTAATTGGTAGATATTTTTTATCGTTTACCATCATGAAATCATACTTCTTGCTGCTCCAAGTAATTGTGGCAAAACATTTCTTATCTTTAATTTCTAATTTACAAGGTGAATCAACGCTAGCACGTCCGCTTCCACCATTTAATGTGACTTTAGCTGTATAAGTTCCATCTTTAAGCTTTAATTCTTCAATGCTCTTTCCCTGGCTAGGATCCTTATCCCCAATATACTTAGGGTTAGAAACGCTAACCTTGTGGTCAAACCACTTTCCTGATGAACCTAAAATAGCTAAATCAAATTCTTTACCAATTGATTTTACCGGCACATCAAATCCAAATACCTCATCCTCTGTTCCATCACTGTACTTAATTTTATCTACAGTAGGCTGTAATAATTTAGCGCCATCTTTTTTAGCATCCGCAGCCCTTCCTGGGAATAAATTTACGATTCTTTTTGAAACTAAACTAATGTGAACAGTCATTCCACCGTTCTTTATTGATAGAATTCCCTTACCTTTTTTAGTCTCGTTTACGTGGAACATTTTACTGTCTGTTTTAAAGTCTGCTGAGTAAAAACCATCTTTTAGAACTGGTTTAATTGCGGTAGTTTCTGTAGTCTTTTTAGTTTTATCACTTGAACATCCGGTAATCATTGACACTGCTAATACGCATGCCAATGCAATTGATAATATTTTCTTCTTCATTATAATCTCCTATTTTTTATAGCTATTTAATCTGGTCTATAGCATCTTTAACATGATCTACATACTGCTTTTGAATATCTTTAATTCTTCCAAGTCCTTCTATCTGAGTATCTACCTTATCAAAAGCCTTAGCTGCATTGAACATACTCTTCCAAGAATCGTCGTCATCACCTGCCATGTCATTATTAGCATGGTCACCTGCTACTACCATAAGTGGGCGTAGAACAACTTTCTTATATTTGTTCTCTTTAACCTTCTTAATAATTTCTTCGCAAGCTGTCTCTTCTGGCTCACCTTCTACTGTTCCAACAAACACATTTTTATATCCTAGCTTATCCATCTGAGTCTGCATCTGGCTGTAAGAAATCTTAGCATTATGTGAAGTTCCGTGTCCCATAAATACGAATGCTGTGCCATCTTTTTCTGCTGCCTCTAAGCTTTCATATCCTGCTTTTTTAACAGCCTCTTTTGTAATTGAAACAGCTACTGATTTTTTATCTTCATTGATAACGCTAGCATCACTACCAACCTCACCTAGAAGTGGCTGGGCAATAACAATATTTTCGATTAAATCTTTATATTTTTCTACCGCTTCGCTTAACTCATCGTACTCTGCTCCGTGCATTAAGTGTGTAGGCTGAATTACTAAATTCTTAACCTTATTCATAACTGCACGATCAAGAGCCTGATCAATATTATCTATTATTTCATTGTCTCGGGCCTGTACATGATTAATGATAATCTGAGCTGTGAATGCTCTTCTAACTGACCAATCAGGATAAGCTTTTCTTA
>CACZSI010000017.1 GCA_902783775.1 uncultured Lachnospiraceae bacterium
AAAATCAATTATTCCATTAAGGGTTAATATTATTCCTAATGTAGAAATTAGAGTATCACCAGCTACATATGTTCCATCATCATTTCTATTCATTGGTAAGGACAATACTAAAAATCCTAGCGCTACAGTTATTAACGCTACCACTAACATAGGAACCCATTTTCTGTTTAATCTTTTTAAATCAAAGGCTTCTTCCACCTTCATTATTCCTCTAATAACGATTACTACGGCTATTACATATGTTAGAAATGATAAAATAGCACTCATTCTTAAAATTACATACACACCTAAAAGTCCGTAAATCACAGCTGTAACTAGCTTATACTTATGGTGATTAACTGCTGTTATTTTATTAAAGTATTCAATTAAATTTTTTATTGCCAATAAAAAAAATGAACATCCTATAACTATTCCTAGGGCATCAACTATTTTTCCTGGAAATACCACCATCAAAACCCCCAGTATTACACATGTTACTGAGTACAATATAAGATCCCATTTTAAATTTCTTACATTATCCATTGTCAAAACCTCTTAAACATAGATTTTCTATGTTTCCTTTCCTTTTAACAAAATCGGCACCGGGAAACCCGATACCGATTTTATATTTTTATTTAAAGTACTTAACACCTGATGCGAAGATCTTAAGATCCTGCTCACCATAAATATTCTTAGCTACTGAACGACCGCGTCTCTCAACGTGTGCCATCTTTCCTAAACATCTACCGTCAGGACTTGTGATTCCTTCAATGGCCATATATGAACCATTTACATTCCACTCTTCATCCATAGTAGGCTGTCCATCTGGAGTTACATACTGAGTAGCTACCTGACCGTTAGCGAATAACTGATCAATTGTCTCCTTAGGTGCTACGAATCTTCCCTCACCGTGAGAAGCTGGAGTAACGTATGTTCCACCTAACTGAGCTTCCTGTAACCATGGTGACTTATTAGTAACTACCTTAGTGTAAACCATCTTTGAGATATGGCGGTTAATTGTATTATATGTCAATGTCGCTGACTCATTATCCTGTCCTGTGATGCTTCCGTTAGGAACTAATCCTAATTTAATCATAGCCTGGAATCCATTACAGATACCTAATGCTAAACCATCTCTGTTAGTTAATAGGTTGTTTACAGCTTCCTCAATCTTAGCATTTCTAAATGCTGTAGCAAAGAATTTAGCTGAACCATCAGGCTCATCACCTGCACTGAATCCGCCTGGGAACATAATAATCTGTGATTCATTGATAGCTTTTTCAAATACATCTACAGAATCTCTAATGTCCTCAGCTGTAAGATTCTTAAATACCTTAATAATAGTATTAGCTCCAGCTTCCTCAAACGCCTTAGCACTATCGTACTCACAGTTAGTTCCTGGGAATACCGGAATAAATACTGTAGGCTTAGCAATCTTATTCTTACATACATAAACATTACCCTTATCATAAATAGGTGTGTCAATGTTTGTCTTATCGCTATGGCTTCTAGTAGGGAATACTTTCTCTAATGGCTTCTCCCATACCTTAAGCGCTTCCTCTACATCGATAGAGTCTGACTTATATGTGAACTTAGCATCATCTGTAACTTCACCAATAAGTACATAATCAACATTTAATTTATCTAACTTAGCTGCATCAATCTCAGCTACGATATTACCAAATTCTGGTGCAAATAAATCTTTTCCTTCTACGCTTTCATCTACGCTAACACCTAGCATATTACCGAATGCCATTTTTGAAATAGCTGGTACTACACCCTTAGCATCTAATGCGTAAGCGGAAACGATAACCTTATCTAAGATTAAGCTATGGATATTGTTATATAGGTCCATAACCTGCTGGTAATCAGGCTTATCAAATTTATCTCTTTTAATTTCAAATTTAACAATCTTATTTCCAGCCTTCTTAAACTCTGGAGAAATAATATCATTTTCCTTAGCCACATCTACTGCAAATGATACAAGTGTAGGTGGAACATCGATATCATTAAATGTTCCTGACATACTGTCCTTTCCACCGATTGATGGTAATCCCATTCCCATCTGAGCATCATATGCACCAAGTAGCGCTGCAAAAGGCTGGCTCCATCTACGTGGGTCTTCAGTCATTCTTCTGAAGTATTCCTGATATGTCATTCTAATCTTCTTAAAGTCACCACCATTAGCTACAATCTTAGCAATTGAATCAATTACAGCGTAGATAGCTCCATGGTATGGGCTCCAGCTTGATAGATATGGATCATATCCGTATGACATCATTGTTACTGTATCACAGTCTCCCTTAAGAACTGGTAACTTAGCTACCATTGCCTGAGTTTCTGTTTTCTGATACTGACCACCGTGTGGCATAAATACTGAACCTGCACCAATAGATCCGTCGAATTTTTCAACTAATCCCTTCTGTGAACATTCATTTAAATCTTTTAATGTATCAATCCATTTATCTTTAACATTATCTACATCTTCTTTAGCAAAGAAGTTATTCTTCTCATCCGGCATATCTACTTCTACTGTAGTCTCCTGATGAGCTCCGTTAGTATCAAGGAATGCTCTAGATAAGTTTACAATCTCCTTACCTCTCCACTCTAATACTAATCTAGGATCTTCTGTAACCTCAGCTACTACTGTAGCCTCTAAGTTTTCTTCATTAGCATAAGCTAAGAACTGCTCAACATCTTTAGGATCAACTACTACTGCCATTCTCTCCTGTGATTCTGAGATGGCAATTTCTGTTCCGTCAAGACCGGCATATTTCTTAGGTACCTTATCTAGGTTAATATGTAATCCGTCAGCTAACTCACCGATAGCAACAGATACACCACCGGCACCAAAGTCATTACATTTCTTAATTAAGAAACTAACTTCCTCACGTCTGAATAATCTCTGAAGTTTTCTCTCTGTAGGGGCATTACCCTTCTGAACCTCAGCGCCACACTCTTCAATAGATTCCTCTGTGTGAATCTTAGATGAACCGGTAGCACCACCACATCCATCTCTACCTGTTCTTCCACCTAAAAGAACAATTATATCTCCTGGATCAGATGTAAGTCTCTGAACAGCTCTTCTAGGAGCTGCAGCGATAACTGCACCAATCTCCATTCTCTTAGCAACATAATCAGGATGGTAAATTTCTTTTACTAAACCTGTAGCTAATCCAATCTGGTTACCATATGAACTATATCCATCAGCTGCGCCCTGAACAATCTTCTTCTGTGGGAGTTTTCCTGATAAAGTCTCGCTCATTGACTTAGTAGGATCTGCAGCACCTGTAACTCTCATAGCCTGGTATACATAAGTTCTACCTGACAATGGATCTCTGATAGCACCACCTAAACATGTAGCAGCACCACCGAATGGCTCGATTTCTGTAGGATGGTTATGAGTCTCGTTCTTAAAGTTAACTAACCACTCTTCTGTCTCTCCATCTACTTCTACAGGAACAACGATAGAACATGCATTAATCTCATCTGATTTTTCCTGATCCTCTAATTTACCATCTTTCTTTAACTTTCTCATAGCCATAAGAGCTAAATCCATAAGACATACGAATTTATCCTCTCTGCCTTTGAAAATTTCATTTCTAACATCAATATAATCTTTATATGTACTCTCTAATACTTCTTTATAGAAGCCTTCATCGAATTTAACACTAGTAAGCTCAGTATTAAATGTAGTATGACGACAATGATCTGACCAGTATGTATCTAATACTCTAATCTCAGTCATTGAAGGATCTCTATCTTCCTCATTCTTAAAGTAATTCTGAATATGTAGGAAATCCTTAAATGTCATAGCTAGGCCTAATGAATCATAAAGCTCTTTTAATGGAGCCTCTTCCATATCTTTAAATCCATCAAAGATGATTACATCATCCGGCTCATCATACTCTGTAACTAAAGTCTCAGGTTTCTCTAAACCAGTCTCTCTAGAATCTACAGGGTTGATAATATATTTCTTTATAGCATCAAACTGAGCATCTGAAATTTCTCCCTCAAAAATATATGTAGTAGCACTCTTAATAACAGGATTCTCATCCTCATTTAAAAATTTAATACACTGCTCTGCTGAGTCAGCTCTCTGGTCAAACTGTCCAGGTAAATATTCTACGCTAAATACTTTAGCATCATTAGCACCCTCAAAGTTCTCCTCGTAAACATCGTCTACTGGTGGCTCTGAAAATACTGCAGTTAGTGCCTTCTGATATGTCTCATCAGAAACATTTTCCACATCATATCTTACAAGCACACGAACATTCTTAAGACCTTCAATCTCTAGATAGCCCTTAATGTCCTCTGTTAATTCCTTAGCCTTAACAGCATATGGTGCTTTCTTTTCTACATATACTCTTCTTACTCTACTCATACTTTGCCTCCTAATGCATATCAACATATAGATACTTTCTGCACATATCTACACTTAATAATACGACAATTCTTTTTTTATTTTTGTGCAATAGCACATACAAAGACAGTATAACATATTTAGTTAGAAGTTTCTATTTTAATTCTTTTTAATTTCAGCCAAAAAATCCGCTAATTTCCTTTAAATTCTGTCATATTTTTCCTAAACCATTTAGGAAGTTGAGTCATTTGACACTTAGGATTATATCGGCTGTCGATTCCTATAGTATTAAAGAATAGTCTCCAAAGTTCATTGTAATCATCACTATACTTTAAATCTTTTGTCATTTGATTCATATCTCTGTCTACCACTAAAATGGTTTCTTTCCCTATATCATGTATGCAGGATAATTTTCTTTTAGAATCGTATATAATAAATTTCTCCTCCGGAAATCTGTCCTCGAAATGATATGCCAATAGCGTAATAACATTACACTTAGGCTCTATCTCGGAATATAATATTCCACCTTTTATTTCTTCAAACCTGACAAAGCCTTTAAATAAGTGAGCTTCATTAGCTACTTTTCTATTGAGCTCTAACATATCCATTACAGCTTTTTCGCCGTACATTTTCATAACTTTAGCTCCCACTCTATAACCCACTGTTAAAAACTTAAGTATCTTATTCGCCTTTTCTTCATCGTAATGCATACACGCTCTGTAAACAGCCATATATGCAGAAACGGAAATTCTAACTCTAATGGATGATGCCACTTGAGAAGCTTTTCTTTCATCAGTTTTTATTTCCTTATATTCCGAAAAGAAACTTATTTCATATGAAAGTCCGGGATGAATTTTTATACTGTTTCCTTCTCTCATTAAAACCCATCCATCATATATAGCAGTCATAATTCCATCAAAGGTATCTTCGCATATTAATGTTATATTCATTTCTTCACATCCCTATAACTCATTATTGTTTTACCGCTAAATCCATTATGGTCATCTGTTTATACGTGGTATCATTTTCTATTTCATAGACCTGTCTGCTATCAACCTGTGCCAAAGCCCTAGATAAATAATCCTGATTTAAATGAATTTTCTCCATGGTCTTACCGGCAATTGTAATAAAATACTTAGCTCTCTTTAATACTACTCCCATCTTTTTAAGAGCCTCATAATTTAATACTCCATGCTTTCTAGCTGACATAATTCTCTTAGCAGACTTAACTCCTATTCCAGGCACTCTTAAAATGGTATAATAATCTGCCCACATTATATCCACAGGAAATAATTCTAAATGTCGTATAGCCCAATCACATTTAGGATCTAGAACCGCATTAAAATTAGGATGCTTTTTAGTCAATAATTCATTAACACTAAAGCCGTAATATCTTAATAACCAATCTGCCTGATACAATCTATGTTCTCTTAAAAGCGGATTAAAATTAGTCGCTGGCACATCTATATTATGATTAACATCAACAAAAGCTGAATAAAAAACTCTCTTCATCTGAAACTGCTTATACATATATTCTGTAACTGCCATCAGATGTAAATCCGTCTCCTTTGATGCTCCAATAATCATCTGAGTGCTCTGACCTGCCGGCACAAATTTAGAGTCAAATCCTTTACCGTTTTTAGGAATTATTTTATAGCTAGCCGACTTATCCTCTATCTTACTATTCATTCCTGCCTGAATCTGTTTAATAGGCATAAGAATATTTTTATGATGCTTATTAGGCGCTAGTGCTTTCAATCCCTCTCTAGTAGGAAGCTCTAAATTACAGCTCATTCTATCTGCTAAAAAGCCTATTTTTTCTATTATTTCCGGTGATGCACCCGGGATGGCCTTAATATGTATATAACCGTAAAAATTATATACATTGCGCAATTTATAGAGCGTCTCATATAAAAGAGACATGGTATAATCCGGAGACTTAATAATTCCGGAACTTAAAAAAAGTCCTTCTATGTAATTCCTTCTATAAAATTCCATAGTTAATGTACACACCTCATCGGGAGTAAATGTGGTTCTTTTAACATCATTAGAGGCGCGGTTAATACAATATTTACAATCGTAAATACATTCATTAGTAAATAAAATTTTTAATAGTGAAACACATCTTCCATCAGATGCGAAAGTGTGGCAAATTCCGCAGCTTTCAGCATTTCCCATTCCACTTTTAGAATTTCTCCTATCCACTCCACTGCTAGTGCAGGCCACATCATATTTAGCAGCATCTGTTAAAATCCTTAATTTCTCAGATATATCTAAATTTTTCGTAATTTCCATGGCGCCTCCTTCCTCGAACGTTTGTTCTATCATAACACCATAGAAATTATTTTTCAATATCAATAAAGATATTTTTTATTTTTAATTTTTTTGCAATTCATCTCACCACCTATAGAGGAGTGAGAATTCTTGCTATAATTTGTTAAAAAAGGTTTTCTATACAAATTATAGAAAACCTCTTTACTTACTTATTATTTAATTTTCGCACTTTTTTTCTTACTCCACTTTTTAGAATAATACTTCTTTCCATTGTACTTTTTATAAGCCTTTACCTTAACATAGTATCTCTTTTTAGATTTTAATTTTTTTATTGTCTTAGATGTTTTTTTGGTGCTTACGGATTTATTATTTTTGAAATTCTTATATTTAGAATACACTATCATATAACCGGAAGCATCTTTCTGTTTTTTTGTTCTTACAATAAGTTTCTTCTTCCCTGCCTTGACACTACTTATTGTAGCTTTCTTAGGCTTTACTACTTTTACACTAGATACCTTAGCTACATTAACTCCTTTTGTAATGTCATATGTTCTATCTCTAACATCACCAAACCAGAAATTCAAGTCCACATTTCCACTTATTCCCGGCACTTTTGCGTCACTGCAGCACTGCCACATCTGATATACTCCATCATACTTAGGATCAGTCAATGAATCATTATATCTGGCCACCCACTTAAACCATGTTAGATTACTAGCAATCTCAGGTGCAATAACATTCTGCCACCAATTTAAACTAGCATACACTCCAACCTCATATCCCTTATTATGAATTGCATTTAGAAATATTGGTGCTACAACCTTAACTTTATCTTTCACTCGCTGCTCATTTTCCTCTAAATCATAATAAATCGGGAAATTAATAATATGTCCCTGTATTTTTCTTAAAACATGATTAACTTCACTGTTAGCCTGCTCCTTAGACATTGCATAAGAATATATATATACGCCGTATGGAATATTATTTTCTTCGCATCCCTTGACATTTTCTTCCCATTTTTTATCATCCTGAGAAGCAATATCATCTCCGTAACCTATTCGCAATATGGCATAGTCAATTCCGCTTTCCTTAACTTTTTTCCAATCAATTTTTCCATTATGATAGCTGACATCCACACCCATCATTGTAGCTCCATTTATAACCTGGCCTGACGGATTTACAAACTCGCCCTTACTATTTCTTCCCCATGTGCCTGCCGCAAAAACGCTGGTGCTAAGGGATAAAGTAGTGACTATAGCTGTCATCACACTTACCATTCTTTTAATTTTAAACATAATTTCTCCTGACTATTTATCCTAATTTCAAATGCTATCAAACACTAGACAACATTCTATTTTCCGGTAACTAAAAGAATACTAACAAAAAAATGTGAGAACAAATTGTACACATCCTTTTGCACATCTCTTTGTTCTCACATTATCAGTTATAAATAATTATGTCAATCTATTATTAATTTCTTCTAAAATTTTTTCTGCTACATCTTCTTTTGACATAATAGGTAATTCTTTTATATCATTAGGAGTTATTATTGTAACCACGTTAGTATCCACTCCAAAACCTGCCCCTTCAACCTTAAGATTATTAGCACAAATCATATCTAAACTTTTCTTTTTAAGTTTTTCCTTAGAGTTTTCTAACATATTTTCGGTTTCCATTGAAAAACCACATAAAAATTGTTTAGATTTCTTCTGGGATAATGTAGCTAAAATATCAGTAGTTCTGTCTAATTCAATAGCCATCTCTCCATCTTTCTTTTTCATTTTTTCTGAAGCTACATTTTTAGGACGATAATCTGCTACAGCAGCGCTCATAATTACCACATCCTGATTATCAAAGTTTTCAGCTACGCTCTCATACATTTCCTGTGCGCTCTCCACCTCTATTACATTAATAAATTCAGGTTTTTTAATATGAGTTTTTCCCGTAACTAATGTAACATTAGCGCCTTCATACATCGCTATTTTAGCCAATGCATATCCCATTTTTCCAGTGGATCTATTGCTAATAAAACGTACCGGATCTATTTTTTCCATTGTAGGTCCTGCAGTTATTAAAATATTTTTTCCTTTAAATATTTTATCTTTAGCTACAGTTTTTTTAATGCACTCTAGTAAAAATTCCGG
>CACZSI010000018.1 GCA_902783775.1 uncultured Lachnospiraceae bacterium
CTATGCGATTTAGAGGATGTCATTAGCAATGCAGCAGGTTTGCTGAAGCCTAGGGGACGTTTTTACATGGTGCACAGACCTAGAAGGCTGGTGGATATAATCGAATTAATGAGAAAATACAGGCTTGAGCCTAAGAGAATCAGAATGGTTCATCCATATGAAGATAAGGATGCCAATATGGTTTTAGTGGAGGGAGTTCGAGGATCAAAGCCAATGATGGTGGTGGAAGCACCGCTTATAGTATATAAAAAGAATGGTGAATACCAGGAAGAAATCCATGATATATATGGATTTTAGGAGGATGAGATGGCAGGAACGCTGTATTTATGCGCTACACCTATAGGAAATCTAGAAGATATTACTTTTAGGGTAATAAGAACCCTTAAGGAAGTGGATTTAATTGGCGCAGAGGATACTAGAAATAGTATAAAGCTTTTAAATCATTTTGAGATAAAAACGCCTATGACTAGCTATCATGAGTTTAACAAGTATGATAAGGCCAAGGAATTAGTTAAGAAGCTAGAAGAGGGAATGGACATTGCAATTATAACTGATGCCGGAACTCCGGGAATATCAGATCCGGGAGAGGAGATTGTTCGCCAATGTGTAAAGGCGGGAATAAAAGTGACTTCACTTCCAGGGGCTGCGGCCTGCATTACAGCATTGACTATGTCGGCAATGGAGACTAGACGTTTTTGTTTTGAAGCGTTTCTTCCTAGGGATAAGAAGGAGCGAAAAGTAGTTTTAGATGAGCTAAAGCAGGAGACTAGAACTATTGTGCTTTACGAGGCTCCCCATCACTTAAAGAAAACTCTAAAGGAATTCAGAGATAACTTAGGCAATAGAAAAATTAGCATATGTAGAGAGTTAACAAAACGCTACGAGGAAGTGGTTTACTCTGTTCTTGATAGTGTTATTGAAAAATATGAAAAGGAAGATCCTAGAGGTGAGTACGTTTTAGTGATTCAGGCTAAGTCCTTTAAGGAAAAGGAGATTGAAGAACAAAAAAAATGGGAGGATGTGCCTCTAGAGGAGCATATGGCTTTCTATGAAAATCAGGGGATTAGCAGAAAAGATGCTATGAAGGCTGTGGCAAAAGATTTAGGGGTGTCAAAACGAGATATCTATAATAAGCTTATAAAGTAAAAATCGAGTAGATAATATCTACCCGATTTTTTTGAATTCAATTGTATTATTTATTTAATTTAAGTAATTGTCCTAACATATGTATGCATCCAATGCCTGAGCAATCTGATCACCGTGTGATCTTGAGTGAATATTAAGCTGTACAGGTCTTGATAAGTCTAGTGCAAAAACCCCCATAATAGACTTCGCATCAACTGAGTAATGACCGGATACTAAATCAAAATCATTGTCGTATTCATTGATGGCTCTCATGAAGGACTTAACCTTATCAATTGAATTCAAGTGAACTGTAACTGTTTTCATAATACATACCTCCTTAAAACTGTTACTACTTGAATGATATCCCTCATTCATCGCAATATTAAACCGTTTAAAAGAAAAAATCAAGGAAATAGGGGAATCAAAAATCACTAAAAATTGACAACTGTATAACAATTTTTCTAATAAAAAAAATAAGAAAATGTTGGCAAAAAAAATAAAATATAAAAGTATATGAAAATATTTACTATGAAAACCAGATTAATTTCGAAAAAAAGATACAAATTACATAAAAAAAGGGCCATTTTTTAAAATAAAAAAAGTTGGAGGAAATGCCGATTTATTCAATATTTATGATGAAAAATAGAGGAAATTCTATAATTTTTCTCTCTATATATATTGCAAATAAGTGAGAAAATATGTATTATAAACTAGTTGAGGTGTGTTTTGACACACTAATTTTTAGGTTAAATGGAGTGTAATGCTGTGAGTGAAGAATTAAAGAATAATAATGAAGAGAAAAAAAGCAAATGGTCTATAGTTAAAATGTTTATTGGCATTGCAATTATAGTCGCAGGTATTATATTTATTGCCTACAATAATAACTTAGTCGAGTCTAGCAATAGAACACCTAGTAATAATGACCCATTCCAGACAGTAACTATGCTAGATCACGACAGTGTTGTTAAAGAAAAATTTGTGGCTAAGAATGGATTTTTAAGTTCCGTAGCAGTTCTATTTTCTAACCAGGGTAGAGAGGCTACTAGCGGTGAGGTTTCAGTCACAATTACAGATGAAACAGGAAAGATTTTAGCTAGAACAGCTAGACCTGTTAAGAGAATTAAGAATAGAAAATATACTTATTTTTCATTTGATGAAAAGCCAATATTAGAGAAGGATAAGATTTACAATCTTACTGTTCAGTGTTTAGATGCAGTTAATGATCAGGGATTTGGAATTTTCCTTACTACAATGGAAAACCAGTATATTTTAGATAATGATATAGATGGAAATACGCTAGAAGATAATATTCATCCTAGAATCAGATATTCATATACTTTCCACGATGTACATACATTGTCACTTATGATTGGAATTATGCTATTAGCGCTTTTAGTTATTTTAATTCCATTTAAGAAATTAAGTGAATTAGTAAACAAGTGGACTAATAAGAATATTGATTTTAATTTACTTTCAGGAAGAATTTTATTTGTAATCGCACCGTTTATTGCATATGTTATTATGCAGTTCTTATCAGAATATACTTTTGGTGATACAGTAAGAAGCTTAGTAACTAAGACAGCTTGGCTTAACTTACTTATCTATACAATTATCTTATTGATTTTATATGCAATAACAAATAGAATTCAGTATTCTGCTATTATTTTATGGGTTATTTCATTTGTATTTGGATTAACTAACTATTTCGTATTCGGATTTAGAGGAATTCCTGTGTTGGCAGCAGATTTATTGTCAACTAACACTGCCCTTAACGTGGCGGGAAGCTTTGAATTTACATATGATGTGTGGGCTGTATGGGCAGCTACATTCTTAACAGCGGCGTCTGGTGTAATGTTTAGCTTAGCACCTCAGAAGGGATTAAAGAAAAAGAGCAGAATAATTTTTGCAATTGCAACAGTAATTATTTCAATTTGTGGTTATTTCCTATTTATCGGTACAGATACAGTTACTACAGTATTTGAAATTGAGGATAGCCAGTGGAAGCCACAGAGAACTTATGAAAAGAACGGAAGTGCATTATCATTTGTTACTTCATTTAGATATTTAAGAACTAAGAAGCCTGATGGTTATTCAATTGACGAAGTTAAGAAGGTAACTGACAATAAGAAATATTCATCAGATGCAGTTAATAAGACTGACGCTAAGGATAAGAAATTACCTAACGTCATTGCCATTATGAATGAGTCATTAGCAGACTTCTCATATGATGGTAAGCTTAAGACTAATGTAGATTACTTGAAATTTATCAGAGGATTAAAGGAAAATACTGTTAAGGGACAGTTATTTGTATCTATTGAGGGTGCTAATACTGCTAACAGTGAGTTTGAGTTCTTAACAGGAAACAGTTTGGCATTCTTTGCTCCTAGAGCAATCCCTTACAATAACTATGTTAAGGGAATTGTGCCATCACTTACTAGAACACTTAAGACTCAGGGATATATTGGAAACAGATCATACCATCCATATAAGAGAAGTGGTTGGAATAGAGAGAACGTATATCAGAGCTTAGGATTTGATTACTTCCACTCAGAGGAATACTATGAGAATCCAGAGTATGTAAGAAACTTTATCTCAGATAAGACTGATATGCAGCAGATTGTTAAGGATTACGAGGCGGCTAGAGATAATTCTTCAGATCCTTTCTATCTATTTAATGTAACAGTTCAGAACCACGGTGGATATGTTGGAAAGCGTGGAATGGTTAGTGAAGATGTTAAGTCATTAAGCGATGGAATGAATACAGATGACGTTAATCAGTATTTAACATTAGCTAAGAAATCAGATGAGGCATTTGAGGAATTAGTAAATTACTTTAAGAAGGTTAAGGAGCCAACAGTTATCGTAATGTTCGGTGATCACCAGCCTCCACTAACTAATGAATTCTACAGTAACTTAATTGGAAAAAATGTTAACACATTAAATGCTCAGGAAATGTCTAATTGGTATTCTACACCATATGTAATCTGGGCAAACTACGATATAGAAGAAAATGATCATATGAATATGAGTGCTAACTACTTATCATCATACTTATTAAAGATTATTGGCGCTGACATGACAGGATATAATAAGTATCTATTAGATGTTCAGAAGAAAATTCCTATTTTCACAGGATTATTCTATCAGGGAGATGACGGAGTATTCTATAATGTAGATCAGAAGTCTAAGTACACAGATACAATTAATCAGTATGCTAAGGTTCAGTACAATGGCTTATTTGATAAGAAACATCGAGAGGATGATTTCTTCTTCTTAAAAGGAGCTAACTACGAGGTAGAGTTCCCTGAGGAGGAGACTAAATAAAAGTAAATTAAAAAACAAAAGGAGATGCGAGATGAGAAAATTTACTAACAAATTTATCGCTGCAGTATTAGCTTTCGCTATGGTATTTTCTGTGGCAATTACACCAGCTAAGGCTGATGTGGCAAAGAAGTATGCTTATTTAACAATTGAGAAATTCACATTAGGTCAGGGATATGTTCTAGAACCAACTAAGGTGGAACTTAAAGACAATGACACATACCAGAGTGTTATTGAAAGAGCATGTGCTGACAATAAGCTTGAATTAGTTAAGAAAGAAAGTTGGGGAACTATTTATATTTCTGAAATTAAAAATGCTGATACAGGACTAGTAAATATTCCTAAGAAGATTTCAAATATGGAACCATATACAATATATGGGCAAGATAGTGCAACAGCAGCTCCAACTGATAGTGAGATTGAAAAGAATCAGGATAGTTCATTAGGTGAATTTGATTACACAGCTATGTCAGGATGGATGTTTATGGTTAACAATGTAAGCAATAAAGGAATGGCAGATAATGTGGCAGATGGAGATGTTATCAGATTACAGTTTACTATTTTCGGATATGGATTAGATTTAGGATATCCTGATTGGAATACAGGAAGTCCTGTAATAGATTTACCTAACGAAGATGCTGCAATCAAAGCTATTGCAGATAATAAGAATGTAGCACCTGAAGGAAAGATTAAGATTTTTGAGAATGTATTAGCTAACTATGATTCTACTAAAGCTGATATAGACTATATTGCTACAGCGTTTACTTCTAAGGCAGATAAGACAAACCTAAATGTATTAATTTCAACAGTTGAGAAAGATACTAAAGCTTTATCAAATGATGCAGTTAAAGCAGCATATGACAATGCATTAAAGATTAGTGCAGATATCAATGTTTCACAGGAAATCGTTGATTCAGCTACAACAGTATTAAGCACAGCTTATCAGAATTATGAAGCACCGGTTCCATCAGTTGGAAAGGTAACAATTAAGTCTGTTAAGAATGTTAAGACTAGAAAAGCTAAGATAACAATTAATAAGGTTAAGGGCGCTACAGGTTATGAGTATAAGTGCTCTACAAAATCTAACTTTAAGAATGCTAAGACATCAGGTAGCACAAAGACTACATTTAAAACTGGTAAGTATGCTAAGAAATCTAGAGTATATGTGAAAGTAAGAGCATATGTAAAGGTTAACGGTACTAAGTACTACGGAAGTTGGAGCACTGCTAAGAGTGTTAAAATTAAAAAATAATAAATAGGGATAAGGCAAGGGATAACCCCTTGCCTTTATTAAAATGACAATGAGAAAAATTATTATATTAATGGCAATTATTTTATCTTCATTTAGTATATCTACAGTTTGCAAAGGCGCTATAATACTAAATGAAAAAGATACAGAAAAATATTTATATGCCAGCGCGGATTACATTATAGAAAGAAATCCTAACCCTGATTACGGAAGTATTGGGGGAGAATGGACCATGCTGGGATTAGCCAGATTTGGTGCAATTGAGAAAAGTTATATTGATAAATATGAGAGTAATCTCCACAAAAAAGTGCAGCAGGTAAAGGGAGTATTGTCTCAGAAAAAGTATACAGATTATTCTAGAGTTTGTATTGCATATTCTGCTATTGGAAATAAGGCCAATAACTGCAATGGCTATAACTTATTAAAACCATTGGCAGAACTTGATAATGTAAAAAAGCAGGGACTAAACGGAATAGTTTATGCTTTAATTGCCCTTAATACTAAAAAATACGATGTGCCAAAACCGGATAGTGATTACGACGGCGAAGTTACAACAAAAGAGAGATTAGTGGAGTTAATACTTAACTCTCAGTTAGAGGATGGCGGTTTTGCTATGATGGGAAAAGCGGGAGATGTGGATATGACTGCTATGGTTATTCAAGCATTAGCACCCTATTATCATAGTGATGGCGATGTTAAAAAGTGCGTTGATTATGCCGTAACATTTCTAGCGGCTAAGCAGTGCGACGATGGCGGATACAAATCCGGTCCATATAAGACAGCAGAGAGTACAGCTCAGGTTTTAACAGCCATAAGCGAATTAAGAATTAGTGTTTCTGATCCTAGATTTATTAAGAATAATAAATCTGTTTTAGATGGACTATTAGAATATTATAAGTTAGGCGGATACAGTCACACGCCTGGCGGAAATGTAAATGCTATGGCTACGGAGCAAGCAATGTATGCAATGGTAGCTTATTATAGAAGTATTAAAAATAAAAATCGTCTATATGATATGACAGATCATATTACATATAAAAAGATAGAAGAAGTTAATAAGGATATTAAAATCTCTAAATCCAGTAAAAAAAAGATTAAGGGAAAAAAGGTAAAGATAAAGAAAATAAAAAAAGTTGTTTTTAAGAAAGTTAAAAAGATTAAAAAAACTGGTGTAAAAAAAGAGAAAACAATAGAGAAAACAAAAAAGGAAACTAAAAAAAGTATTGTAGATAAAAAAAATAAGAATAAAAAGAAAAAAGCTAAAAAAACAGAAAAAAAGAAAGATAAAATTATTGAAACTACGAGAAATCAGAATATAACGGATTTAGTAGAAGAGACTTCATCTAAAATAAAAACAGAAAAAAAGACTGAAAAGAAGGCTGAAGATAGTGATTATTCATCTATAGTAGCAATATTTTTAGGTGTTTTAAGTTGTATTTTAGGAATAGGGATTGGAAAGAAAAGGAAGGATAATGAAAAAACTAGTTAGCATAGTTATTATTTGTCTTACATTGGTGCTATCAGGCTGTGGAAAAGCAGGCGAAAAGCAATATGATAAAAGCTGCTATATAAGCGTGGAATGTAAGACCATATTAAAAAATAAAGATAAATTAGATAAGAACCTGCTTGATTATATTCCTAAAAACGGAATTATAATGACAAAGAGAAAGGCGGGTTTTAATAAAAACGAGACGGTATATGATGTGCTTAAAAGGGAGCTTAAAGAGGAAAACATCCTTATGGAGGCATCTTTTACCGGAAACAGCGTATATGTGGAGGGAATTAATAACTTTTACGAGTTTTCCTGTGGCAATGACTCAGGCTGGATGTACTCGGTTAATTCTAAATTCCCTAATGTAAGCTGCAGTGATTATAAATTAAAAGACGGAGATAACATAGAGTGGAGATACACCTGTGAATTAGGAGAAGATTTAAAGTGATAGATGAATTTGATAGAAGGCATCCCCTTGTGACATTGATTTTTTATGGAACAATAGTGGGAATGACTATCACTAGCAGACATATGGGAATGGCTATTATCTCCCTTATTTGTGCCATTGTATATTTAATGGTACTAGGGAAGGTAACACTAAAAAAGATATTGGTATTAATTCCGGTATTTATAATATCGGCTATAATAAATCCGTTATTTTCTCATAAGGGAATGACGGTTTTATTCTTTAATCCATGGGGCAATGCCATCACCCTAGAGGCTGTGGTATACGGTATACTTTCAGCACTTTTGGTGTGTGCAATGATAGTTTGGTTTATGAGTTTTAATCTATTAATGAGGGAAGATAAGATACTTTCATTAATAGGAAATATTGCTCCAAATGTGGCGACATTGATTTCTATGACCATTAGAATGTTCGATAGGCTAAAGAGAAAATATTTAGAAATCAAAAGTGTAAATGCTAGGCTTACTAAAAAAAGTATAGTTAAAAATGTAAAATATATGTCGATTGCCATAACATGGTTATTGGAAAATTCTATTGACACAGCTGATTCAATGGAATCTAGAGGATATGGCCTAAAAAAGAGAACCTCTTTTAGCAATTACCAATTAGTTTTAAGAGATATATTGGTAATAGTCTATTTAGTGGGGCTTACTTTAGCAGAAATTTATATTATATGGGCAATGAATGTTAGGGCATATTATTATCCAGTAATTAAAATCGATAACAATATATTATTATATGCAGTATTTACGCTGCATTGTTTAACTGCTGTATTGATTGACTTATGGGAGGAAATAAGATGGCTCAGATTGAGGTCAAAAATCTAAGTTTTAAATATGAGATGGCTAATGACTTAGCCCTAAAAAATATAAATTTAAAAGTAATGCCCGGTGAAGTAGTGGTTCTTTGCGGTGAATCAGGCAGCGGAAAAAGTACACTTTTAAGGCATTTAAAAAGTATGACAGCTCCTGTGGGAGAACTTAGGGGGGAGGTTTTAATTGAGGGAAAAAACATTGGAGAATTAAGTAAGGAAGATAAATTAAGTCACGCTAAAAATATAGGCTTTATTATGCAAAATCCTGATACTCAGATAGTAACAGACAGGGTTTATCATGAATTGGCTTTTGGTTTAGAAAATCTGGGAGTAGATACAGACGCCATTAGGCTAAGAGTGGCAGAGTGCGTGGAGTATTTCGGAATCAGAGATATTTTTATGGAGGATACCGGGAAGCTTAGCGGAGGCCAGAAGCAGTTGGTAAATTTAGCGTCAGCCATGACTCTTAATCCTAAGATTTTATTGCTAGATGAGCCTACATCTCAGCTTGATCCTATTGCAGCAGCCAGATTTATGGAGACGGTAAAAAAGATAAATGATGAGCTAGGAGTTAGCGTTGTTATAACAGAACATAGACTAGATATGGTATCGGATTTCGCAGATAAAATCGTGATTTTAGAAAAAGGTGAAATAAAAGCTTTAGGAAGTTTAGAAGATGTAATTCCTAAATTTAAGAATAGCGAATTTAAAAAGCTGCTTCCAATTACATCACAGATAGCCTTAGAGCACAATGAGATAATTGTTAAAAATAGAGATTTTAGAAATTGGATTAAAACTAAAAAAATAAAAAAGGTTAATAAACCTTTAAAGAATATAGAGGATAATTACGCCTTAGAGCTAAAAAGCATTTATTTTAGATATGAAAAAAATTTAGAGGATGTTTTAAGTAATCTAAATATGAAGGTTAAAAAGGGAGAAATATATGCCCTACTAGGCGGAAATGGCAGTGGAAAAACTACCGCCCTAAAGGTTATTGCAGATGCCTTAAAGGAATATAGAGGAAAGAAAAAAATAAAAGGTAAAATAGGTTATCTGCCACAGGATGTGCAGACATTGTTTTATCACGATACTGTAAGGGAAGAGTTAGGAAATATTTTAAATTTTAGCCAATATAGTAATTGGTGGGATGCAGATATTTTAGATAAGCATCCCTATGATTTAAGCGGCGGTCAGCAACAAAAAATCGGACTTTTAAAGGTGTTAAATAATAAGCCTGAAATTCTTTTATTAGATGAGCCTACAAAGGGAATTGACGCTATCCAAAAAGAAAAGCTAGGGCTTATGTTACGGGATTTAGCAGCAGATGGAGTTACTATTTTAATGGTTAGCCATGATCCGGATTTTTGCTGTGAATATGCTAACAGATGCGGATTATTCTTTAGAGGGAATATTATAGCTGATGAAAATAGCGATGAGTTTTTTATAAATAATAGTTACTACACCACAACCATTAAAAAGGTGATGGGCAATATAAGACGTGATGTAGTTAAAAAGGATGATATTAAAATATCATAGACTAAAGGAATTAATATGATTAGATTAGTAGCTTTAAATTTTAATAAATTTTCAATGCAAAATATTATGGGAATTAGGCTTTATTATATCTTATCCATAGCTATAATATGTATTTCCATTATTGCATTTATGCTGTCCTTTGAGAGGAAAAAGCCCACCGCAAAAGAGGTGGTGGTATTATCTTCAATGACGGCTTTCGCCATTCTAGGAAGGGTTATGTTTTTTATGACACCTCAGATTAAACCTAGCGCAGCCATAATTATAATTATTGGAATAGGCTTAGGAAGACATGCAGGATTTTTATCAGGAGTGTTAATGGCATTTATTTCAGATTTATTTTTTGGACAAGGCCCCTGGACACCGTGGCAGATGTTAGCTTTTGGAATTTTAGGATATTTAGCAGGAGTTTTATTTTATAGATGGAATAAAAAAGTAAAAAAGATTCCAACGATTATTTACGGATTTTTATCCACATTTATCATCTACGGACTTATAATGGATACCCAAACTCTTCTATCCACAATGGCAGAATTTAAGAAGGAGGCATTTTTGTCGGTATACCTTTCCGGAATATTTTTTAATCTGGTTCATGGAATTTCCACTGTAATTTTTATGTGGTTTTTAGAAATACCGATTCTTAAGAAGCTAAATCGAATAAAAACTAAATATGGAATATATAAAACAAATAATGTAAACAATTAGCATAAAAAAACAAAAGAAAATAAACCATAAACGGTATTGAAATATATTTCCTAAAGTGTTAAAGTGTTGTGAGTTGATAATAACATCAACTAAGGACTGTATTTTTAGCAGAAATCGAGGAAAAGAAAATGAAGGAATACGGATATTTATGGGAATTGGCTCTTATACTGGGTAGCACTAAAATGTTTGGTTTAATAACTAAGAAACTAAAAATGCCTCAGGTAGTAGGAGCCCTTTTTGCGGGATTAATTTTTGGACCGGCAGTACTGGGAAACATTTTAAGTAACTTTAATGTTGGTGGTTTTAATCTGGCAGAGTTTACGCTAAGAGAAACTGATTTCATAAAGATGTTAGCTGAAATTGGCGTTATCGTATTAATGTTCAATGCAGGACTGGGAACAGACTTAAATGAACTAAAGAAATGCGGAAAATCAGCATTTTTAATAGCTCTTTTAGGTGTGTTAGTTCCATTGTCAGTGGGATGCGGATTTACATATTGGTTCTTTAAAGAGGGATGGATTCATTCATTGCCGGGAACTTCAACATTTATGCAGGCAGTATTTATCGGTGTTATTTTAACAGCCACATCGGTAAGTATAACCGTTGAGACCTTACAGGAAATGGGAAAGCTAAAGACGGTAAGTGGAAATGCCATTCTAGGTGCTGCAATTATCGATGATATTTTAGGAATCGTGGCACTTACTGTAATTACCAGCCTCGGTGCTAAAGGTAGTTCAGGTGGAACAGGAGAGTTAGCATTTGTTTTAATAAAGATTTGTATGTTCTTTGTCTTTGTAATGTTGTTTGGTCTTATAACATCTAAACTTTTTACAAAGTGGATGGACAGGGATAAAAAGGGAATGCACAGACATGTTATTGGTGCCTTTGTTATCTGCCTGATAATGTCATTCTTAGCAGAGTTTGTATTCGGCGTAGCAGATATTACAGGAGCATTTTTTGCGGGAGTAATTTTATCATTGACCCACAGAGAACAGTTCTTAGCATCTAAGTTTGATGTTATTGGTTATTTATTCTTAAGTCCAATATTTTTCGCCAGCATTGGTATGCAGGTGGATGGAAAACAGCTAAGTCACATGGGAATTGCTGTGGTTATTTATGCCATTGCCATCACTGTAATTGCTGTGGCTACTAAGATTGTGGGCTGCGGACTAGGCGCTAAGATTTGTAGATACAATAATTATAGAAGTTTAAGAATCGGCGTGGGAATGATAAGCCGTGGCGAGGTGGCTCTTATCGTAGCCAATAAAGGTATTGAGGCAGGACTTATGCCTAAGGAATTAGTGGCACCGATAATCGTTATGGTTTTATTTACCACAATCATCACACCGATTATTCTAAAACCGGTATTTTTAAAGACCGGTCCAAATGCAATAAGCGATCAGATGGATTCTGAACTAGCTTCCACATACGAGAAGAGAGTGGTGGAGAAAAAGAAAAATATATTATCAGAATAGTGCAAATAAAAGAAAAATATTTCATCAGATTAGTGCAAATAAAAGATAAAGTAAGCTCTGATTTGGCTTGAAAAAAAGGTACAAATATTATAATTTTATATTATAGATAAAGATGGGATAAAATTAAAATAGCGTGCTTTTTAAGCAGATTGGAGGAATATATGATATATACAGTTACTTTTAATCCGTCAATTGACTATATTGTTACAGTGGAGGATTTAAAATTAGGTGAAGTTAATAGAACATCGAAAGAGCTAATGTTTCCAGGCGGAAAGGGCATAAATGTCTCCATGGTATTAAAGAATTTAGGATTTGATAATACAGCGCTGGGATTTTTAGCAGGCTTTACCGGGGACAGCATTGAACAGATGTTAAAGGCTAATGGAGTGACCACCGATTTTATTAAAGTTAAGGAGGGAGTATCCCGAATTAATGTTAAAATCAGAGCCAGTGAGGAGAGCGAAATCAATGGTATGGGCCCGGCTATTAGTAAGGATGATATAGATGAATTATATAAAAAGTTAGATAAGCTTAAAGACGGTGATGTGCTATGTTTAGCAGGAAGCATCCCATCCGTTATGCCATCCACTATGTACAGCGATATAATGAAATACCTAGAGGGTAAGGACATTAAAATCGTGGTGGATGCCACAAGAGATCTTTTAGTAAATGTTCTAGAGTATAAGCCATTTTTAATTAAGCCTAATAATCACGAATTAGGAGAAATCTATAATGTGACATTGAAGACTAGAGAGGAAGTAGTTCCATATGCTAAAAAGATGCAAGAGGCCGGTGCTAGAAATGTATTAATTTCAATGGCCGGTGAGGGAGCAGTTTTAGTAGCAGAAGATGGAAGCGTATATATGAGCGAGGCCCCTAAGGGTAAGGTGGTAAATTCTGTGGGAGCCGGAGATTCTATGGTGGCAGGATTCGTTTCAGGATACCTAGAGAGCGGCGACTATAAACAGGCTCTTAGAAAAGGTTTATTGACAGGAAGTGCCAGCGCATTTAGTGAGGAACTAGCTACGAAAGAGGAAGTTGAAAAATTAGGAGAACAGTTTAAATAGAAGAAGTTTGCGTACTATAGCGATGCAAAACAAGACAATTATTAAAGCCCTTAGAATGCTTGCATTCCAAGGGCTTTTTTGAGTTGACCGAATTCTGGTAAATTTCAGTCCAGGTAAAATTAGTTATTCTTTTGTATATTTAGAATTATTATGTTACAATATTACCATAATATGTACGGAAAAAGGGGAAAGTGTATGCTATCGGAAAAAGGATTTCAAATAATCCTGAGTCTGGCCAATAACAATGGTAGCCCTACTACTTCCAAAAAATTAGCAAAAGAATTAGGCATGTCGGAGCGGAGTATCAAGTCCTATATGAAAGAAGTTTCAGACTTTTGTGAAGAAAACGGGATACAGCTAACTAGAAAACCAGGAATGGGAATAGTGGCTCAGTTAGATGAAGAACAGATTTGGGAGATAACTAAACTAAGAAATAAAAAGAAAATAGTTATGTCTAAGAGTCAAAGAATGAGTTATATCGTTTACACATTACTAAGTGGATGGAAAACATATACTTTGACTCTATTTTCTGAGGAATTATTTGTTAGTAAAAAAGTTATCAGAGAGGATGTAGATACACTAGCTGAAAGCTTCAACAGATATAATATTAAAATGAATCGAGTAACCGGCCAGGGAGTTTTCATCACCGGAAATGAGTATAATATCAGGCGTGCAATGAAGGCATTGTGCAGGTATCCTATTGGCAATAAAAAGGTGGATAAAAGTGCGGATGTTAGAATTGACGAGTACGATGAGGAAATTTTAATTAACAATTTCGGCCAGGATAATTTTGATCTAGTGGTGGAAGCCATTAAAACCATTGAAGAAAAATATAATATCGTATTTACTGATTATTCATATACAATGATGGTTCAGTATCTCTGCGTGGCATTGTTTAGAATAAGGATGGGAAAACTTTTAGATAAGCCTATTGACAATGGCCTTGAACTTATAAATGATGATGTGGTAGATACTGTGGCAGAAATATTTAGCAGGGCTAAGCATGTAGTTATTAACCAATATGAGAGAGAATATATAGCTATAATGTTTGCAGCATCCGCCATTCAGGATACGGAGCAACGCTATGAAATTATAAAGAATAAAGAAATACTTGAAAGAGGGGATGAATTAAGCGAGGAGATGCTACTATTTATCTCTGAAATTATAAATATAGATGATTCCACTGTGGAATTATTAAAACCGCTGTTTCACTTTTTCGTTCCGGCTTCAATGCTTCGAACAAAATATAGCTTAGAAATTATTAATCCATATCTATCGGAAGTTCAGAAAATGTATGCTGGAATTTATGCTTCTTGCTTTATGTTAGGAAAGTTTTATGAGAAGGTGGCAGACAGTATTCCTACTGATCACGAACTATCATTTATAGCAATGTTTCTAAGCGGTGCATTGCACAGGGATAGAGACAGAGTTAGGGCAGTGCTTATAGGTTCAGGAGGAATGGCCTCCATAGGAATAATTGCCAGAAAAATAGAAAATAAGATAAGTGAATTAAAGATTGTGGGAATTGTATCCAGGGAGAAACTGGATATGTTAGAGGACTATGATTATGATTTAATAATAAGCACCACAAAGGAAATTGGCCTAGAGCACGTATATATTTCTCCAATGATTTCAAAATCTGACGAGGACAATGTCCGGGAGAAATGTAAGCAGATTATTATTAATCTAAAAGGTCACGGAATAGAGAAGCTAATTGAAGAGGAAAATATTTTATTTATTGATAAAGCTAAAAATAAGCAGGAGGTTTTAACTAAGGCTTGCAATGAGCTTATTAAGAGAAATTCCGTGACTAAAGGATTTTTAGATGATGTTATAAAAAGAGAAAATATTGAGCCTACCATAGTAGGTGATAAGGTGGCGATTCCCCACGGTAGATCTGAGAATGTTAAGGAGTCTAGACTATGCATTATTAAATTAGATGAGCCGGTGGATTGGGGTGAGAGCAATGTAGATCTAATATTTTTGTTGGCCATTAATTTTGATGATCATGATATGATAAAGGAATTCTTTAAGGATTTCACACCGATTATTGAAAATAATGATGTGCTTAATATGATTAGAGATTGCACTGATGCTAGAAGCATTTTAGAAATATTAAGCGATGCCTTTAAAGAGGGCAGATAATTTAAAATTGCACTTTAACAAGTGCAATTTTTTATTTTGCCATAGATTGAAAAATGGAACCGTTACCGATAAAATTAAATTAGAAATATTATTTAGAAGGAGGAAAAGTTATGGTAAGTAAAGATTTTGTAATTACTACTGAGGAAGGTCTTCATATGAGACCAGCCGGCATTGTAGCTAAAGAAATGGGAAAATTTGAGAGTGAAGTTAATATTATATTCGATGGAAAAACAATAAATGCGAAAAGTTTAATTAATATTATTTCAGCATGTATTAAAAAGGGAGCAGAGTTGACATTCCAGTGCGATGGACCTGATGAGGAAGCTGCACTGGCTAAAGTTCAGGAATTGTACGACGATAATTTCGGAGATTAAGGAGTGGCTTATGTATAAAGGAATAGCAGGTTCTGAGGGAATCGGTATCGGAAAAGTTGTGATTGTTAAAGAGCAGGAAGTGGTTATTCCTAACGAGCGCGTGGATGACACAGATGCGGAATTAAAAAAGCTTCAGGAAGCTATTAATGTTTTTGTCGCAAAGACAGAGGCTATGGCTGAGGGGATGGAGAAAACTGTGGGAAAGAAGGATGCAGACATATTAAGAGGTCACATCCAGATGCTTCAGGATCCATCAATTGAAGAACAGATTACAGCATTGATATTAAGTACAAATATATCAGCTACTATGGCTGTGGATCAGGTTCTAGAGCAGACAGCCCAGTTGTTTGAGCAGATTCCGGACGAGTTGTTGCAGCAGCGTGCTACAGACTTTAGAGATATCAAACTCAGAATGACAAAGATTTTATTAGGAATTGAGGACGTAGATATTTCTAATTGCCCTAAAAACACTATATTAGTTGCCAGTGATTTGACACCATCTATGACAGCGTTGATTAATCCAGAAAATATAGCAGGTATATTGACAGAGGTAGGAGGTAGAACTTCACACTCAGCTATTTTAGCTAGGGCAATGGAGATTCCGGCAGTTTTAAGTATCGAAAACATTTGCGAGTTAGTAAAGGACGGAGAACTCGTGGTTTTAGATGGAACTACCGGCGAGGCAGAGGTATCACCAAGCGAGGATACCGTAAAAGAGTATGAAGAAAAATATAAGAAATTTATGGAAGAAAAGGCTATGCTTAAGGAGTTTGCAGGTAAGCCTACTGTGACAAAGGACGGAGTAAAGCTAGAGCTTGTGTGCAATATAGGTAAGCCAAAAGATATTAAGAAGGTTATCGAATGTGACGGTGAGGGCGTAGGATTATTTAGAACGGAATTCTTATTTATGGATCGTGATGAGATGCCTACCGAGCAGGAGCAGTTCGAGGCCTATAAGGAAGTAGCTCAGGCAATGAAGGGTAAACCGGTTATCATTAGAACATTGGATATCGGTGGTGATAAGGATATTCCATATATGAAGATGGAGCCGGAAGACAATCCGTTTATGGGATTTAGAGCTATTCGTTATTGTCTGGAAAATACAGATTTATATAAAGTTCAGTTAAGAGCGCTACTTAGAGCTAGCGCCTTTGGAAATGTTAAAATCATGGTTCCTTTAGTAACCTGTGTGGACGAACTAAGACAGGTTAAGGTTCTAGTGAAGGACCTTATGAAGGAATTAGACGCAGAGGGTATTGAATATAATAAAAATATTCCTATTGGCGTTATGATGGAGACTTCTGCAGCATGCTTAATGGCAGATGCGCTGGCTAAGGAAGCAGCATTTTTCAGTATTGGAACTAATGATCTTACTGGATATACAATGGCTGTTGACCGAGGAAATGCTAAGGTGGCATATCTATATTCCACTTATAATCCGGCAGTACTTCGAGCTATAAAGATGATTATCGAAGCCGGAAAGAAAGAGGGAATAATGGTAGGTATGTGCGGTGAGGCAGCAGCAGATACTAAATTAATTCCACTGCTATTGTCCTTTGGATTAGACGAGTTTAGCGTTAGCGCTACTAGCGTACTAAAGACCAGAAAGACTATAGCAGGTAGCGATATAAATGAGTGTGATAAGTTGGCAGATTCAGTTATGGAATGTGTAACAGAGTCGGAGGTTGTAGAAAAATTAAAGGAGGTATAATCCTATGAAAATAACAGATTTATTATCAAAAGAATCCATTGAACTTAAGGTTACATTAGATTCAAAAGATATGGCTGTAGATAAGTTAGTATCTCTTCACAGCAATGCAGGAAATTTAAGCGATACAGATGCTTATAAGGCAGCTATACTTAAACGAGAGAGCGAAGGAACCACTGCAGTAGGCGGCGGAGTGGCTGTGCCTCACGCTAAAAGTGATGCGGTAGCTAAGCCGGGATTAGCAGCAGTTACAGTTCCTGATGGAGTAGATTATGATGCTCCAGATGGAGATGCAGTTAAATTATTCTTTATGATTGCAGCTCCAATGGATGGAAATCTTCACTTAGAAATTTTATCCAGATTAGTTACATTGCTAATGGATGGCGAGTTTGTAAATGCATTAGAGAATGCATCCAGCGCAGATGAATTTTTAGAGATTATCGATGCTGCAGAGAGTGCTAAGTATCCTGACGAAGCTAAAAAGGCTCCTGAAAGTAGTGCGGCATTCCAGGTTTTAGCAGTTACAGCTTGTCCTACAGGAATTGCACATACATATATGGCAGCTGAAGCATTGGAGAAGAAAGCTAAAGAGATGGGTATCACTCTTAAGGCTGAAACAGATGGCTCAGGCGGTGCTAAGAATGTATTGACAGATAAAGAAATTGCAGAGGCAGATGGAATTATCGTGGCTGCTGACAGAGAAGTGGCAATGGCCAGATTCGATGGAAAGCCTGTCATTAAGACTAAGGTAGCAGACGGAATTCATAAGCCTGAAGAATTAATTAATAAGGTTCTAAATAAGGAAGCTCCTGTTTATCATCACACTGGCGGCGCAGACGCAGGTGCTGATGCAGGAAGCGACGAGGGTGCAGGACGTAAAGTTTACAAGCAGCTTATGAATGGTGTATCTCATATGTTACCATTCGTAGTAGCCGGCGGTATCTTTATTGCATTAGCATTCTTAATTGACACATTGACAGGTCATGCCAGTGACAAGTCAGGTGCATTTGGTACAATCAACCCAATCGCAGCTTGGTTTAAGAATGTCGGTAAATTAGCATTTGACTTAATGGTTCCTATTCTAGCCGGATATATTGCATATGCAATAGCAGACAGACCAGGTTTACTAGTAGGTATGGTAGGTGGACTTTTAGCTTCTAGTGGTGCTACATTTGCAGATCCTGGAGCAGCTAGTACTATTCCATCAGGTTTCCTTGGTGCATTGCTAGCAGGTTTTGCCGGTGGATATTTGATGTTAGCAGTAGAGAAACTATGCGAGAAAATGCCTAGGTCCCTAGAGGGAATTAAACCTGTACTGATTTATCCATTGTGTGGACTGGGAATGGTGGCAGTTATGATGTGCGCAGTTAATCCAATTATGGGCGCAATTAACACAGGACTTAACAATGGACTTAAATATTTAGGAAATAGACCACAGTATGCTGTTTTACTAGGACTTATCTTAGGTGGTATGATGGCCATCGATATGGGTGGACCATTTAATAAAGCAGCTTACGTATTTGGTTCAGTAGTAGGTTTAGGAATGAAGAACGAGACTGGATATGCAATGATGGCAGCAGTTATGATCGGTGGTATGGTACCTCCTATTGCAATTGCTCTATCAACAACTATCTTTAAGAATCTTTGGAGCGAGGACGAGAGAAAGAACGGACCTGTTAACTATATTATGGGACTATCCTTCATCACTGAGGGTGCCATTCCATATGCAGCAGCAGATCCATTAAGAGTAATTCCTTCATGTGTAGTTGGTTCAGCAGTAGCCGGTGCGATTTCAATGTTCTTTAAGTGTACATTGATGGCACCACACGGTGGAATTTTCGTATTCGCAGTAGTAGGAAAGTGGTACTTCTACATTCTAGCATTGGTTGTAGGTTCAGTAGTAGCATGTGCAATGCTAACATTCCTAAAGAAAATAGCTAAGAAATAATGTTTCCACATCTTATATAAGTAAGGTGTCTCCCTAGATCGTTTGAGGGAGGCACCTTTTTGTTATCCACGACGAGCCAAGCGAAAATCTGTGCTCGCACAGAGATTTTCACTTGGCGACCGTGTAATCACTTAAGTAGCGAAGTGGATTCGAAGTGATTACACAGAGTGGGTATCGAGTAGGAATCAGCCTACTCGATTGGAATAATAATGGAAAAAAATATATAATTAAAAAAATAACATTTTTATGTTTTAAAGGATTATATATAATGAGAGGTAAAAAATGATAGCGCTATATATGTCCCTTATTGAGGAAGAAGAACAACAGAATAAGTTTGAACAATTGTACTTTAAGTATCGCAGTTTAATGTTCTATATTGCAGATGAAGTACTGCATCAGGCTAAGGATAGCGAAGATGCTGTGCAGGAAGCATTTATAAGGATAGCAAAGAATATGGATAAAATCGGTGATGTAGAGTGCAGTGCTACTAAGAATTTTATTGGAATCATTACAAAGAGAGAAGCTATGAAAATCTACGATAAGAAAAAGAAGCGTAGAGAGATTATGGAGTCACAGTTAAGTCAGGACAGCCAGGGAAATGAAACAAATTTTTTTGATCATATAGCAGATAAAAATAGTAGTGAGGTCAATCAAGTGGCATTGGCAATAGAAGAATTACCGTATAAATATTCATCGCTAATGACATTAAAATATGTTCTAGGATATTCCGGTGAGGAGATTTCGCAGATAGTAGGATTGACGCAGAACAATGTGAGACAGCAATTATATAAGGGACGAAAACTCTTAGAGAAAATTCTTAATAATTAGTAATAATTTCAAAGAGGAGATATCAATGATTGATGAGAAGATATTAAAAGAAGCGTTAATTTTAAATAATAAAAAGTCTATGGATGAATGGGCTAAAATGAATGACCAACATGAGTTTTCACCTGGATTTTTACGCCGCATGAGACATTATTTAAATGCACAAAAGAAATACAGTGGAAGAGTATGGATGGAGAGATTAGTTAGATATTCTTCTGTGGCGGCGGCAATAATTATAAGCGTTATATCTATTAATATGGTATCGGCTAAAGTATTTGATGTTAATCTTTGGAAAATTATTACGGAGAAAACAAAGGAATATACACAGGTTAGTTTTGAGAAGGAGAAAGTCACAACAAAGGGCAAGGTTGAAAAAAGGTTTGTTGTTAAGATGCTTGATGGATATAAGGAAATATCTAATTCACTAAATGACGGAGTACGAGTGCAGGTTTTAACTGATAATTCTAAGAGAATCATGTATGTGGAAGATACAATATCAAAAGATATATTGATTGATATAGAATCCGGTAAAAAGCAAAAGAAAATGGTCGGCGATAAAACTGTTTACTATGAAAAGCAAAAAGAAAGCATAGTGGCATATTTTATTGATGATAAATATTATCATATGATTACAGTTAGTGGAAAAGATGCTTCAGAGGTTTTTGTGAATAAGGTGATTAATAACTTGGAGGAGTACAATGATAAATAAATTAAAGTTATTGGTAATAATATTAATTGTGTTTGGCAGCATAAAGATGGTTAATTGTCATAATGTCAATGCCAATATTTTATCTTCAAATGAGCAGGATACAAGTAATATAACTACTAGTCAGAGCACAACTAATGAAACTACATCACAACATATAACTGAAGAAATAACGAGCCAGTCGGAAACAACCCAGAATATTACAACAGTGAATGCTGACGGAAAAAATATTCCTAGAGATGTTGTCACTAATAAAACACAAAAAAGCAACAAAGCTCTTATTTCAATTGTGAAATTTTCTAAAAGAAAAAAGAACAAGGCTAAAATGTATGTATTGACTCTGGGGAATGGGAAAACTAAGAAAATAAAAATTAGTATTCGCTTAATGAGAAAGAAAAAGAAAAAGTGGAAGGTTTTTAAGAAATATAAAAAGATTAGAAAATCATTTTATGCCAGCTTTGAAAAACTTGTTAAACTTAATAAATCAGGGGTATATCGTATGATTGTAAAAGTGATTTATTATAACAAGAAAAAAATAGGAACTTACACAAAAAAATCAAAGATAATTAGAAGATAGATTGGAGGATAGTTTATGAAAAGAAGAATAGTAGCATTTTTAATGTCAATGATGTTAGGAATTACATGTGTGCAGCCGGGGACGCTGTTAAAACCGGTTCAGGTTCAGGCTTCTAAGAAAAAAGTAAAGTTAAATAGAAAAAAAGTTACACTGAAAATAGGAGAGAAAATAAAGCTAAAATTAAAAAACGCAAAAGCTAAAAAGGTGAAGTGGAAAAGTTCGAATAAAAAAATAGCTACAGTAAAGAAGGGTGTAGTGAAGGCTAAGAGGCCGGGAAAAGTTAAAATAACAGCTAAATATAAGAAAAAAAAGTACAAGGCAACTGTAAATATAAAGGTAAAAAATAGCTATTGTCTAAATGGACTAAAAAGAGCAACGTTAATGTTAGACGGCTTAGATGAAGGTAAAAATATAATTGTTAGTCCGACTTCGTTGAATATAGTATTAGGAATGGTGGCCAATGCAGCAGATGATAAAGGAAAGACTGAAATTGAAAAATATTTAGGTAAAAACATTGATTCAATAAATAAGAAATTCAATAATCTTATGACGAGATCTTTAAATGATAAAATGTTAAATCTCAATAATTGTGTTTGGTATAAAAATGGAAAAACCATAAATAATACATATAAAAATGTATTAGAAAAGAATTATTTTTCTGAGTTTAAAAACATAGATATGAAAGCAGAGGATGCAGATATTATCAATAAATGGGTCGCTGATAAAACGGAAAATATGATTAAGAAGATAGTTGATGAGAAAGATATATCGTCTCTAGATCTAAGAGCTATTATTATAAATGCATTGATGTTTAATGGAGAATGGACTGAAAAAATTGAGGGACCAAACAGGAAGGAGGATTTTACTAAATTTTCCGGAGATAAATATAAAGCGGAGATGATGATTTCTTCAGAAAGAACATATTATGAAAATAAATATGCTACAGCTTTCGAAAAGACTTATGGTGACGATAAGGAATATTCATTTATAGGTATCCTTCCGAAAAAAAAGGGAAAATTTAAGATGGCCGACTTAGAATTAGAATCATTAATTAATTCTAAAACAAATGAGTATAAAGTAGATATTACCTTACCTAGGTTTGAGAGTGATTGGAATAAAAATTTAAATGATATGTTAAGGAATAATGGTATAAATCAAATTTTTAATTTTAAAACTAATGCTCTCCCTAATTTATTTGAAAAATCGATTGAGTCAATGTATATTTCAGATGTAATACAGTCATGTAATATTAAAGTGGATAATAATGGAACGAAGGCAGCAGCTGTAACAGTAGCATATGTTAAGTGCACATCCATGGCATTTGTTAAAAGAAAAACTGTCGAATTAAACAGACCTTTTGCATATATGATTGTAGATAATAAAACAAAAGATATTCTATTTATAGGAAAATATCTAGGAAAATAAAAAAAAAGTAAAAAAATGTAAACGTTTCCATTGGCAAAATGGAAAAAGTATGGTAATATATATTTATCAGTTGAGAACGTTTCCAAAATCCGACTGATAGTTAAAAGTTTCATTAAACTCCTTTTAATAAAACCGCTTGCAGATAAAGTGCCGATTATCTGCATATATAGAATAAAAAGAAGTATGTGGTTGCCGTCGCAGACTTCTTTTTTTTCTTGCCCTAATATAGGGCAAAAAAGTAATCCCTTTAGTCTATTTGTTTATGGAAAAAAAGAATCATTGTGTTATACTAATATTGCGCGATAAAAGGGAAATAAAAGTTAGTATTAGTTGTGGAGGTAATTATGAAAAGATTAGTTACAATTTGTGTTCTTATTTTGTTATTATTATTAACAATTCCGTATCTATTTGTAGAGATTGAAACAGCTAAGTATGGAAAAGAATTCGCAACAATTTATAAGGACAACACCACCATAAAGGATGTGGAATACTGTAAAGTTTATTACTGCATTGGCGAAAAGGCTAAGGTTTATTATGTTGAAAAAGGTAAGAGACAGGGGCATTTTGTTAATTATAAGAAATACGGAAATAAGTGGGAACTAGATACTTGGGAAGTTATTTGGTCTAAGGATACAGGAAAAGATGGTATTTTTTATCCATTTTACCGATAGGCTAAGTCCCGGTTTAGTTGACAAAGAAGCATAAATACTTTAAACTTTAATAGTTATATAGAATGCAATGAAGAGAAGAGTAGATAATGGAAGACTAGCAGAGAGCCTGTGGTTGGTGAAAACAGGTAGTTAGAAGTTATTGAAGATGGCCTCTGAGCATCGGCGATGAACCAAAACGGATAAGCGTCGACGGTTAGCACCCGTTATAGTGATTGAGGTATATCGATGATATACGAAGTAAAGTGGTACCACGAAGTTTAACTCTCGTCTTTATATAGACGGGAGTTTTTTAGGTCTGAAAAATCATCCAGATTTTTCAGACCGTCATTGACCACACTCTGAAAGAGTGTGCTTTGCGAAGCAAAGTTAAAACAAGGCATACCGATGCCTTGTTTTAAGTCTAGAAAATTCATCAAGAATTTTTAGACCGTCATTGACCACACTCTGAAAGAGTGTGCTTTGCGAAGCAAAGTACAAACAAGGCACACCGATGCCTTGTTTGTAGTCCAGAAAATTCATCAAGAATTTTAGTTTGAAATTATTAGGAGGATTCTATGGAAAAGAAAAATTACTATTTAACAACTGCGATTGCATATGCATCAGGAAAGCCACATATTGGAAA
>CACZSI010000019.1 GCA_902783775.1 uncultured Lachnospiraceae bacterium
ATCACAGAATCCTACACAGCAGGGTGGAAATCAGCCTACTCAGTTCAATGGTGATTTTGAGCAGAGAACAACTGATCCAAATTATGTAAAACCAACATATGCTCAGGCTACAACAGCCGTAGTTAATTTCACAACAGATTCATCTCTACCAAAGCCATTTGGATTAGTTGTTAAGAGTTCTGTTACAGATAGCACAATGGATGATGGAATTATCAGTGTAGTTTGGGGAGCTGGAGAAATTAACTGCTACAATGTTTACGTTGATGGTAAAAGAGTGAGAACTAAGGTTCAGGCTAGTGGACAGACAATTCCTGTACAGAGAGAAGGAAATCATACAATTAATATTGCAACAGTAAGTGGCAATAGAGAATCAGAATATACATCATATGAAATTCAGGTTAAGGGAACAGCTCCAGAGGAGACAACAGATTATCCTGAAAATCTAAAGCCACAGAGAGATCCATCTATTCCTAATGCTGATGGAAAGATGGTAATGCAGTTAAATAACAATACTGCTAAGGCATGGAACGACAATGAAATTTATTGGGTAGTATTAGGAAAGAATGCTAATCACGAATTATGCTACTTAGATTTAAATGGCAATTTAGTAAAGGCTGGAACAAACTTAAATGATGCTAATACTCCTGTTGGAAACAGAAGATATGCTAGCTCAATTGTACATAAGTTATCAGATAGAAACTATGTTCATCTTCCAGCTATTGAATCAGGAAGAATGTATATTAGTTACGGAGAACCTGTTTATATCACATTCAATGAAGGTGGATATGCAGGACCTGACGTAAACAATGCTACAGATCCTAATGCTAAGACATTATTCGAGTATTTTGAGTTTACAACTGAATCAATTAACGGAACAATTAAATTCCATGGAAATACTACTAGAGTAGATTTCTTTAGTTTCCCATATATGATTAGATTGACAGACTCATTTGGCGGATATGACAGATGCGTAGGTGATATCGGATCAAGAAGTGAAATCTTTAATTCATACTTAAATTCAGTATCAGATCCATTTAAGACATTAGTTGATAACTACAGAATTATGGCACCATGTAAGACTACTTTCAATGAGGGTAGACAGTACGGCGACTACTTTGACGCTAAAATTAATGAATTCTGGACTAAGTATGCTAGTCAGGATTTAGTATTTAATTGTGAAGGTGGAGAATTCCGTGGTCGTGTAAATGGTAACAAGATGTACTTTACTAAGACTGGAGATGCTAGACAGTTTATTATTGACAGACCAACTACACAGGATGTTTTAGAGGGACGTGGAGCTTTCAATAAGGGAAGCAGCAATGATGAAAACAAGACTCAGATTGAGAAGGTTATTGAGGCTCAGTTATGTGCAGCCTTCAATAGAGGTATTGCTACAGAACCGGAAAAATGGGCTAAGGTATCTACTTATTATAAGAATAGTCCATGCAATGAATATTCAGAGTTCTTCCATCAGCATTCAGTAAGTGGAAGAGCATACGGATTCTGCTATGACGATGTATATGATCAGTCTACATTAGTAGAGTGTGGAAATGCAGATTCATTAGTAATTGATTTAAATTGGTAATAAATAAATATAAAAGTATAGACACCGCACTGACCTTAGGTTAGTGCGGTGTTTTAGGTCAAGACATAAAATGGACATATTTTTCTGTTAAACTTTGGTATAATTGAATTAGGAGTATTGTGCGTTAAATGAGAGGTGAACTATGAGTATATATGGAAAATATAGAAATACCTTAGATATTGTTTTAGATGATATGGTAGATATTATCAATAAGCTTAATAGGCAATATATTGAGGAAACAGGTTTTAAATTATACGAACATCTTAATGCCAGAGTTAAGGAAGACGAGAGCATGCGAGAGAAGTGCCGAAAAAAGGGCTTAGAGGAGAATGAAAGAAATGCGCTTAGAGAAATCTATGATTCTGTAGGATTAAGAATAGTATGTAGCTTCGTGGATGATATTTATAATATTGTAGAGGAAATAAAAAAGATAGATTCTCTAAAAGTGGTGGAGGAAAAGGATTATATAAAGAAAGCTAAGGAAAACGGATATCGCAGTTACCACATTATTTTAGAAAAGACTGTTGATATGGAAGATGTAGACGGAAATACACCGGGAAAGTATTATGTAGAAATGCAGCTTAGAACTATTGCAATGGATTCCTGGGCGGCATTGGAACATGAAATCAGTTATAAGAAAAATATAAAGAATAGAGAACTAATTAAGAGTGAGTTAAAGCGATGCGCAGATGAATTGGCAGGATGTGATATGTCAATGCAGACCATCAGAGATTTGATTGTATATAATACAGAAAAAGAGTAGCGCTTTAGATAAGATATGCAGCAGGTGAAATGAGGAAGGGTAAGCTTATGAACATATTAATTGCAGAAGATGAGATGGAAATGTCTAATGCCATTGTAGCGATTTTAGAGCACAGTGGATTTAGCGTGGATGCAGCATACGATGGAGAGGAGGCGCTTAAGTTAGCCAAGGATAATTCCTATGATTGTATGATTTGTGATATTATGATGCCTAAGAAAGATGGCATTGAGGTGGTAAAGTATTTAAGAAGCGTAGGTGAAAATATGCCTATAATTATGTTAACTGCTAAATCGGAGATAGAGGATAGAATTACAGGTCTCGATGCCGGAGCGGATGACTACTTATCTAAGCCATTTGCCATGGGTGAGTTACTAGCCAGAATCAGGTCAATGACTCGTCGTGGAAAGGAGTACACACCGAAAAAATTAAATGCAGGAAGTGTTACTTTAAATGTAAACGAGCAGGAATTAGTTAGCTCAAATTCTATTCGATTAGCAGGAATGGAAGCTAAGATGATGGAATATTTTATGCTAAACTTTAATAAGGAAATTAGCACCAGAGCCCTTTTTGATCATGTTTGGGGCAATGAAGATGAGGGCAATGAGGAACTAGTTTTTGTCTACGTTTCATATTTAAGACAGAAGCTCAGGGCAATTGACGCCGACATCAAGATAGATGGCGATGAGAATGGCTATATATTGTGTGATATTTAGTGGGATATGAAAAAAGCTTTATTAGTAAGGAAGGAGTAATATGAGAAAAAAACTTAGAAGAAAGTTTATAGTGCTGGCTACTTTTTCGGTTTTCGTGATATTGTTAACGGTTATTGGATTATCGAATATAATTATTAACCTTGATACCGATAAAGAAATGGATACAATAGCTTCTCTTATTATAAAAAATGAAGGCCGTATGCCTCTTAATAATTCCTTAAATGAAAATAAAGAGGAGCTAACAGTGGAAATCAGATATGGAATACGTTATTTTAGCGCCTACACAGACTTAAATGGAAATGTTAAAACTATAAATAATGAACATGTAGCCACTGTTAATAATACTGAAATCAGTAATTTCGCACAGCGCCTGGTGCGCTATGGCGTAGAAAAAGGAAAAATCAAAATTGACGAAAACAGATACTATTATAGAATTAAGAAAATGAACAATGAGTATTTAATAGTTTTCGTTGACGGAACTAGCAGATATGCATTTGCTAAGGGTGTGGGAGTATACACCACCATAGTGGCCTTGGCCAGTGTATTTTTCTTCTCGTTAGTTATTATTTTCCTTTCAAGCATAGTTATAAAGCCTTTTGAGGAGAACGTGGAAAATCAGCGTCAGTTTATAACTAATGCCGGCCATGAACTAAAGACGCCCCTAGCAGTAATCTCTGCTAATGCCGAGGTTTTAGAGATGACTCAGGGTAAAAATGAGTGGACGGGTAGCATTTTAAATCAGGTAAAGCGTCTATCAGGATTAGTCAATGACCTTATTATGATGTCTAAAATTAGTGAAGGAAAGAATATCGAGATGGCTAGGTTTGACTACTCAAAAGAAGCAGGTATTGTGTGCGAATCTTTTAAATCTATTGCCGTTAATGAAAAGAAGAAATATAATTATGAGATAGAGGATGGCTTAGAGTTAAATGGAAATCAGAAAATGCTATCTGAACTTATTAATATCTTTTTAGATAATGCCTTTAAGTACTGTGATCCGGATGGTAGTGTGGAGTTAATGCTTAAATCCAGAACCAGACATAAAGGAATTAGGCTAACTGTGTCTAATACATATAAGGAAGGCGAGAAGGTGGACTATACTAAGTTCTTCCAGCGATTCTATCGCCAGGACGAGTCCCACAATAGTAAGAAGGCCGGATACGGCATAGGACTTTCAATGGCAGAGACTATTGTAAAAGGTCACAAGGGAAGGATTTGTGTGGGATATAAAAATGGAATGATAACATTTGAGGTGTTACTTAATAAATAATTTCTTTTTAGAGAGGAGTATACAGAAAATTAAAATGAAGAAAATATTAGTAATAAGCGTATTAATAATGGCAATGTCCTTAGTTGGATGCGGTAATTCTGCTAAGGATACTAAAAGCACTACTAAGAATGAGACTCAAGCAGCCCAGACTGAGACTGAAACACTAGAGGAGACTACTGTAGATGAAACTGAAGAGGCGACTGAAGAAGAAACTACAGTGGAGGCTACAACAGTTCCGGAGACTTCTAAGAAGCTTGGCTCAGGAAAAGTGCTAGTGGCATACTTTACTTTAGTGGACAATGTAGTTAAGAAAAATGATACAGCAGCTTCATCTTCTAAAACTATAAATGGAGACACTAACGCAGAGTATATTGCCAATATGGTTAAGGATGCTACAGACGGAGATCTCTTTGAAATTTTAGTAAAGAAAAAATATCCGGCAGATTACGATGATGTGGCGGACATGGCTGAAAGAGAGCAGGCAGAAAATATTAAGCCTAAGCTAAAAAGAAAGGTTAACAATATGTCTGACTACGATACAGTTATTTTAGTTTACCCTATCTGGTGGGGAACATTACCTACACCGATAGTGTCATTTGTGAGTAGCCATGAC
>CACZSI010000020.1 GCA_902783775.1 uncultured Lachnospiraceae bacterium
AACTCCGGCAATACCACCTTTGTTATATTTAGATTATAAGCATCAATTAGTTTAGAAGGATTATCTGACATAATAAGCTTTTCAATCTCAACATGAATTCTTTCTGCACTAATTTTTTCTAATGTGGAAGCCATCTCTCTTATAGCTTTAGCAGTCTCATCCTCTATTTCAAATCCTAATTGGGCAGAAAAGCGCACTGCCCTTAAGATTCGAAGAGCATCCTCGCTAAATCTCTCACTAGCTACCCCCACACATTTTATTATTCCATCCTCTAAATCTTTAATTCCACCAAAGGCATCCACAATTCCCACGCTGGGGTTATAAGCCATGGCATTAATAGTGAAATCTCTTCGTTTTAAATCTTCCACTAAATTAGAGGTGAATTCTACGCTTTCCGGATGTCTGGCATCATTATAGGCACCATCGATTCTATATGTGGTAACCTCAAAGCTTTGATGGTTCATTCTGACCGTTACAGTACCATGCTCTAGGCCTGTATCGATGGTTTTTCTAAAAATATCTTTAACCTGCATTGGCAATGCAGATGTGGTGATATCCCAGTCCATAGGCTTTCTACCTAGCACAGAATCTCTGACACAACCTCCTACCGCAAAAGCCTCAAAACCATTGTCCTCTAAAATTTCTAATATTCTTTTAACCTCTTTAGGTATATCAATCTTTTTATCAACTACATTGTACTCATTCATAATTTACTCCCAATGTGAATTAAATTAATTCATCAATCATCTCAAGGGCATACTTTAAATCCTTACTGCTAATATCCGAATAATTGATTATAAAGTGCCTTTTAAACTTATCCATCCTATTATAACAATATTTCGATAAAGATGAAATGTTTACTCCCCTCTCTCGCAATTTTTCCGCGAAAACATCCTCATCTATTTTCTTTTTTATTTCTAGGATAAAGTGAAGTCCGGCATCCGCCTCGATAATATTAACCTTATCCTTAATTGGCATGGTATTTATAAAAGATACGATTCTATCTCTTTTATCGCGGTAGTAATTTCTCATTCTATTAATATGTCGACCATAATATCCTTCCTTAATAAAAGCCGCTAGGGTATATTGCTCAAAAGCCGATACTGTGGATGAATAAAAAGATAGTTTTTCTCTGTATTTATCCATCAGCTTATCCGGCAGCACCATGTAAGCTATTCTAATAGAATTAGCTAAAGTCTTCGAGAAAGTATTCATGTAAATTACATTTCTGTTATCTAATCCTGCCATTGGCAAAATGGGAATTCCCGAAAATCTAAACTCGCTATCATACTCATCTTCTATTATATATTTATCCATTCTCACTGCCCACTTTAACAATTCCTGTCTTCTAGAAACCGGCATTACAATCCCAGTAGGATAGTGATGGGAAGGAGAAATGTGCAATGCATATATCTTACTATCATATACATCCTTAGGAACCACGCCCTCTTTATCTAATTTCAAATGAATAGGCTTTACTCCATTACTCTCATATACCTTACTGATTTTCTGATATCCGGGATCTTCCACGCCTATCATTTTATTATGGCCAATTAACTGAACTATTATGCCATAGAGATATTCCATTCCAGCCCCTACGATTATGTTATTAGGGTTAACTCTAAGACCTCGAAAATCCTTTAGATACTCTGCAATAGCCAACCTTAGTTCAGGCACTCCCTGAGGATGAGGTGTCTCCATAAAGCCTGCCTCTTCATCTAACAACGTACGCCTTAAAAGCCTAGCCCAGGTAGCATATGGAAAATTCTTTATATCTATTTTATTAGATGTAAAATCCACCACAAACTCTTTCTTAACCTCCTCAGTTTGGGGCATAATTTCCTCACTATTATTTATCCAATTACCATCTACCTTAGATGCATAATATCCCCTTTTTTCCTTCGCGTAAATAAAACCCTCCACCAAAAGCTGAGCATAGGCATTCTCCACAGTAACCACGCTTATATTGTGATTCTTCGCCATCTCTCTTTTAGAAGGCAATTTATCATCCTGCATAATGTTTCCCGATAATATATCATCCCTAATGCACATATAAAGATATTCATACATTGGGGTCTTTCCTCTTTTTTCTAAATCATATGTAAGCATATTTATCTCCTAGGGCCATCCTTAACTTTTAAATTAAATTAACCAATTTCATCTGGTATTATAGTCTGATTATAAAATGACACTTTAAATAATACCATATTTGAATTATAATCTTTATACTGCCTTTTCACAAGGCTTATTATTCTATGAGGTGTTTATTATGAAAAGAGTGATGACAATCCAAGATATTTCTTGTATAGGAAAATGTTCCCTGACAGTGGCATTGCCGATTATTTCTGCAATGGGCATTGAATGTGCCATAGTTCCTACCGCAGTTTTATCTACTCATACAATGTTTGACGGTTTCACTTTTAGAGATTTAACCGACGATTTAGATTCCATCAGAGAGCATTGGCTTAAGGAAGAATTTTCTTTTGATGCTATCTATACCGGCTACCTAGGTTCCATCAGACAGATTGAAATCGTACAGAGATTCTTTTCCTCTTTCAAACGCCCCGACAACTATATAATCGTTGATCCTGCTATGGCAGATAACGGGAAAATGTACGCAGGCTTCGATAAAGATTTCGCCTTAAAAATGACTGAATTATCAGCTTATGCAGATATTATTCTTCCAAATATTTCTGAGGCAGCATTTATGTTAGATATAGAATATCCGGGAGAAAACGCTAGCATCGAAACTATTAAAGAAATGCTATTAAAACTTTCTAAGTTAGGATCTAAGAAAGTGGTTATAACAGGTGTTAAACTTGAAGATGACACCTTTGGTTTTGTGGGATATGACAATGAAACTAAAAGTTTCTTTAAGTACGGCACAAGACAAATTCCTATGCGCTCTCACGGAACTGGCGATGTATTTGCCAGCAGCTTTACAGGTGCACTTACCAGAGGGTTCGATATTTTCACCGCCCTAAAAATTGCCGCTGACTACACTAGCGAATGCATTAATAATTCATATAAAGACCCTAATCATGTTAACTACGCAGTTAATTTTGAGGCAGAAATTCCATACTTATTAGAGTCATTAAAGAGATTTTCGCAATAACAATTGCTACAAAGTTTTTAATCACAAACTACAAAAAACCTTGCTGACAATATCATCAGCAAGGTTTTTTATTTAGTTAATCGCTTTAATACTATACGTATTTCTTAATTTCTTCTACCTTATCTAATCTCTCCCATGGTAAATCCACATCAGTTCTTCCAAAGTGACCATAGGCAGCTGTCTGCTTATAGATAGGTCTTCTTAAATCTAGCATTTCAATTATTCCATCAGGTGTTAGTTTAAATACTTTTCTTACAGCCTCAACCAGTTTTGCCTCGCTAACTTTTCCTGTTCCAAAAGTATCAATCATAATTGAAGTAGGATGAGCTACGCCGATAGCATATGATAACTGGATTTCACACTTATTAGCTAATCCTGCCGCTACAATATTTTTAGCAATATATCTAGCTGCGTATGCTGCAGATCTGTCCACCTTAGTGCAATCCTTTCCTGAGAAAGCACCGCCGCCGTGTCTAGCATATCCGCCGTATGTGTCTACGATTATCTTTCTTCCTGTAAGTCCGCTGTCACCGTTAGGTCCTCCGATAACGAATCTACCTGTTGGATTAATATAAAACTTAGTATTATCATCAATCATATCTGCAGGAATTACAGCATTTATTACATGCTCTTTAATATCCTTATGAATCTGCTCCTGAGTTACTTCAGGATTGTGCTGAGTTGAAATAACTACAGCATCAATTCTAGCAGGCTTACCTTCCTCGTCATACTCTACAGTAACCTGACTCTTACCATCTGGTCTAAGATATGATAATGTTCCATTCTTTCTAACTTCAGTTAATCTTCTAGTCAACTTATGCGCCATTGAAATAGGATAAGGCATATACTCCTCTGTCTCATCACTGGCATATCCAAACATCATCCCCTGATCTCCGGCACCTGTTTCCTGACCACCTTCATTAGCATCCTTAATACCAGCATCAATCATTGCCACATCATCCAAATCTCTAGTCTCAAGAGCTTTGTCTACTCCCATGGCAATATCAGCTGACTGCTCATCAAGGGCTACTATAACACCACAAGTATCTGCATCAAAACCATATTTAGCTCTGTCATATCCAATCTCTCTAACTGTGTCTCTTACAGTTTTCTGGATATCAACATATGCCTTATCTGTACTAACCTCACCCATTACTAACACTAAGCCTGTAGTGATACTTGTCTCACAAGCCACACGGCTGTATGGGTCCTGTTTCATAAGCTCATCTAAAATCGCATCTGAAATCTGATCACAAATTTTATCAGGATGTCCCTCTGTTACTGACTCAGATGTAAATAATCTTCTCTCCATCTTATTTAATATCTCCTTTTACTTTCTTTTCATTTCTAAACTGAACAGGTGTCATATTATATTTTTTCTTAAACAATCTATTGAAGTGCTCGACATTCTGGTATCCCACCTTCTCTGCCACTTCCTCAACAGTTAACTTCTCTGATAACAATAAAGTCTTAGCTTTCTTCATTCTAACTTTTTGAACTAACTCGCCGAATGTCTTTCCATACTTAGTACTTATATACTTACTTAAATATGGTTTAGATAAATCGAACTGTTCTGAAAGTTCATCTAAAGTTACTGTTAAATAGTTAAGGCTGATGTAGTTTAAAATCTCTGTCATCTTCTCATCCTGCACTGCATTTTTTCCTAAAGCTCTGATGTAATGATTTACTGCAGCTGCAAGAGCTAAGATAGATGATTTAATTATATCCTCATCAATACCTACACCCCAATACTTCTTTCCGTCACAAGTGATTCCCACAAATGATAAAGCCTTAGATGAAGATCCCTGTGAAAGAGAGCCCTCCTCGTAATCTGATAACACATAAGTGATATCAAAGTACTGCTTAAATGCATTGCTTACAGCATCAAGACGTCCGTTGCCTGAACTCTTAACCACTCTGGTATTTCCATCCTGAGAAATTGTAACCTCTGCTGTCATACCATCCACCTGCTTAAAGTGAGTTTCCTCCACCTTAAATAGTGGACAATAATTGATATACTCTTCCTCGAAAATCTTATAAATCCATTCAGGAGATAATTCTTTATGCTCCTTATCAGATATATGTTTCATAAGATATCCTACATCAGATCTCATCTGGGTAGGAACCTTAATACCATAGTTCTGCTCTAAGATATAATTAACTCCACCCTTACCGGACTGGCTGTTAATTCTGATAACGTCAGAGTCATAAGTTCTTCCTACATCCATTGGATCAATTGGAAGATATGGCACTGACCAAGGCTTATCCATATTTTCTTTTCTAATGGCCATTCCCTTAGCAATGGCATCCTGGTGTGAACCTGAGAATGCTGTAAACACTAATTCTCCAGCGTATGGCTGTCTAGGACTAACCTTCATTCTAGTAACGCGCTCATAAAGTTCACAAATCTCTGGCATATTGCTAAAGTCTAACTCTGGGTCAACTCCGTGTGAGTACATATTCATAGCCAATGTAATTATATCCACATTACCTGTACGCTCACCATTACCGAAAAGTGTTCCCTCAATTCTGTCTGCTCCTGCTAAGATACTAAGCTCAGCCGTAGCCACTCCACATCCTCTGTCATTGTGAGGGTGAACTGAAATAATAACATTCTCTCTATTATTTAATGTCTTATCCATATATTCAATCTGTGTAGCAAACACATGTGGCATAGCATTTTCCACTGTGGCAGGAAGGTTGATAATAACCTTGTTATCTGCTGTTGGCTCCCACACATCAATTACAGCATTACATACTTCTGCAGCGTAATCCATCTCTGTTCCTGAGAAACTCTCTGGAGAATACTCAAAAGAGAAATTACCCTCAACTTTAGCTGCTAACTCTTTTAATAATTTAGCACCGTCAACGGCAAGCTGCTTAATCTCTTCTTTACTCTTATTAAACACCTGCTCTCTCTGAGCTACAGATGTAGAATTATAAAGATGAATTACTGCATGCTTAGCGCCCTTAACAGCCTCGAAAGTTTTCTTGATAATATGCTCTCTAGCCTGAGTTAACACCTGAACTGTTACATCGTCAGGAATCATATCTCTTTCAATTAACGCTCTCATAAATTCATATTCAGTTTCAGATGCAGCTGGGAAACCAACCTCGATTTCCTTAAATCCAATGTCAACTAACATCTTGAAAAATTCTAATTTTTCATCTAAGCTCATAGGCTCGATAAGAGCCTGATTTCCATCTCTTAAATCTACACTACACCAGATAGGTGCTTTTTCAATCTGTTCTTTCTTCACCCAATCGTAAGTTACAACAGGTGGCATGTGATACTGTTTTTCATATTTTTTATAATCCATAATATTCTCCTTCCTAAAATATTGAGAAATTAGTTATCTAGTTTCAACTTTCAACTATAATAACATAAGTTTTTAATCTTGTATAGGAGTAAATTTAACATTTTTATTGATATTTTTTAACCTATATTTAATGTTTTTCCCATTTTATCAAGGTTTTTATACGATATTTTTTAATATAATCTTTATTGCAATTTTAATCTTTAATACGATTATATTTAATTTATATCATATTTTTTCTAGCTTTCCCCTAAAATGCATTAAAGATGGGCTGCCAAATGACAACCCATCTGTTTTATTATCTTTTATTAATTTTTTAACCTACTTTAAGTTTGAACTTCTGCTCATCTTTGTCAGAATCAACTAACTCAATAGCTGCTCCCAGGCCTGCTAATTTCTTTTCAAACATTTCATATCCACGCTTAATATAAACGATGTCGTCCACAGTTGTAAATCCGTTAGCCGCAAGTCCAGCGATTACTAGTGCAGCTCCGGCTCTTAAGTCCGGTGCTGAAACCTGTGTTCCCTCTAACTCGCCAACGCCTGTTACAAAAGCAGTATTTCCTTCTACCTTAATAACTGCGCCCATACGATTTAGCTCGTCAACATACTTAAATCTGTTTTCAAAGATGCTCTCTGTAACCATACTGTTACCATTAGCCAAGGCTAAAACAGCTGTCATCTGAGGCTGCATATCTGTAGGGAAACCTGGATAAGGCAATGTCTTAATTCTACATCCATCCATCTCTCCATCTACCTTAACTTTTACAGCATCATCATATTCTATAACTGTACATCCCATTTCAATAAGCTTAGCTGAGATACACTCTAAATGCTTAGGGATTACATTCTTAATTAATACTTCTCCGCCAGTAGCAGCTGCAGCACACATAAATGTACCAGCCTCAATCTGATCAGGAATAGTAGAATACTCAGTACCGTGAAGTCCTTCAACTCCCTCGATTCTGATTTTATCTGTACCAGCACCTCTGATATTAGCACCCATGCTGTTAAGCATATTAGCCACGTCTACTACGTGAGGTTCCTTAGCACAGTTTTCCATAATAGTTCTGCCGCCTGCTCTAACAGCAGCCATCATAACATTGATAGTAGCACCAACTGATGCTATATCAAAGAAAATGTGATTTCCTACTAAAGAATCAGCCTTAGCATTAACTACACCATGGTCAATAACCACATCCGCTCCTAATGCTTTAAATCCCTTAATATGTAAATCGATAGGTCTGCTTCCGATGTTACATCCACCTGGAAGTGCCACTTCAGCGTGACCAAATTTTCCTAAAAGAGCACCTATTAAATAGTATGATGCTCTGATTTTTTTCATCTGTTCATATTCAACCACATGAGATGTGATTGTGCTTCCGTTAATAATAACGCAATGTCTATCTATTCTGTTTACAGTCGCTCCAATAGCAGCAACTGCTTCTATTAATGCATTTATATCACTTACGTCAGGCAAATTGTCAATAGTAACATTTTCATCAGCCATAATTGCTGCAGCTATAAGGCCTAATGCAGCATTTTTAGCACCGCTGATCTCAACCTCTCCCTGGAGAGCAGTTCCACCTTTTATTACGTAACGTTCCATATATCTATTTTTTTCTCCTAAAAAACACAAATTAATCTAGTGCCTTACGCACTTTCAAAAGAATTATATCACAATATCATTGATAGTGAAATACAAAATGTTGAATAGATTGCACATTTTTTTGTGCTAATTGCACAATATACTGTTATTTCACTAGTTGGCATTGAAATTGTTCAACCCCTCTACCATCTTCTCAACAGTCTGTTCAATAGTGCATCTATGCTCATCCACCACGATATCTGCGTACTGTTCATACAATGGCGCTCTCTCCACATATAAGTCCTTAAGGCTCTGGCCTCTTCTTAGCACTACGCCACGCTGTTTTAGATTTCCTAATCTTCTAGCTAAGTATGGATATTCTAATTTTAGATAGATAACTGTGGCAATTTCCTTAAAGTGTTCCATCGCCTCTTTTCCATAAACGGCACTTCCGCCTGTGGCAATAATAGTCTTTTCAGGACAGAGTGACTTACACACTGCATTTTCTATTTCTAAGAAACCATCCACACCTTTTTCTTCAATTATCTCTTTAAGTTTCTTTCCCTGGCTTTTCTGAATCAGTAAATCAGCATCGATAAACTGATATCCTAAAATTTTAGCTAAAATTACCCCCGCTGTACTTTTGCCCACTCCCGGCATTCCGATTAAAACTATATTATCTCTCATTTTCATCCTCCATAAGACTGGCTCTAGAAATCATTCCCTGACCGTACTTATCATTTATTTTATCAAAAGCTTCATCTAATTTTTTAAGTTTTTTCTTCTTGTCTAACCTGCTACTGGACTTGTTTACATTAACTTTCGAAACATCTGCCTCATTACCGCCATTGCCAAAGTCAAATAAAGTCATCTGGTATGGCTCATCTTCCTTTATAAGATTGGTGGTTCTAACGCCAATTAATCTTATAGGCTTTACCATTAAAGGTGGCAATAATTCCTTTACTATTTCATAGATAGTAGTGGAACTGTCAGTGGCCACCTCCACGCTAACCTGTTTTGATACCTTAGAAAAGTCATTATACTTAAGTTCTATACCTATGGTCTTAGCCATCTTTTTATCTTTTCTAAGTCGTGAGGCCACCTTCTCCGATAGTTTGAGTAAAATATGTAATACATCCTCTATCTTAGTGTAATCCCTAGCTAATGTAATGGAATTTCCAACACCCTTTATTTCCTCTCTCTGTCTTTCCACCACTCTCTTATCAATGCCATTGGCATATTCCCAAAGCATTCTTCCGTGGTTTCCAATATGATCTTCTATGTAATCTACAGGTGCCTTAGCTAAATCTCCTATGGTTTTTATCCCTAACTTTTTTAATGTCTCCACGCTGGATTTTCCAGCCATATATAAATCTCTAATATCTAGAGGCCACATCTTCTCTTCAATTTCACATTTATAGAGAGTGTGCACCCTGTCAGGCTTTTTAAAATCCGATGCCATCTTTGCTAGAACCTTCACATCGGAAATACCGATATTTACTGTAAAACCTAACTCTCTTTTTATCCTGTCCTTAATAATATTAGCAGCCTCCACCGGGCTTTCGTACATATCACTTATGCCGGTATAATTCATATAGCACTCATCTATACTAACCTGCTCAATATCCTCAGTGATATCTCTCATTAAGTCAATAAACTTATCGCTCATCATCTTATAATAAGAATGGTCAGGACTAACAATATATAAATCCGGACAAAGTCCCATGGCTTTTGCCACCGGCATTGCAGTGGAAATCCCTTTGGCCTTAGCAGACATAGATTTCGCTAAAACTATTCCATGCCTAGTCTTAGAATCGCCACCGACAATGGCATCAATGTTTCGTATATCTATATCACTGCCCTCTTCTAGCATCTTTACTGCACTCCAACTTAAAAAAGCGGAGTTTACATCTATATGAAAAATAATATTATCTGGCATTTTTTCTCCTCTTTTTCTTCTTCATTACCGAAAAACCAAAACGCCCCAACTTCTTTCCTGTCTCATAGTACTGACCATGAGAGTAAACTATCGGTCTGGACTTATCTAAATCAAAGCGACCATTTTCATCCATATATTTTTTATCAGCGTGAACGCAGAGAACATTGGCGATAAACATATCATGGGTTCCAAGTTTCTTTACCTCTACCACCTTACACTCGATATTTACCGGGCTCTCCTTTACTAACGGCGCATTCACCTCTTTAGCCTTCTCCTTTGTGAGATGGCAATCTTTAAATTTATCCACATCTCTTCCGGACTTTACGCCGCACATATCTGTAGCTTTTGCAATATCCTTTGTAGTTAGGTTAATTACAAACTCCCCAGTCTCCATTAACATCTTATGGGAATGTCTGCTTGGTCGAACTGAGATATAAACCATTGCAGGATCAGAACAGATAGTGCCTGTCCAGGCCACCGTAATTAAATTGTCATTGCCCTCTTTATCGGATACACTTACTAGCACCGCCGGCAATGGATATAGCATATTTCCCGCTCTCCAAACTTCTTTAGACATAGTTATCTCCCATCGTAAAATTTATCTTTCTTATTTTTGTTCTTTAGCTTAATGTCAATTAATACAGGTCTATCATTCATTAAACAAAAATCTAATATCATCTGGCACTTACATTTTCCTGACATCTTATATACATAACTATTGTAAAGGGCAGTCTTTATAGTTGACTTATAATTATAGTTATAATTTATTGTGTATCTAAATGTCTGCTTATTCTTATAAAACTTAATTCCCTGACTGGTCTTATTTAGTTTTAAATATGAGACATTATATTTCTTTAGATTTTTAGTGCCTGGCCAAAGAACTATTTTATTGCTCTTCTTTAGCATCTTATCAATTTTCTTTTTAGCCTTCTTTTTATCTTTAAACCATTTATAAATGGACTTATCTTTTTTAATTTTCTTTCTGACATCTTTATAGAAATAATTTAGAACTACATTTCCTACATTGGTAATTTTTTCAGTATACTCATCATTGGCAATGCTAGTCTGGCCTGTCACATCCGTAGTTATATTGTCCTTAATTATCTTTTCATTCTTAACCTGACAACCATATTTATTGCTGGATTCCACACGGTAATTTCCTGTAATAATCTTATCAAAGGTATAAACTAAATTTCCATTTTTATCCTCTGTAATTTCAACTTTATCTTCAGGAATTCTTTCATTGTTTAATTCTAAAAAGTCACCCTTTGAAATTACTGCCTTGTAATTCTTAATCATAAGACTGTCAATATTTACCTTATAATCCGGAATAATCTGGATACCTCTTCTTTTAGCATTAAATACTATAACGAAGTTTTGTGTATCATCCTCCACCTCGTCTCTACATTCAATTATCACAGTTTTATGACCGTTTTTAGTAACAGTATCTTTTATCTTATAATTATCAATAGGAATACTTCTTCTTATTAACTTCATTCTGTTAACGTACTCCTGCTTATTAATATAGCCATCATCCTGGTCGAGATATTTATACATATTATCAAAATCACTCTGGATAAATGATCTGAAATATGCAATAGCTTCATCTGTAGGATTATCCTCGTGATGGATGTATGCAGCACTTCCTCCTACCGCAAAACATATGCCAATAAATCCAAAAACTAACACAAAATCAAACAATCTGCTTTTATATAATTTAGATAATATTTTCTTAATATTCTTCATTTTTATTGTCCTTCACTATTTTTTCTTACAACATTAAATGTTACCTATTATCCTTGATTTTTGCAAGAGTTTTATGTATTATTTACTTCGTATACCAAATTATTTTAGGAGAATTCTATGGATAAAAAAATAAAATTTAATAATGCACTACTTAAGTTGACAGATTATGCTATGAAAAATAACAACTTTGTCACTTCAGATGATATTGAAGCTTTCTTTAGGGATGTGGACCTTAATAAAGAAGATTATGATGCTATAAAAACTTATCTTAAGGAACAAAATTTCAATGTAGATATCCCTACAGCTACTAATACTAAGGCTGATGATTCTGATTCTAAATCAGCAGAATCCGAGGAAGAATTACATTTTATTAAAATGTATATGGATGATATGGAAAAGTTAGAAGCTGTAAGTGATGAAGAGATTAACCATTTAGTTTCTAAACTTCTAGATGATGATTTAAGCGTCGTTAATAAATTAACTGAATGCCATTTAAAAGATGTGGCTGATATTGCCGCAGATTTTAGAAATCAGGGAGCTAACTTCGGGGATTTAATTCAGGAAGGCAATATGGCATTAATGCTAGCTATCTCCGAATACACTAAAGAGGACGGCGACTTTTCTAAATATATCGAAAACAAAGTTAGATATGCATTAAACAATACAGTAAATGAGCAGATTAGTTCTGACCGTGTAGGACAGCATTTAGCTGATAAACTAAATCAGTTAGACAATGTCACTTCTAACTTAAGCATGAAGTTAGGACGTACACCTGAGGTATCAGAAATCGCTGAGGCTATGAATATGAGTAAAGATGAGGCATCTACTCTTCTAAAGATTTCTTTAGATATCTTATCTGTAAATGAAGATACTAAATTAACAGATGATGCTGATACTGAAAATAATTCTGTTAATGACTTAGGCGAGAATGGATTAAACTGGAATATCAAAAAATAATTTTAAATACTAAAACGGCTATATTGGATTAACTCCAATATAGCCGTTTTTTTATATTTCTTTTATTGAACCTCGCTCAATTAACTCACCTTTTAAAATCTCTGAGACATTTGACTCTTTTCCTTCAATCTCTCTCATAAGATGCTTTATAGATGACTTAACCATTTCCTCGCTAGGCTGCTTAATTGTTGTCAAACTAGGTACTAAGTATTTCCCCAACTCAATTCCGTCAAATCCTAGAACTGAATAATCATCAGGAATAGAATAACCCTTATCATAAATAGCCTTGTAAGCACCACATGCTGTAATATCTGATACGCAGTACACAGCAGTGAACTCATCCTTCTTAGCTTCTAAAAGATCACTCATTACTGCATAGCCGTTAGCCAATGTATATTCAGGAATATCTTCCTTCATAAATCCAACTAACTCAGGATCGTACTCTAGACCTTCTTCCTCTAAGGCTTTTCTGTAGCCTTCTAATCTCATTCGTCCAACAGCGTAATCCGATTCTCTACCGGCAATCATGGCTATCTTCTTATGTCCCTTACTTAACAGATATTTAGTTGCCTTATAACTTTCCTCCTCATCGTCAATTGCCACTGATGAGCATTTTCTCTTTGGAGCATCCTTGTTTACTGCAACTGTACAAAGCACATAAGGAATTCCTGTAGCCTTTAAGCTCTCCTCAGGATAGTCCATTAAGCCGCCTAAGAAAATAATGCCCTTAAGTCTTTTCTCTTTAGTAAGCTCAATTGCCACACTGGCATCGTCCTCATCCTCTGCCACTGTTCTAATGATAAATTGATATTTAATCTTTTTTAATTCCTCCTGAAATACACTTAGCATTCCCTGGAAAAACTGATTGTCAATTCCCTTAATTAACAGTGCAATAGTATTAGACTCTGTCATCTTAAGATTTCTAGCACTATTGTTAGGAACATAATTATATTCTTTTATTACTTTTAGAACTCTCTCTTTGGTCTTCTCATTTATTGTCGGGTCATTATTAATAGCTCTTGAAACCGTGCTGATACCTACGCCACAGATTTTAGCTATATCTCTAATTGTTAAATTCTTCATAACAACCTCCATATATCATAAATGTTATAGAGTAATATTATAAACTTTCCTTTATCTGCTGATAAATACCATTAGCGTCTAATTTATATTCCACTAAAAGTTCCTTAGCCGGACCTGAATGACCATACTGATCATACATTCCAATCTTCTTAACCTTAACAGGATACTTTTCGCTTAGCACATCACAAACAGCACTTCCTAATCCACCGATTACTGAATGTTCCTCTACTGTGATTACATTATTAGTCTTCTTAGCTGACTCGATAATTATTTCCTCATCTAATGGTTTGATAGTATGGATATTGATTACCTCAGCGTTAATTCCATCTTTAGCTAACATCTCTGCTGCCTCTAATGAATTATTAACCATAAGACCTGTAGCCACGATAGTCACATCGCTGCCTTCTCTTAATTTAACACCCTTACCTACTTCAAACTTATAATCGTCATTGTCATTGAACACTGGAATAGCTAATCTACCAAATCTTAAATATACAGGGCCATCCATTTCGTAAGCTGCTCTTACTGCTGCCTTAGCCTCAATATAATCACTAGGGTTGATAATAGTCATTCCCGGGATAGTTCTCATCAATGCAATATCTTCATTACACTGGTGTGTAGCTCCATCCTCTCCTACAGATACACCTGCATGAGTTGCTCCGATTTTAACATTTAAATGTGGATATCCCACTGTATTTCTAATCTGCTCGAAAGCTCTTCCTGCTGCAAACATTGCAAAAGAACTAGCAAATGGTACCTTACCGCATGTAGATAATCCTGCTGCAATACCAATCATATTAGACTCAGCGATTCCACAATCGATATGTCTCTCTGGGAAAACATCTTTAAATTTTCCACTCTTAGTAGCCGCTGCTAAGTCAGCATCTAAAACTATAAGATTTTCTTTTTCTTTTCCTAATTCTACAAGACCGTCACCATAACCGTCTCTAGTAGCCATCATCTTTACTTCTGACATAATGCTTCACCTGCTTTCTCAATTTCTTCCATCGCCTGCTCAAACTGCTGGTCGTTTGGCGCACTTCCATGCCATGAAACATTGTCTTCCATAAATGATACGCCCTTACCCTTAACTGTATTCATAATAATAGCAGTTGGTTTACCCTTGCACTCTCTAGCCTGCTTTAGTGCATCTCTAATCTCGTCAAAGTTATGACCGTCAATTGAGATTACATTAAATTTAAAGGCTTCGAATTTAGGTGCGAAAGGATATGGTGAACATACTTCATCCAAAGTACCATCAATCTGTAAGTTATTGTAATCCACAATAACTACTAAGTTATCTAAGTTACGATTTCCGGCAAACATTGCTGCCTCCCAAACCTGACCTTCCTCAGATTCGCCATCACCTAACATGGTATAAACTCTATAATCTTTATTGTCTAATTTAGCTGCCAATGCCATTCCCACTGCTGTAGAGATTCCCTGTCCTAATGAACCTGATGACATATCTACACCTGGTGTGTGCTTCATGTCAGGATGTCCCTGTAAGAATGAATCAGGTTTTCTAAGTCTCTTAATTTCTTCCTTATCGAAGAAACCTTTCTCGGCTAATACACCATAAAGAGCCGGTGCTACGTGACCTTTTGATAATACAAAACGGTCTCTGTTCTCATCCTTAGGATTCTTAGGATCAACATTCATCTCTTCAAAATAAAGAAATGTCATCATATCTGTAGCTGATAATGATCCGCCCGGATGACCTGATTTTGCGTTATACACTCCTGTTAAAATACTTTTTCTAACTTCAGTTGCTAATTTTGCCAGTTCTAAATTATCCATTTTCAGTTCCTTTCATTGCTTAACTAAAAAATTGTTTCCTATGGTACTTTATCAAAGTAATTTCTAAATGTCAAAATCCTTTTCCACTAAAATTTGTAATCCAGTGTCATTTTCCTTCTTTACAAAGGCGTGTCTAAGCTTTCCTCTAAAGGTTTTAGAGCGCTTAATCGCTTTATCAATCATATTTTCAATATCATTCTTTGTAATATGTTTTGTGGTACCGTAAAAGTCATCAATTGCCTTATAGAAAGCTAACTGGCCTATCTCATCCATCTTATAACCTTTTCGGCCCGCATATTCTCTTCCATAGTTAACCCACTCATGAATATTGTATTCCCTGATAATTATTTTGTAATTAAATACTTCTGTCATTTTAGGATATTCAGTAAGCAACTCATTCATTTTATCTGTATCACCCTCTAGGGCAATCAACATATTATCAGTATCTCCCTTAGTTGCCTCTAAAATCTCATCTATTGTTTTTTCTTCTAAAAGCTGTGCTCCCTCTATTATAAGATCGCATCTTCTAAGTTTCTTAAAAGTTTCCTCAATACCTTTTTCATTAAGCTTTACAGCGGAAATCTTAGCTAATCTTCTGCCCTTAATTCCCAGCTTCTTATTAATCAATTTAATAAGTTCAATGGCTAATTTTGTCTTACCGCTTTTATTGCTTCCCATAACCACCACATTGCCCATGCTAGATGTACCATCGTCTGTATGGTTAGCAATCATATTATAGACCACATCTTTCATGTTGTCCTCGAAATCGCCTACCTTAAAAAATGTATTGAAGGCTTCCATCTCCATCTCAGTAATCAATGGATTTATTATCTTATCAGTCTTGTCAGTAATATCAAATCTCTTGATTTCTCGTCCTGACTTTTCCATTCTTTCTCTGCCCATAAGTCATCCCTCCATAGCTTATTCTATGCAGTTACTCCACCTTCTATTTATGTTCTTTTCCCTTAGCCTGATTTACAGCTTTACTTATAGCCTCATCAATTTCTTTCTGACTAGGTAGCTTATCAGTGCTGTCCTTTAAATCTGAGTTAGAAACTAACTCCTCATAAAGTCCTTCCTTTCCTAAGTCATTGCTGTCGTCTCTGTTAGGAGCCTTAGCAGATAAATCGAATGTTGGCACAGCTAATTTAGGAATCTCACCTGTATTGCCCATATCATTCTCATCTAAAACCACGCTGTCATCATACTTAATTGTACCACTTACCTGCTTACCGGATAAGAATCCGTTAGTGGCAATCTTAGTGCTGTTTAAATCATCGCTTCCTGCAGATACTACCTTAGTCTGCTCTAAATCCTCAGCCGCCACAATCTTTGTCTCTCCTAAGTCCTGTGACTTTTCATCCATTTTCTTAATATTTTCTGTAACAGTTTTTAAGTCCATTGTGGCATCGAATTTATTAGCATTTCCTTCGACATTTTTCATGCCCTCTTCAATATCCGCCACCATTCCGGTCTTAACCGCCATATTAATGGATGTTATATCAGTAGTCTCACCACCTAATTGCGCTCTAACATGTCCTAAATCAGTAGTCTTATCAAGAGACTGCTTTTTAGATGTAAAATCAATAGCTGCTGTATCACCTAAATTATTTTTATATTTATCTGCTAACTCAGAATCAATGTCTCCTAAGATATGCTCTTCCACCATATCCTCTAGCTCGCTAACCTTTTCCTGTCTAGCAGCAAATAAATTATCTTCTACCACTTCATCTGTGGCTACAACTTCATCAGCATCTTCTGTATTCTGAACTTCGTCAATATCTTTATAGGCAACAGTTTCTGAACCATCTGAACCATCTGAACCATCTGTGTCTTCTGTGTCTTCTGTGTCTTCTGTGTCTTCTGATTCTTCTAAATCTTCTATATCACTAGAAACTTCTTCAGGCTTATTAACCTCTTCCACATCTTCCACTGTTGGCTCTTCTGTTATTTTTTCAGATGCATCTTCTGATGTCTCAGCTACTATCTCCTGTGCTTCATAGCTTGTCTGTTCTGCTGACTCTTTGGTTACTTCAGCGCTTGTCTGTTCTTCTGTAACTTCTGTAGTTTTAGTGCTTGTCTCTTCTGTAGGCTCTTTTGAAGATTCTTCTTCTACTTCGTTATATGCATTCTTTTCACTTTCTGAAAGAACAATCTTTTCTCTGTCTTTCTTAATTGTATTAACTGCACCTTCTACTGTATCAGCTTTAAGAATACCTCTTTCCTGAAGCTGTCTTAGAATATCTTCCACTGAAGAAGTGCTAGCACCATTATCCTTAGAAGGCTCTTTTACTTCCTCTTTTTCCTCAGTCTCTTTAACTTCAAAATCAGATAATTCTAATTCCTTATTTTCAGTTGTAATTTCTTCTACATCGAATTTATCTTCTTTTTCCACATTGTCCTTAGAAAAAATTTCATTAACTGTTAAATCTTTTGTCGGCTGATCTTCTGTCTTATTTTCTTTTTCCGGTTTAATTTCCACAATATCCTGATCAAACTCAGGCTTAAACTCTGTGTCATTTTCAGCAGGCTTATTATTTAAAAAGCTGCTTAGTCCTCCAGGATTAATTTCGAAAGGCTTTAATTTTCTAACAGGTATATCGGCCTGTCCTTCTCTTTCTCTCTCAATCTCCTTAAGGTTAATCTCAATTCTCTGAGTAGCTGATGTGTCCTCTACTTCTTTAGTCTTAGGAGTTTCTTTAACAGGTTTAACCTCCTCTATATCACTATCTAGACTATCTTTAATATCATCAGCTTTTTCTTTTTTCTTTCCAAATCCTAACTTAGGAAGATTAGCCATCAAAGCTTCGATATCTAACTGAGAATGTTTCTCTTTAACCTTCTCTTTAATAACATCTTCCTCATCCTCTTTTTTAGCATTGTAATTTTCCTGCTGTGTAGAAGATAGTGGCTGGAACTCTTTTTTTAAGTCCATAACTTTATTTATATATTTTCCCTGTGGGAACCATAAAGAAATGTCATCGCATAAGTCAACACACTTCTTCTCGTTTCCTACATTGGCATATAATCTAGCTAACTCGTATGCCCACTTTTCTTCCATATCAAGATTTTTATAGTCCTCTAAAATCTCGATTAATTTTTCATCCCTCTCGCCCTTAGCCTTGGCTAATAAATATTTCAAAATGTATTTATTGGCATCTCTAGGAGCAATGTCCTCAAATATATCTAAATAGTACTCAGCTTCCTCATAGTTTTTCATCTTTATTGAAAGTCTGCAAAGCTTATATGAAAGCTGTCTCTTGTTTTCCGCTTTATTGTATGCTCTAACTAAAACACCTTTAGCCTGTTTATAATTCTTAGTAATCTCATAGGCATCAGCCATATAAATTAGGAGTTTTATATCATTTGTTTTTCTTACATCTACAGAATCTGCTATCTTCACCGCATTTTTAAAATCACGCTTCTTAAGTGAAGTTTTTAAATCATCTAATATAATTGTGTAATCCGCTCTCTCCATAACTAATCCTTTTCTTTATATCTCAACTCTGCCTTCTAAAGCTCTTAGCAATGTCACGTTATCTATATATTCTAAATCTCCACCCACCGGAACTCCACTGGCAATTCTTGATACCTTTATGTCTAGTGGCTTTATAACCTTGCTAATATACATCGCTGTAGCCTCGCCCTCCACGCTGGAGTTTGTAGCTATTATAACTTCGTCAACGTCATCCTTTAGACGCTGGAATAATTCTTTAAGTTTTATGTCATTTTGACCAATACCGGCCATAGGATTAATTGCACCATGCAATACATGGTAAACCCCTTTGTACTCCCCGACTTTTTCGTATGCTGCCATATCTCTAACTGTCTCCACCACCATAATAGTTTTGTGGTCCCTCTTAGCATCACGGCAAATAGGACATTCGTCCTGATCAGTTAAGGTAAAACAGTGTTTACAATAATGAATATTTTCCTTTGCCTCAACTAAAGCCTTAGATAATCTCTCCACCTGCTCCTTTGGCATATCTAGTATATGAAATGCCAATCTGGCTGCAGTCTTAGGCCCTATTCCCGGCAACACTGATAATTCTTCTATTAAATTTCCAATATATCCACTATAGTAATCCACTGTTTTTTCCTCTTTTAATCTTTAATTAAAATAATCCGTTAAGTCCACCTGTAATCTGTGAAACTTTCTGCTGAGATACTTCATCAGCCTTATCCATTGCAGCATTTACAGCAGCTACAATTAAATCCTCTAACATCTCAACATCATCAGGATCTACCACTTCAGGGTCAATCTTAATTTTTGTAACTTCCTTTGTTCCTGAAACTGTAGCCTCCACTGCATTTCCACCAGCACTAGCTGTGAATGTAGCTGACTGCATCTGCTCCTGAGCTTCCTCCATCTGCTTTTGCATCTTCTGTGCCTGTTTCATTAAGTTACCCATATTTCCAGGCATACCACCTGGGAATCCTCCGTTTCTAGCCATCTTTAAAAATCCTCCATTTCAATTGTAGTATTAGTTAACTGCTGGATTCTCTCATAATCTCCAGTGTTATCCTTAGTAGTTCGCTTAACTGTTACGCGAACCTCTTTCTTCAATTCATTTTTTATAGCATCAACCAAACTTTGAAGAAGACTTTCATCCTTCTGGATTCTGTCTACGAACAATGTCTTTTCATCAAATAATAAGATTAGCTCGTCATCTCCTCCTAAAGCCGGAATACCATCCTTAAATCCCACTCTGGCGCTCTGATCTAATTTATTTAAAACCTGTGGAAAATTATCCACCACATACTGAATATCCTTAGGCACCGCCTTGGCATATCTTATCTCCTCCTTAGGTTTAGCCTGGGCAGGCTCTTTAACCTGGACATTAGAACTTACAATAGCGCCACTTTCTATTTTATTTTCAATCTGCTCAATTCTATTTTCAATTGCAGAAAAATCACTTTCCATAATCGGCTTACACATCTTTATGATAGCTATCTCAGCCATAACTCTTTTCTGAGGTGAAAATTTAATGGATGATGAAAGCTCAGACAAAATTCTTATGTATCTCATAATAACGTGAACGCCAATCTTTTCAGACTGTTCCTTCATGATTTCTATCTGCTCACTGGAAACATCAATAACATTTTCCACTTCCTTAGAAGTAGTCTTTATAAGCATTAAGTTTCTTAAATACCAAATATAATCAGTCACAAACTGTGTAATTTCTCTACCCTGAATAATAATTTCATCCAATGTATTTATGGCGCTGGTGATATCTGCATTTAATAGGTTATCTGTTAATTTATTAAAGATATCTGTGTCCACTGCACCTAGTACATCTAGCACTGAATCATATGTTAGTTTCTGACCTAAATTAAAAGCTATACATTGATCTAATAAACTTAAAGCATCACGCATAGAACCATCCGCCACCTTAGCTACATAATATAGAGCCTTATCTTCCACCTCTATATCTTCCGCTGCCATTACGGCACCTAGCTGATTAGCAATAGTGTCAATGCTGATTCGCTTAAAGTTATATTGCTGACATCGGGATAAAATAGTAATAGGAACCTTCTGTGGATCTGTAGTCGCCAATATAAAAATGGCGTGAGCAGGCGGTTCCTCTAATGTCTTTAGCAATGCATTGAAGGCTGCGGTGGATAACATATGAACCTCATCCACAATGTATACTGTGTACTTTCCAATGGATGGCGCATATCCTATCTCATCTCTGATAGCTCTGACATCCTCTACACTGTTGTTAGATGCCGCATCCATCTCAATAATGTTCATGGCACGGCCTTCATTAATAGCCTTACATGTCTCACATTCTCCACATGGACTTCCATTTACCGGGCTCTCACAGTTTACCGCTCTGGCAAAAATCTTAGCCACACTGGTTTTACCTGTTCCACGTGTTCCGCAAAAAAGATATGCATGTCCTATTCTGTCGGCATTTATCTGGTTTATCAGGGATGTGACAATGTGATCTTGTCCCTTGACGCCGTCAAATCCAGATGGTCTAAATTTTCTGTACAATGTAGTATATGACATGACAAATCTTCTCCTTAATTTATTGCATAAAGATACACTTTAACGTTTATATTATATAATAAATACCACTAAAAATAAATATAAAAAAAGAGGCTATCGCCTCTAAATTTTCTAATAAGCGCGGGAGACTTCGAATAATTATCCTAAGCGTTACCTTTACAGCCAACTCGGCTCAGGCTTCCTTATGTCACATGAGAGGTTTTGCTTAGTGCTGCTTCATTCCTGACCTGACACGGTTCACAAATTCTCATTGCATAAGACCCAAACTTCAACATCGCTTATAAAGGGCTGCCCTACTCAAATTACCCTAGGTCACCCATCACCCCTGCTGTAGCGGACTGCAGGTACAGGGCACCGCTAACGCCCCGGCTGCGCAAGTTTCATTATAACGTACTAGAATAAATATTTCAACTAAGATTGTTTACTTTTTCTTTTTACGTAATGCTGCAAAAAAGTTTTTCAATATGTCACTGCACTCTTTTTCTAATATCCCACTTTCTATTTCCACCTGGTGATTGAACTTATCCACCTGCAATAAATTCATGATAGAACCGGCACATCCTGCTTTAGGATTCATACACCCTATGTATACCTTCTTTATTCTGGCCTGAACTATGGCCCCTGAACACATCTGACATGGCTCTGTTGTCACATACATTTCACAGTTATCTAATCGCCAATCATCTAACTTTTTACTGGCCTTTTTTATAGCTATAAGTTCCGCATGACTCAAGGTATTTTTATCAGTCATTCTTCTGTTATAGCCCCTGCCTATTATTTTATCCTCATAGACAATAACGCAGCCTATAGGAACCTCCCCTATATCATACGCTTTCATGGCCTGTTTAAGGGCAGCCTTCATGTATTTATTGTTTCTTTTTTCTTCACTACTTAGTGTACTCATAGATAGTATCCCAAACATCGTCGCTTTCCTGACCTAGTGACCAGAAAGCTCCACCTCCTAAATTGTACTTATTAATTAATTCCATTCTAGCCTTGATGCTAGTTTTATCCTCTAACCAAATCTCGTAATTAATGCCCTTCTTGTTATAAGTTACATAATTCTGACCAGCTTCATTGTCATATTTAGGTTTAGCTTTTGCTCGCTTATAAGCATCCTTTGCCTCGCTCATTGAAAGAGTCTGAACTGTTAAATAGTAGTCTCCCATAACTGCATCTTTAACTAAAACTCCACTTTTATCCTCAGCCTTTTTAACCGGTGTCTCCACCCAAGCTCTAGTGTAGAATGGCATACCGTTAATAACTCTATCTCCCTTTTTAGTATGCTTTAGGGCATTGTTAATGGCACTGTCCACAAAAGGAATTGATGCCACAGAACCTGCCTTAGGACTTCCTTTAGTATGCTCATCGTAGTTCATCATAACCACATAGTCTGCCACCTTATACTGATGAGCTAAATCATAGATATCGCTCTCTAAAGTCTGAGCATAGTTATCAATTGATAAAACCTTCTTCTCTTTTCTACACTGAATAGCTAACTCTCTTATAAACTGAAGATAATCATCTTTCATATCAGCTGAAATATGCTCGAAATCTACATTTACACCGTCAATCTCATATCCATCCATATAGAACATAATATTTTTAACCAGACGGTTTCTAAGCTTAGTATTTTTTAATACTGTCTTAGTATATGATTTATTTTTAAAATCATCTACCAACGCCCAAACCTGAACATGATCTTTGTGAGCTGCCTCAACAAAATCTAACTCTGCTAATGTAGATAGATTTCCTCTCTTATCATCAATAGAGAACCATGTAGGTGATACAACATCCACACCCTTAGTGTGCTTCATTTTCTCATTATATGTCTTGTTAGCTCCCTGATTATAGATTGGGAACCAAACCATGCTTACCTGATTATCCAATGTAATATGTGTATATGTATCATCATCAGTCTTAAATCTAGGCTGCTTCTTAGATGTACTTCCTAAATCAGAAACAGGCACATATCCCACATATCCTTCTCTGGTAATAACCTTATTCCAGTTCTTTCCGGTTTCAATAACAGATACCACTGTTCCCTCTTTAACCTCGGATACCACTAAATTCTGGTAATTGCCCTTAGTTCTAATCTGAGTATCCTCTGAAATCTCCATCATTGTCTTTTTATCATTAGTGTAAGCTAAAAATACTCTAGCCGGTGTCTTTCCTGATTTTTTACTAACTGCATAATCTAAATCGTGGAATCTCTTAATAAATTTAACATTAATGAAAAGTTTCTTTCCTTCCACTATAGAAACCTTATAATTAGCTTTCTCGTCCTTAACTCCATCATTAATATAATTAGTTCCAATGCCGCATGTATAAACAGTGCTAGCATCTGTAAACATTAAATAATCATTTTTCTTATCCCAATAAAATCTCTTATCAATAACATTGCTTACAGTCTCAATATTGATAAAAGCGTCATTGCCCTTGATAATGGCATAATTATCGCTGTATCCGTCTTCTAGAGCTACTGCAGCCACACTATCTCCTGCCTTAGTTGTGTCCACATAAGATGTTCCGTCAGCCTTTTGATGTGATAATCCCATGTACCACTCTAAATCAGCCTTTCCTGAATTTTTCTTTTTATATGATTCACATCCACTTAAAATACCTGTAGTTAAAACTGCCACAGATGCCACTAATAATATTTTCTTTAATTTCATCATAAACCTCCAATACACACTTTCTAAAAAAATCCGATGGGACTAAGCTCATCGGATTATTTTTTTATAACTGTGCCAATCGATCAATAGCCTTCTCGTTTATTATAGTTTCGAAGTGTTCTCTATAGAAATCTTCCTTAGCATAATTAGCTATCTTTCTCTGACTGCATTCATTGAAAATAGCTAAAACCGGTTTCATACTATCTGTATATTTCTTATCAACTACCATACATAGATAGTACTTTCCATCCTCCGGTGACTTATATAATGAGCTGTATCCATAATAGTCCATATTTACTTTTTTAGATATAGCAATTATCTCCTCTATCTCATTAAATGTGTAAACATAAAATAGAGTGTCGCCTTCTTCCTCTTCATCAGGAGTCATAACTTCATCCTCCACTGAAAAGTCATTTAGCTTCATATCATATTTTTTAAGTCTATCTAAAAGATTATCTTTTAAATCCTTAAATGATTTAACATCTTTAAATGCGTCCTCTATCTTATCAGCCTCCGGAGAATCAGGGTCAACGTCAATTCTGGTAATAACAAATGTCACTGTCTCAGCAGGGTCCGGAAAAGCTTCAACCACTATAGGCTTATCATTTATTTCAAAGCCAAAATCCTCTTTAGCCTGCTCCATCATCACCTGGAAAAGATCCTTAGCATTATCCTTTCCATAAACTAGTTCCTCTATACTAATATTTCTATTATCTAACTCTTCTTTACTAATTGTACAACGTATCTGTCTATCATTTATTTTTTCAATTTTCATGGATTTTACCTCCTTTAATTGAATTTAAATATAGTATAGCCTATATTAATTGCAATGTAAATAATGCCAGGTTGTAAATAATATCGCATTTACTAACATATTATACACAGTCCTATCACATTTAATTCAGCGGTTGACATCACGAATTGTATGTGTATAATAATATTATATACATAGTTTGAAAAAAACACAACAACAACATAATATATATCACAATTATTATGTACGACATCCTAGCCAGATGTACTATATCAATTAACGCAAGAATGATTTCCTAAAAAAATCCTCCAGACAGATTTAATCTATCTGGAGGTATTATTTTAATAATAAACTGCTATTGGCATACCATTTGGTACTATATCATAAATCTTTACAGCTGCAGCAGCCGGTAAGTTAACACAACCGTGAGATCCGTTTTTCTTCCAAATATCTCCGCCGAATTTTCCTCGCCATGGAGCATCATGTAATCCCACTCCATTGTTATTAAGTCTTATCCAATATTTCGCTAATGTTTCGTACTCGTACTTTCCGTTTCTTCTCTCGCCTCTCATCATCTTATTTCTTCTCTTATCGAAGGCTACAAAAGCTCCGGCAGGTGTCTTGTGTTTTGGGTCATTCTTTCCTGAAACAACAGCTGTATCAAAGACTTTCTTTCCTTTTTTGAAAATCCATAAATGCTGCTTTGTAAGGTTTATTTCTACATAACTCTTACCAAAACCGTAATTATTCTTTTTATTGTCTGGGGCTACTTCCTCTTTAGAATAAATAGGCTTACGTGTAATCTCAACACCCTTTTCTAAGTCTTTCTCTAACTGCTTTGCCTCTTTTTCTTCGTCAATAACCCATCCATAATATCCGGTTCCCGGAATAGTAATTACGCTGCCTGATTTAGTTTTAAATCTGTGTGGCTTATACATATTATTGACTTCCTTCTCAGTGGCAGCCACATATTCTTTAATATTCTTTCTCCAAACTTCTTTATCAAAAACATAATATCCCTTTTTATCTCTAGAAATCCATTTGATAAATGTGTTTAGATCAAGCACTTTCTTTTTACTAGGCAATTTATAGACAATTGATGTAGACTCTAATTTCTTTAATGCCTCAAGTTCATCTAGTAATTTTTCATCATCAGCTAACACCTCTGGCTTGTCATAAACTCCCTCGATATTTCCAAGGTTTATTATTTTTCTACCTTTTTCTAATTCACCGATTGTAGCAGAAACAACATTTTTAGCTTTTAGAGAATTACCTTCTTTTTCCGCCTCAATAACAAACTGCTTATCTTTAACTACAATAGATGCATTCTTAGGATATTTCATTTTATCCTTATCTAATTCAGGAAACTTATTTACAAGTTTCTTAAATTTCTCTTCGTTAAGGTAAACCTTAAACTCTGTTGTTAAGTTAGTATTTTCAAAGTATTCCTTAGGCCATAAGAAAGGCTTTTGTTTATCCATTGCCTTCTGGATACTATCGTAAAATTTATATTCACAATCCACTTTAGCTAAGTTAACTACTTCTCTTCTACCGTCTTTAAACTGAAGTGCCACCGATTTAGCTGAAAGCTGAGCTTTAATTTTTGCCTCCGCTTCCTGGGCGGACATATTACTTACGTTAATTCCGTTTATTGTAGTATGTCTAAAGAATCTGGATTGATGCATAATTGATGCATACACATATACAATTCCCACTATACATACCACACATAATATAGCTGATATTACATATCTTTTTACTCGGTTTGACTTCATTTTAACTCCTTAACCAACCTATCTTCTAGCAGCTAGTCCCATGTTTCCTGATAATTTATATCCACCTGATGCTAGATTAATCTTTTTCTTTAAACTCTTTTTCTTTGAAACGCAAACATCAAGAATTCTACTCTTATTTGGTCCTACATTAAATGCTCTTTTTCCTAAATTCTTTGTAGCATATGTTCCAAAAGCGTCAATTATTCTAAATGTTGCATAATTTAATCTCTCAATTTTATATGAAGATGTGTTCTTAATTAAAAGTCTAACTCTTAGCTGATTCTTCTTAAAATAAATTTTCTTAATTGTTGTTTTATAGAAGGATGCAGAAACAGTCTTATTATATTTCTTCTCATTCTTCTTAACTTTTACCACACACTTAAGTTTATGTCCATCGCATACACAAGAAATAACAGCCTTACCTTTCTTACGAGCAGTAATCTTTCCATTCTTAACTTTAACTACTTTCTTGTTTGATGACTTCCATTTTTTAACTGCACCAGTTTGATTATAAACACTTAATTTATTTACATTTCCTACTGCTACAGTAAGCTTTGTATGTGACATCTCAGGTTTAATAGTTCTATGCTTGACTGGATCTCTAACTATAATAGTTGCATCGCACTTAGCTACACTGCTTAGATCATCGCCTACTTTTCTGTATTTAACAGTAGCCTCTATAGTAGCAATTCCTGACTGAACAGCTGTTATTGTACCATCAGTGCTGACTGTTGCAACTTTTTCATTAATCATATTGTATTCTACACTTTCAATCTGATAATTTTCAGAAAATGCTGCTATCAAATATGTCTTTTCTGTTTTTCCTGTTTCGATATAGTAAATATCCTTACCAAATTTAAATGAACTGCTAGCAGCCTTTACATCCTTTACAGTTACTACACTCACTAATAATGCCATTACTAATACTAATGACATAACCCTTTTCAATGTTTTCATCTGAATCCTCCTTTATATTACATCGTTTTAATTTTACACACTCATCATTTCTATGTCAATGAACAATGTAGGATTTTCACATAAAAAAAGAGGTCTGTATCTTACAGACCTCTCTTATTAATCTTAATCAACTGGCACAAATTTCCACTGCTGATTAGCACCTGCTACGTAATCCCACTGATGTACATTAGCACCTGCTGCTGTTGAAACATCTGAAACGTCTAATGCTTTATTGCTGTGTTTGTTAATAAAGAATACATATCCACCGTCAATAAATGTGATAAACCATCTCTGGTTAGCTGTATTATTGTTATCCCAAACTAAAACATTTCCGCCGTTTACAGTTGACCAATCTCCTACATCTAATGCCATATTGCTGATGACATTAGTGATAACGTATGTTGAATCATCTTTGTTAAATGAAACCTCAAACTTCTGAGCGTTAGTTCCATTGTCAGACCACTGCTGGATATTAGCACCATGTGATGCGCTTCCGCCGCTTACATCTAGAGCTAAACCACTGTGTCTATTGATAAGTTTATATCTCTGTTTCTGAACTTTAATTGATGAAACCTTATCATTCCAATCATTTCCAATCCAGTTTGTATCTCCAGTCACTACTTTTGTAGCTCCCTTAAAGTTATCATCTGCGTATAATGTAACCTTATATCCGAATGGAACCTTGATAGATGATAAATCATCATTCTTAAAGCCCTTAGCCTGAAGTGAAGCAAGATTGAAATCACCTAAGCCTAATGAAGCTGATCTTCCGCCATAGTTGATATCCTGATATACAATTACATCACCGCTAGATGTGTTAACCTGTCCGTTGTTGTTATTATTATTGTTGTTATTATTATTGTTGTTATTGTTATTATTGTTGTTGTTATTATTATTTGAGTTCTTCATTACTTCTTTAATTACTTTTAATAATGAATATGAGTCAAACGAATCCTGAGCCACTTCCCAAATCATAGTTCCACCGTATGATTTGCTGTACTCAGCTTTCTTCTTAATTGTATCCATACCATTGTAGTAAACTCCATTAGCGTAATCGCTGTGAGCATTAGCTGGATTAGCCTGAACCATTTCTGCGTATGTCTTAGCAGCTCCGCCAGGACCATAGCCGTAGAAAGGAACGCCGATAACTAACTTATCATTGCTTACGCCCTTACTCTGATAATATCCTACCATGTCATAAATCTGTGACCAAGGAGCTACCTCTCCAGTACCACTCTGGTTATAGTCATATGACATAAGATTTAGGAAATCAAAGTATTTATATGTTCCGCTTCCAATGCTTCCTGTGAACCACTTAGAAACAGCCATTGTCAATAATTTTCCCTGACTCTTTAATCTTCCTGATAACTCTGATACTAATGCATCGTAGTTATTCCAAATATTAGCATCCTCTAGCTCAATATCAATGTCAACACCATCTAGGTTATACTGGTTTACATAATTCATAACCTGGTTAACAAAGTTAGTTCTCTTCTGAGCTGTTCCAAATGGATTGTCGCTGGCATTAAATCCGCCCCAACCACCAATAGCAATCATTGCCTTTGTGCCATTAGCATGACATTTATTTACGATAGTTGTCACATCTCCACCTGAAAAACCTGATGTTAAAGTTCCATTACTGTATGTCATAAATGCTAGCATACAATGTGTCATAGCTGAAAAGTCTACTGAGTTGATAGCATAAGTTCTGTATGATGGAAAATATCCTACCACTCTGTTGTTTGTGGCCGCCTTAACTTCTTTAGTAGCCACCATGCCGGCTGGGATACATGTAGCCATCATTGCCACAGCCAACACTACTGATAAAATTTTCTTTTTTATCATTTCGTCCTCCTTCTTATGTAACTAAGTTACTTTTTTCTGCAGTTTAATGCATAATTATTCAATTATTCCGTAACCGCTTTTTAACTAGTTTATCTAATATACAATACCTATTCAATTATTCATAGTTCAGACAGGTACCTATATTTTATTTATATTTTTTTATAAAAAACGGCACTTCAATTAAAAATAAGGACGTGCGGGTACTGATTTTTTAAAAAATTTTATTCAGTCATTCTAATATTTATGCAAAAATGTGATGCTTATTATTCGTAGTCATAGTCATCATCATCGTCGTCATCTTCATCATCGTCATCATAATCCTCATCATCTTCATCGTCGTCATCGTCGTAATCATCATAGTCATAATCATCATCGTCTTCGTCGTCATAATACTCATAGTCTTCTGTGTCATCATATTTTTTAGAACTACTATAGTTTCTCTTACTTCCATTTCCACTGTTAGTTCTTCTTCTGCTACCATAAGTAAAATTCTTGTTAGAATTAGTTTTTTTCTTTTTACTATCTTTCTTCTTATCCTTTTTATCCTTCTTATCTTTCTTATCTTTTTTGTCTTTCTTGTCTTTCTTGTCCTTCTTAGTTGTCACCTGCTGTGTTGTGCTTGTCTCACCTTTTTTGTTAGTTACTCCATTACACCCAGCTATTATAGTAAGTGCTAAGATAATTGATAATAAAATAGTTCCCATTTTTAAATATTTCTGATTCATAATTTTTCCTCCTCAAAAAAAATCATTTTCGTTTATATTATTTAAACGAAAATGATTTCTTATTTATTGCATTAAATTATCTTTTTATGAAATATTCTTCATACCATACTAGGAAGGTATAAATGGTCCAAACTTTTCTCCAATTATCTGAGTTGCCTGCGATGTAATCATTAAAGATAGCTTTTATCTCATCTACATTGAAGAATTTAGCCGCTATATCACTATCAAACTTAGCTCTAACATCGGCATTGTATCTTTCATCTGCCATCCATATTCTAATAGGAACAATAAATCCTAATTTCTTTCTAAAAGCAATTTCTTCTGGCAATACCTTAGCCGCCGCTGTTCTAAAGGCCACCTTATTCTGAGTTTCATTGACCTTATATTTAGAAGGCATTCTTGATGCAATGTCAAACACTCTTCTGTCTGTTAAAGGCATTCTAATTTCAAGACCGGCTGCAGTGCTCATCTTATCTACATTTAAGTAAATATCTCCCTCTAGCCAAATCTGAATATCTACATCAGACATCTTAGTCAATGGATCTAGTCCCTCTGTCTCCTCATAAATATCTTTAACTAAATCAATTGGCAATAAATCTTCATTATAGTATTTAAGGATTTTCTTTTTCTCGTCTTCCTTCATAATATTTGTATTGCCCACGTAGAAAGTCTTTAGGTTATCACCATATCTCTCAGCGTTTCTATACATATTATATCCGCCAAAAAATTCATCTGCTCCCTCTCCGGAATAACAAATCTTAGTTTCTTTAGCTGTCTCCTTACAAGCAATGGCAAAAGCAATGGCGCTGGCATCACCTAAAGGCTGTTCCATATTATACATTACATAAGGTACTACCTCGAAGTATTCCTCCGGTGTAATCAGACAACGATTACTTTTTCTATTTAGTAACTCAGCTGTCTGCTTAGCTAAACCTGACTCATCAAATCTCTCATCCTCATATCCACATGAACCAGTCTGCTCTACGTCGGATAATGCTAATACATATGATGAATCCACACCGCCTGATAAGAATGACCATGCATCCTCATCCTTAGTTTTAACCTCCGGAAAAATTTTCATTACTGTCTCATGAATTTCATCAGCCCAATCCTCTAATGACTTTGACTCATCCGGTTTAAATGTCGGTGTCCAATATCTAGTAATCTGTGCTTTTCCATTTTTCCATTTTAGAAAATGTCCAGGCATCAATTTCTTTACTCCCTTAAAGAAAGTATCCTCACCTGCCACATATGTCAAACTCATGTAGAGCTGTAGCATATCTATATTTAGTTCTTTTTTAAATCCATCATCTTCCATTATTTTTCTGATGGTAGTTCCATAGAGGAGTCTATTATCATCAGTGATATAATAATAAAATGGCTTTGTTCCAAACTGATCTCTTAAACAAAACAACTCATCTTTTTCATCATTATATAATGCAAAAGCAAACATTCCATGCATATGATCAGCCATTTTGTCATTCCACTTTTCATAGGCCTTTACTAAAATTTCATTCTCGCGCTGCTCTCTAGAAAGGTTAGAATCAATGCTTAATTCAGTGCAAAGCGCCTCCCAATTTCTTATATGTCCTCTATACTCTTTTACAGTTATCATTTATTGCTCCTTTTAGTTTTAATATTTATAGAATCCTTCTCCTGCATTAATACCTGTCTTTCCGGCATCAATATATTCCTTTAATTTAGCTGCAATCTTAGCTGAATCTGAATCAGGATTAGAAATTTCAGGATTCATAATTACAATATTATATGCAGTAGTTAATCCTACAATATCTAATATTCTAAATGGACCGGCTGGTGCACCTGTAGCTAACATCCATGTCTTATCAATGGTCTCCACATCGGCAACATCATTGGCTAAAAGTGACTCTGCTGCAGATAAAAATGGAACAAGCATACTATTTAAAATATATCCTGGCTGCTCCTTATTAAGCTTAAGTGGCACCATTCTAATCTCCTTAGCAAACTCCACAACCTGTTCATAGTATTTCTTATCTGTTCCAGGATGTCCCATAATTTCTGCTGTATTATTTCTCCAGATTTCATTGGCGAAATGGAGCGCTAAATACTTCTCAGGTCTGCCTGTGTGCTCAGCAAAAGTGCTAGGCAACATAGTTGATGAGTTAGTTACTATAACAGTCTTCTCAGGAAGATACTTAGCTAACTCCTCATAAAATGCTATCTTATCCTGAGGATTTTCTGCAATAGATTCAATTACTAAATCTGCATCCTTAGCAGCTTCTTCATATGAAGTAGTAAACTTAATACTATCATATGCCTTTTCAACCTGGGCTTTCATTGCATCAATATCACAATCCTTAACATGTCTGTCATCGCAAAAACCTCTACAATATGCTCTAGGATTTTTTTTCATAGAATCCATAGTAAGCAGATAAATATTTTTTAATCTCTCAAATTTAGGCTTAGCTCTCTCAATAGAAGCCTCGCTTCTAACCCAAACAGTTACATCAAATCCACAATATGCAGCCTGAAATGCAATCTGGCTTCCCAAAACACCTCCGCCGGCTACTACAACGTTTTTAAAACTCATACTATTAACCTCCGTTCATTATGCATTTATGCATGGTCTTAATACTAACTATCTTAACATATTTTAGCTACTTTGTCCTTTAGCATTTTATAAAATATTTTCATAAAAAACAGAGAAGATATCCACCGATATCTTCCCTGCAATAAAATTTATTTTACATTAACTTTAACCTTTTTATAATTGCCGTTTTGTGCGTAAACATAAATCTGACATTTTCCTTTTTTCAAACCTCTAATTACGCCCTTCTTATCTACTGTAGCTATTGTTTCATTGTCTGACTCGAAAGAAACCTTTCTGTGATTTCTAATCTTAGTCTTCTTTGAGAATGCTACCTGTTTCACTTTTAATTTAAACTTCTTGTTAACTTTAATCTTAACTTTTAGTTTTTTAATTTTAAGTTTCTTACAGTTTCCGTTCTTTCCACCCTTTGTTGCTGCATGAACAATCTTAGAAATCTCAAGAACTTCACCCTTAGCATTTCTAGCTACAACTAAATACTTATAGTACTTACCTTTTTTAAGTTTAGCCTGCTTAAACTTATTATTTTTAACTGCCGCAATCTTAACATACTTAGTCTTACACTTAGAACCGTAAACATAATATTCAGTAGCATTGCTCATCTTAGTCCATGATAAAGTAATGCTCTTCTTATCTGTCTTCTTAGCTTTTAACTTAAGAACTCTAAATCTGGAATTAGGTAATTCATTATCATTATTTAAACTTAGAATATTCTTTTCAAGTTCTGCAATAGAAGCGTTCTTAGATGCAGCTACAGTTGTTGTCTCTGACTGCACTGAACTTGTAGCCTGCTGTGTTGTTTCATTTTCAATTGCTTTAACTAACTTACTAACATAATCATAAGTAGCTGTTCCTGCAACATTGATTTCTGCTCTAACACCGTCAGATTCTACACCGTTTAGCACTGACTTAACTACAATAACATTATTGCCGCTGTTTACATTTTCAATTTCATAATATCTACAAATTCCATTTTCAAGAACTAACTCATCGTTAACGTAAATATTATATCCACAACCGCTGTTGATTCGGTCATTATCCTGACCCCAAACCACACCGATTGTATTATCTCTAGTATTTTCAACTACTAATCCAATAACCTCTAATGGCTTATTAACCTGCTTAGTTGTTGGCGCTATAGTTGTTACCTGTTTAGTTGTTGGTGCAGCTGTTGTTATCTGTTTAGTTGTTGGCGCTGCTGTTGTAACCTGCTTTGTAGTTGGTGCAGCTGTTGTTACCTGTTTAGTTGTTGGTGCTGCTGTTGTTATCTGCTTAGTTGTTGGCGCAGCTGTTGTTACCTGTTTAGTTGTTGGCGCAGCTGTTGTTACCTGTTTAGTTGTTACAGCCTGAGTTGTGTAATACTCATACCATGGGTCTGTCATTACATCGCCATCATATTCAGTAGTTGGCGCAGCTGTTGTCACCTGTTTAGTAGTTGGCGCTGCTGTTGTAACCTGCTTAGTTGTTGGTGTAGCTGTTGTTACATTTCCGAATACACTACCTGTAACATCTACTGTAAGTGCAGTTATTTCTGAAAATCTTCCATCTACTACTGATTGAATTTTTACTTTAGCACTTGGTGCTGATACATTTTCAATTTCATAATAAGCGCAAGATACGTTACTTAGTTTTAATTCATCATTAACATATACATTATATTTATATCCTGCTTTTGCCATATCAGCTGTCTGACCCCAAACAATGCCGATAACATTATCTCTAGCACAGCTAGCTACTACACCAAATGGTGCAATGACTGTAGTATCTGCCTGAGTTGGCGCTACAGTTGTCACCTGCTTTGTTGTTGGCGCAGCTGTTGTAACCTGCTTAGTTGTTGGCTGTGCTGTTATTACCTGCTTAGTTGTTGGTGCTACAGTTGTCACCTGCTTAGTTGTTGGCGCTACAGTTGTCACCTGCTTAGTTGTTGGCTGTGCTGTTGTCTGTGTCTGTCCTTTTGCAACCGCGATATTAGTAACATTACAAGCACCACCGTTTGCTTTAACTGTTAATTTATATGTTCCCTTAGCAGGAAGATCTAATACTACATTATGGTCAATAAAATTTTCCCAACCTGTGCTTCCCACTACTGCAATATTCTTTGATACATTTACTGCTGTACCATCGCTCTTTTTAGATGATGCTGTTACATCGAATGACTTAGCATTCCACTGTGCATCTCCTGCTGCTAATTTTAATGTAACTGTATACTGACCTTTTTCGGCTACGTTAATGTAGTAGTCTAGGTATGAACCATCGTTTAATCCACCTGCGTAAGTTACATTGTTTGATGTAGTAAATGTAATTGAATCTGTCTTTGAAGCATATGACTTAACATCAATTACACCTGGTACATTTGATACAGTAGCACTTGAGCCACCATTTCCAATTCCCACTTTAGAAACTGTCTTATTGTAAATAGCGTTTAATAGGCTTAAGTCTTTGTTAGTTGTATCCTGACTGATTTCCCAAATCATAATACCACCGGCATTTGTTGCTGCATATTCAGCTTTACTAGCCATTGTATTTACGCCATTGTAATAAACTGTCTGTCCGTTAATTGAAGTGCTATCCTTATATGCATTGTTAGGATCTGCATTTATAAGTTCTGAGTAAGCTCTCCAACCGTTTCTCTCATAGAATGGTACACCGATTACTAATTTCTTAGCTGGTACCTTCATTGTAGTATTCCAATACTGGAATGATTCTGTAGCTAAACTATATGGTGAGTGACCTGCTCCGCCGTCTCCATCGTATGCCATAATATTTACGAAATCTAAAAGATTTAGAACTTCGCTAGTAAATCCGGCACCGTTCTTAGCAGCCACCGCTACAGTTAAAATCATATTATTGTTAGTACATTTAGTACGTAATTTTTTCATAAAGTTTGTGTACTGGTTAAGAGATGAAGATGTAGGATATTCCCAATCAATATCTACTCCCTTAAATCCATAACTCTTAGCCTGACTTACAATACTCTCTGCTAATGATTCACACTTAGCGTCTGTGTTAGTATTTGACTCAAAAACTGGTGCACATAAACCGCCGTTAGAATGTGACCATCCTCCTACAGATAGTACTGGTACAACATTGTGAGCATTACATGCATTGACCATAGCTCTAATATTTGACGCCTCACCTGAAAGTGATGTCATTGAACCATTTCCGCTTCCATCTGGAAGTCCGAATGCATAGTAGGCATGTGTTAATTTATCCCACTGAACCGTTGATGTGATATCACCATACCAGTTAGGGTAGTATGCAACTACCTTATAATCATTGTTAAATCTAGTAGATGATGTGCTACTAGGAATATCAACACTTACCTCATCAACTGGTTTTGTTGTGACCTGCTGTGTTGTAGCCTGCTGTGTTGGCTGTTCAGGCTGACCGTTTACTGATGGTATTGCTCTGGGATTTGTTGCTTCAAATGTGAATTTCTCCCATGTTCCAACAGATGCGCCGTAAGCATGAAGAATACCTGACTTAGCGTCATTGATATCTGCCTGAACATAGTAGTTATCTACATATGTTCTAAGTGCAAATGTTCCATCTGACTGCATCTCCACATAGAATTTTTCCCATGTTCCAATTTGATTACTTCTAGCAATGACAGGATTTTCCTTATCTGTATCATCGAAAACAGCACATAGGTATTTATTGTTAGCTCTAGATAAGAATGATACTGTGTTGTCAGTATTGTAAACTACCTTGAACTGCTCCCACTCACCGTATGAATCTCTGTCAGCTGCTAAGTTTGACTGACCGTAATTATCAGCACAAACATACTTATTGTTGATATTTGCCTTCATTGCAAAATAACTATTTGTATCAAGGGCTGAATCCGCCATAACTACAGTTCCTGGTAATTTGGCTTTCATATTGTTATATGTGATACCCTTGTCATTTACATTAGTTCCAATATTTCCGCTACCCCAGATAGTTCTGATTTCGCTTTCAGAACTGCTAGCAGGTTTAACCTTAGGCTGGTTAGCGTACTCATGATAAATGCCCCAGCTACCCATTCCTCTAGACTTATAAGCCCAGTTTGTGTAGTGCCATCCGGCATTATTCATTTTATTTAATGTATACTCCCATGCTCCCTGTGGATCGAAGCAGTTAAACTCTCCGATATATGTAGGAACACCGTAATTAGCATTGTTTACACTATTAACTAAGTTATCAATAGCTGTCTTTTGACCATTAACTGAGTTTTCATTGTTAGCAGTGAAATCCCATGGATAATGATGATACTCATACATTACATTAGTCCATCCGTAATCTGATGGCTTAGGAAGATTTCCTGTTCCCCAACATGATTCCATAATGATGATATGATCGCTGTCCACTGAACGAATTGCATTGTACATTTCATTATAAAAATCCCAATGTTTCTTTCCTGTACTTCCAGCTTTTTCTCCAGGCTCATTTAAAGTATCATAACCTGCTACTGCTGGATTTCCTTTATAGTGATTAGCCACCTTTTTCCAAAGCTCTAAAGTCTTCTGCTTAAGATTGTAATCACTGAAGAATTTAACATCCTCAACCTTGTCAATAACCTCACCTGAGTGGTCCTGTCCATTCTGTGATCCAAAAGCTCCATGTAGATCAAGAATAACATACATTCCACGCTGGCTAGCCTGATTAACAATCCAATCCATTCTGTTAAAAGCATCATCTCTAAAAACCCAATTGTTTCCAGATTTCTTATAAAGATTTAAGTATGTAAACGGTACTCTAAGCACTGACATACCTAAGTCTTTACATCTTTCAAAATCGTCTACAGTAAAGTAATTACTCTCATAGTAATCCAATAATTCCAGGGCCTTATCCTGTCCAAATCTGTTAGTTAGGTTTTCTAAAATGGTCTTCTGGTCTCTGGCATCTGTCGAACTCATCCATGACTCCTGAACAAATAGGTTTCCAATGTTAGTACCTCTTAAATAAACATTATTTCCCTTACCATAATTGTTCTTTACATAAGTTCCGTTCACCTTTAAAAAGTCATTTTGAGTAAATCCTGTCGCTGCCTTAACCTCCTTTGTTTCTTTACGAATATTACCCGTAGCAATACTCGCCATTAAACACGTTCCGAGTGCTAATGATAAAAGTTTCTTTTTTAGCATAATACCTCCTCAAATGCGATGCCACTCGCTAGTATTTGCCAAAAATATACCCATACTTAATTATAAAGATGGCGGCCTTTTTTATCTACAAAATAAAAGTGTTTTTATCTCTAAAAACGATTTTCGGCATAATCGTTACAGAATCTGACTTGGTTTGTGCAATATGACGGACTTGAAACATTTTTTTCTTTCGGATTGTAGACTTTTTACAAGAAATTCATAAAAATATTTTTTATGAGAAATGACATAATTCATAGTAGTGTCTTTTTTTATTTTATGCTTTCCCTTTTATTTAAAAAAGAAGCTGAGAAAACTCAACTTCTTTTTCTTATTTTTATTGCCAATTTTTTAATCCTGATTTGACCTTCAACTTATATTTCTTATATTTATTAAATTTCTTTCCTCCTTTTACATATTTTTTAAAAATCTTCTTATAACTTTTTTCTGTTCCTTTGCTATATTTAATCCCTTTACTTACTGTATAATCTCCATAAGCATTATCAATATAGTATATTGGTTGCTTTTTAGGAACTTTATATATTTTATATTCATTATAATATGTTCCACCAGCACCATGCCAATGTCCCTTTACTATTAATGCATGCCTTGATTTTTTTATTCATATTACATCTCCGATCCCTCTATTTAACTCTAACTTTTATTACTAATTTTTTACTATTTTTACTATTAGTTATAACTATTTTTGTTTTTCCTTTACGCTTTCCTTTTATATATAGTTTGACTTTATCACCCTTCCAATTTCCCCAGTTTGCGGATACACGATTTCTTTTTGTAATTTTATAATACACACTTCCAGTACTATACTTATATGTAACTGTAACGCTCTTCTTTTTTCCCTTTTTTATTACTATACTTTTCTTTGAAATTTTAAATTTCTTAGTTGTTTGTTTTTTTGCTGTTTTTTTTGGGCCATTCACTTTTGGAGCAGATATTGGGGCATTCTTATATAAAATAAATGCTCCTATATTATAATAATTTGAATTCCATGTATCTAATTCTAAATAGTATATTCCTTGTTTTAACTTACCAATATTAAAACTGATTTCATACATACCTGTACTATGATTATACTTACAATCACCTTCATCAATGCCATATTCTCCAAACAAGCAGTCTCCATCATCATTATATAAATATATATTAAATGGCACCTCTAGTTTAATTATTGACATAGTCATCGATAAATCTGTTGTTTCTGTAACATTGAAATAATACGGATTAATATAACCATCGTATGTCGCTCTTGAATACCCTACAGCCTCTCCTATTTTTATTAATTCAGCTTCTTTAGCCCAGTATACACCTGCTTTTACCTCTTTACTATCTATAGCAGTATTCATTATTAGTACAAGTAATATAATCAAACTGACTATTTTTCTTAAAAATTTATTCATATTATTCACCTTCTTTTTTGCACAACTATTGATTTGCTTTTAATCACGCTCCGTAAAAATTTTATCCATTAAAGTATTTTCTACTTTTTATAATAGTATCTAACCTTAACAACTTTTCCTTTTTTTACCACAAACTCTACAAAGCGTTTTGTATTTTTTACTTTTTCTATTTTTACAATTTCTTTTAATATTTTTCCTTTGGTTGATTTAATCCATTTTAAATTTTCTTTGTAATTCATTTTAAAATACTTACATTTAGAAGAAATACTAAAAGTTTTTTTACCTATTTTTAAAACTTTACTTTTCCCTTTTTTATTTTCATATTCAATTGGACCATTCACATAAATTTTTTTCGCTTTAACTTTAATTTTTTTTATATATGCGTCATTCTTTTTATTTGGTTTAGTCTTTAAATATGCAAAATAACTTCCATCTTTGTTAATTGCCTTTGCATTAACTGCCTCGCTTGCTATTACCGTTAAACAGGTCACTGCAAGCACCATTACAATTGTTACTGTCCTCTTTATTCCAATTATTTTTTTCATAATGTATTATTCCTTTCTAATTATTTTGTTGTTATAGACTTAGGTTTAGACCACTTTGATTGATATAATTTACCTCCAACCTTCTTATATGTCCTAATTCTTATAAAGTATTTCTTCTTACTCTTTAACTTCTTGATGGTTAAAGACGTTTTTGAAGCCTTTTTAACTGTTTTAGTTTTAACCTTCTTAAAAGTTTTCTTTAAGGAATATTGGATTTTGTACCCATTTACTCCCTCCACTTTTTTCCATGTTACTTTTAAGGCCTTCTTTTTTGATTTAACATTTTTAATTGACGTAGACGATACAGTAATCCTATCTCCACTTGAATTCTTTGACATTTTTTCTACTTGGCTTGAAGTGCTTTGTTTTATATTTGATTCCTGCTGGCTATTTTTATTTACTTTATGCTCTATATAATTATGAGATAAAGTTACCGGATCAGCCTTTGTCCAATTCAAATTACTTAGATTAATTCTTATTGCAGGACGCACACCATAATACTCCCCAATTGTAAAGTAACTCCAGCGAGGGGCACTTTCATTTATTACACAAGGTAAATTATTAGCTCCCGGTGTTCTTAACCACCACGAATTATCTTCTCTTTCCCCCGCATAATTTGTCGCTTCTGAATATCTCGTTTCACTATAAAAAATATTGTCATCTGGATCATTTGAGACAAACCCATATGCTTTATTGTTTACCTCTTCCACTGAGAGATTGAATACCTTATCATATGTACTATTTCCACCTTCTCCCACATAAGAATCATCTTTTACATAAGAATATTTATTCCAATTAAAGCCTTTGTTTTCTAAATAGGTATCTATAATACTATTTTTTTCATCACTCGAAAAAGCCATATTATAGAACTCCGTATTTAACCAATTTCTTAAACTGGAATTCTCCCATGTTACTTTCCCTAGATATTCATTTTTCACTTCATATCTATCAAGTATCTTGTCAGAAAGCAGAAATGCCTCGCTCCCACTAATTGATAGAATTCTCCACTTAATTGGTTCTTTTAGTTTTGCATTTGATTGATAATAATTTCCAAAATAAATGCATTCCCACGTTGATTTATTGTCAGCGGTTGATGGATTACTTAAGTTATTAATCACATCTCCCTTTACGTTAATTGAACCGCTTAAAGCCACCAATGAAACTATTAACAAAATCCTTTTAAGTACTTTTCTCATATTACTTCCCTTTTCAATTCAAACGACACTATTATTGTTATCTAAATAATTTTTAAAGTAATCTTTTCTTTTTGTGGTGTTATTAAAATTGTTTCCATCATTTCTAACCCATCCACAAAAAACATAACCTTTTCTAGTTGGATTTTTTAATGTTATAACATCATCTCCTGCTACATAAGAAGTAGGATTATTATTATTATTATTTCCTCCTAACGTTTTTTACAACTATTGATGTTATTTTAAGTTTTCCAAGTTATCAGCATTTATTCAATTAAAAATAGCTAATATACTCACCCTTAATATCACTACCGATGTAATATTTTTTCACACTAAAAGATGCACTTCACCCTTATCACCTAACTATTCATCTATATTCAATTACCCGTCCACAATTATGATTTCATTATACAACTATAGATATTTGCAGTCAACTATAGTATGTTATTATAAAAAAAGAAGCTGAGAAAACTCAACTTCTTTTTTCTTATTTACTTACCTATCACTTTAATAGTAAGTTTTTCCCTCTTCTAAAATTTCGACTTTATTCCCATCAACCTTCACTATTGTGACACCACAATTTTTACTTACTCCATCCCCCCAGAAATCTTTAAGTTCAGTCTCTCTTAAATTATAAAGAATAGCTTTAAGGGCGCAGCCATGGGTTGATATTAAAATAGTTTTATCTTCATAATCTTTATTGGCCATAATATCTTTAATAAAGTTACCGCATCTAGAAATTACATCCTTAAAACTTTCACCGTTAGGCGGTGTATTATATTTTTCAGGTGCATCAAAAAAGTTAGGAAAATCTAGATCTGGAATATCATAGTCTATTCCGTGACTACATAGTCCCTCATAATCGCCGAAGGAAATTTCCTTGATTCTTTCATCCACTTCTATTGGAATGTCCCTGTGACCCTTTATGATTTTTGCTGTAGTTATTGCCCTGTTTAGCGGTGATGAAATTATTAAATCAAAATCAATATCGGCCATTCCCTTAGCAGTTTTTTCAGCTGCCTCTATTCCAAATTCGTTAAGTGGAATATCTGTCTGCCCCTGCAATCTCTTTGCTTTATTATGATTAGTCTGTCCATGTCTGATTAAATATAATAACATAATAACTCCTATTTATTCTTTGAGATAAAGATGAATCCAAAAGCATTTGGTCCCCAATGACATGCTATAGCTGGGTCTAAGTTATCAAACTCTTTCATCATTGGCTTATACTTATCATCAGCCATTTCAATTAATGCCTTTAAATTATCGTCTGTATATGTGTATGAAGGGATTATTCCATACTCTTCATCCACACCTTCCTTATCGAGTAGCTGTGCTAAAGTGCGCATTGCCTTCTTTAATCCGCGGGCTTTACTATAAACCTTGACCTCGCCTGTTATATTATCTAATGTAATAAGCGGTTTTATCTGCACTAAACTTCCTGCAATATATCCGGTTTTACTTAGTCTTCCACCTTTATGTAGATATTCTAATGATTCAGGTATAGCCACAACCACTAATCTCTCAATTAAATCATTAAGTTTTTTCTCTACAAAATCTAAAGTCTGATCTCTATATTTATTAACTTCTTCCACTAAAAGTCTAATTCCACCTACGGCAGTTTTCGTATCAATGACTCTAACTCTGTCTTCCTCATCAAACAACATTCTAAGTGACTGATATGTTCCTGAAATTTGAGATGATATTGGCAATATAATAACCTCATCTCCATTTTCTAATATTTCTTCTACTAGATTCTGTGCTGTCTCAAGAGATGGAAGAGATGTTTTAGGAAATATTCCCTCTCCCACAAACATCTCATAGAAATGATCTATTGACAATTCTTCTCCATCTAAATATTCCACGTCTTTCATAAGTAATTTCAATGGTAGTATTTCCACATCATACTTTTCTTTTTCTTCCTGCTTTATACTACTTCCTGAATCCACAATTACTTTAATCATATCTCTTACCCGCTAAAAACCTTTCGCTGTAAATCTATTTATTTAATTATGTCTACTACCTCTGCAATATACATATCATGATAATCATTATCACTATAGAACTGTTCTGCCATTTCCTTAGACATCTTATCTGTGTCTAATTCCTGCACAAACATCTTTTTACATACTAATGTCAATTCTGCTTCCTTAAATGAAATGCTATCACCTGCCTCAACCGGTGTTAAACCTGACTGAGTCATCTTATCCATATCACGACCTGACTTAGATCCCATTACACCTAGCACATCCTTATATTTTTCAGGATAAAAGCTTACTGTAAAATACTCATTCTCATCTAGATACTTATGTGTATGTCTTGATTTTCTAGCATAAACTGTGGCAACCGGCTTATTCCAAATAGTTCCAAGTCCACCCCAGCTTATAGTCATCATATTAAAATCTTCTTTATTGCCCGCTGTTAATAGCGCCCACTTATTGTTAAACAATGAAAAAATCTCTGTATTTAATTCCATTTCTTAATCCTCCTAACCTTAAATCTACTTCTGTTATAGTACCATATTTTATTTATCTATTCAATTTGACTAGTTTTAATTGCCAATGAAAAAGCCCTGCAGGTTCTACCTACAGGGCCTAAAATATTCAATTGTATATATGTCCTATTTTCCAAAATGTTTTACAACCATCTTCAGGTCTTCGATAATTGGCAAATGCTGAGGACACATTCCCTCGCACTGTCCACACGCGATACAGTCGCTGGCTTTTCCTGAAGTTTGAGTCATTCTATCATAGTATTCTCCCTGTGGAGTCCACCCCTTCTCTTTTATCTCCTGCAAATCTGCATTCAATAATGAGAAGCATTTAGGAATATTAATTTTCATAGGACATCCATCAACGCAATACGCACATCCCGTACAAGGGACGGCAATATTAGAATTTAAAATTTCAACTGCCTTTTTAATTATTTCCTTTTCCTCATCTGTCAAAGGCTTTAAATCCGCCATATAATCTGTGTTGTCCTTAAGCTGAGCCATATCGCTCATTCCACTTAGGACCATAAATACATTATCCAGACTGGCTGCAAATCTAATAGCCCATGAAGGAACGGACATATCCGGTGCATAATTTTTAAACAAGTCTTCCACTGTAGATGGTACCTTAGCTAAAGTACCTCCTTTCACTGGCTCCATAACAATAACTGGTACTCCATGTTTTGTGGCTACTTCATAACATTTTCTGGATTGAACACCAACGCTGTCCCAATCTAAATAGTTAATCTGTAATTGCACAAACTCCATCTCCGGATGTTCAGTTAACACTCTGTCTAAAAGTTCTGCATTGTCGTGGAAAGAAAATCCAATTTTCTTAACTAGACCCTTTTCCTTCTTATCCATAATCCAATTAAAGCAATCTAGTTCGTTATAAATTCTGTAATGGTCTTCCCCCACATCATGTAGAAGATAGTAGTCGAAATAGTCGACGCCTGTTTTTCTTAACTGCTCGTTAAAAACCTTATCTCTATCTTCTTTAGTCTTAATGAAACCTGCATGTAACTTAGTAGCTAGAGTATAACTGTCTCTCGGATGCCTTTTCACAAGGGCTTCCTTAGTCGCCTCCTCACTCTTAAAATTACAATACATCCATGCAGTATCGAAATATGTAAATCCTCTAGCTAGAAATTCGTCCACCATCTGGCTAGTTGTTTCGATATCTACTGTTTCTCCATCCAACATCGGAAGTCTCATCAATCCAAATCCTAATTTCTTTGCGCTCATTCTGCCTCCTAATTAAATGATGCGAAATAATCAATATAATTTCTCTGCTCTTGTGTGGAGTATGTAGGATAACCACTATTCTTAATCATACTAGCTACGCCTGCAATAGAGCGACCATCAGGGCTACTAGTATTAGTAGAATAAACTACTCCACTTTCACCGTCGTGATAATTGATCATTACGTATGATTTTGCTATATAGAGTTTGCTATAATTATTAGATGTGATGCCTGTAACTGCTCCGTAGAAATTCTTATCATCATCTGCAAAACTAGAATTTTCATTGAAAATATCTATTACTTTATCACTTCCTATAACAAACTGCATTTCATTATTATCATAAACTGTTTTACTTGTAATTACAATTCCTGCCTTAAATGTATCTGTATCATTAAAAGCATCTGCATTGTCGATACTAAATCCACCTTTAAATCTAATGTAACCAGCCTTATTTAATTCCTTTGTTACATCTACTTTAATAGCTGCTCCCGTAGTCATATTAGGTGTAATAGTAATTGATTTAAAATCATAATTTTTATCAACTACTATTTCTTCACTATTTCTGTAAGCTGCCTTTTCATTTGTCTCATATAAAGCTGTCTTTGTTCCAGCCAATTCTACTGTTTCACCCTTAACATATTCAGTGCTGACACCGTCAATGGTTACTGTGTAAGTAGTAGCCTTATAGTCAAATAAGTAACTTGCTTTAGCTGATTTCTTATCTCCACTTATAGCTTCCACTTCGATTTTATAAGTTTTAGATGTAGTAAATATACCATCTTCTGTTATATTTACAGCAATTCCATTTACCGTAGTTACTAACTGATCATCTACGTAAACATTATATGCATCAGCTCCTGATACTGCCTGCCATGCAAAATAAAACGGTAGACTAGGATTTCCTGTATATGTTAATCCCATAGGTGTATCCAACTCGTATTCCACATCAGTTGTAGCCTCTTTAGTGGTTACTTCCTCTGTAGTCTGCTGCTGAGTTGTTATCTCTTCTGTAGTAGGTTCTTCTGTAACTACCTCAGGTATTTTTTTAAAGTAAACTTTTACCTCTTCAGCGCCATAATAATCTACTATCTCTAATGTATGATATCCTTCACTAAATTCACTTAGTGGAATTTCAACATCTGCTCCATCTCTAGGAGTTACATCATTTGAATCAAATTTAACTGACGTAAACTTAGCTGCCATTGAAAATGCAATGTATAATACCTCCCCGTGAATCTCTGGTTTAACACTTATCTTGTCAGGTGTCTGTGAATAATACTTGATTGTATCATTAAACATAACATCCTTCCAATCCTCATCTGAGACTTCACTTGGATCAAAGGCCTGTGTTGTTGGCTCCTGTGTTGTAGGCTCCTGTGTTGTTGGTTCTTCTGTAGTAGGCTCCTCTGTAGTTGGTTCCTCTGTTGTAACCTCCTGAGTAGTTGTCACTTCCTGAGTAGTTGTTACTTCCTGTGTAGTAGGTTCCTCTACATCCTGCTCTACTGTAAATCCAACTGTAGCCTTAGCAGATTTCATCTCACCCTTAAAGGCTTCTACAGCTATAGTATATTCTCCAGCCTTCTTAAACAAATCAGCTGATAAGTTAGCTGCACTACCAGTAACTGTCACTGCTAACTTATTATTTACATAAACATTATATCCATCTATGCCATCCATATAACCCCATGCAAAATAATATGGTAGTGCATCATTTCCTGCATAAATTAATCCTGTTGGCGTTGGTAAATCATAATGAATTGTGGTAGCCTCCTCAGTTGTAATTTCCTCTGTAGTAGGCTCCTGTGTTGTAGTCTGCTGCTGAGTTGTAGTCTGCTGCTGGGTTGTAGTCACTTCTGCTGTTGTAGCCTGCTGTGATTTAGGATATACAATATTGTTATTTGAATCTCTAACAGTAGGCTCAAAGAACTCTATCTTATTATCTGTTCCAACAGTTCCCATTCCAATTACCGCTGCAGCCTTATTAAATCCGTCTCCTTTGATAATCACCTTAGTATTGATAGTCTGCATCTGGCCAGTAAGCGTAAAATCAGTTCCCTCAGATGTAACTGTTCCACCTGCCTTAGATGACTTAATAGGCCATTCCACAGTATACTGATGATTACTGTTAACACTATCTGTTAATTCATCTAATAATAACATTACCTGACTACCCCAAGTTTCATTAGCATGTGTAGCTGTCTTTTTAATGGCAATGTGAGATGAATCCTCGCTATCTACGCCACCTTTTAAAATATCTCCTGCCCAGCTTGTTCCAGAATAAACCTTATAGATACCTAAATCATCCCATCCATTCTGGGCTAAATCAGTATTAGCTATCAAGCCTTCTTCTGCTTCCTGTGTAGTAGTAACTGCGGCTGTTGTAGTCTGCTTAGCTGTTGTAGCCTGAGCTGTTGTCACCTGAGCTGTAGTCTCAATTTCACCGCCTGTTACATTTATAGCCTGTCCTAGAGCAGATGACTCATGAGTTCCATCTGTAGTTCTAACTGTTACAACATGTCTTCCAGCAGATACATCAAAATTATAGGCTGCCGCTCCTACTTCTGTAAGAACTCTTACATTATCAATGTAAACATTATACTTAGCGCCTGAGACAGCTCCCCATGTAACACTGATTTTATTATCAGCAAAATTATTTACCACTAGTCCAAACGGCTTATCTAAATCATCACCCTCTGAAGGTGCACCGCCAGTACTATTATTAGCTATTGTAGTGTGAATACTAGCGTCATTTTCACTCTCATTTCCTTTAACAATAGTCATTGCATTAGGTGCTGCATTAACTACCTTAGTACTATTAGTAGAACTAGTAAATGTCACACTCTTATTAGTACTGCTAGGATTATATACTACGTATGTAGGAACATTATCCTTTACAAATACGCTTCCTAAAGCACTATCACATCTATATGTCACATCAGGTGTTCCTCTATCTATCATTGACTTAATATGATGATAGATATGTGCATCTGACTCACCCTGAACATGTCCATTTCTAGTCCATATTTCATCTAATGCTTTCTGTGGATCAGCGTAGGCATAGTATCCTGCCCATAAATCATTCCATCCTTCTGTACTTCCCTGAGTTAGTACATGAGTATCCGGATCTTCAAATAACGCTGCCTTTGAAGTTTTATCCCACTCATAGAAATCTTTAATATATTTCTTAGCATTTCCATGCTCAGTATCTTTTAGATAATACATAGACCATGGATTAATAGGGCAAATCTGAATACCCTGAGTATACTGATTTCCAAACCATGTAGAATAATCAGCTTTACCGCCCCAAACCATTGAAGCCATTATCTGGTCATAATTAGAATTATCAATCTGATAGATATCCTTATCCATATCGAACCAATAATTCTGAGCTGCTGCCACCTCTGTAGTATAGAGATAAATACCTAAATCTCTTAAATCTGTATCGCCTATAACCTCTCCGAATAAAATAATTCCGGCCCAGGCATTTATTGCCTCAGATGTGGATTCCTGATTATTTCCTGTTCTCTCATCCTCGTAACCAGATGCCCATGAATGTCCCTCATACGGATCAAAGCATCTTAAATATGGATAATCGTGTCCGCACTGAGAAGCACTGTTAGTTCTATAAGGACATGCAATATCATAAATCAACTGTTTTACAACATCCTTATGATTATTAAGCCATGTCTTATCCCACATTCCAAGTACGGCTGCTGATTCAATAAAATATCCGTAATGGAAGTGATGATCATTCATCTGGTCAATAGCATTAAATGTGGGACCAGGTGTTACACCAAATAAAGATCCTAAGCCATTTCCATAGTAACTAAAATACTTTTTATCATTAGCGCCATCGTATGTAAACCAATTGTTTAAATTCTTCTCTAGTCCGTCCATAATAACATTGGCACTTTCACTGTCATTAGCTGCTGCCGCCGCTGCAATGGCCTGAACTGAAGCGTTTAATTCTTTTCCGTGATAATATGTATCACCACCATCATTCTTTCCTAACACATTTGATGCTGTAAAATTCTGAACATATTCCTGTAACTGGGATAATCCCTCAGTATCATTATTAGTTAATGTAGGCATATAAGGTAAAATACCATTGTACTCCATCTCAGTCTCATATGAACTTCCCACTAAGAATTTCATATATCCTCTAAGAGTTAGAGCTGTGTTATCTAAATATGTATAACCTTTCATATGCTTATACTGATGAGGTAAAATACCCATAATAGTGCCGTTTGGCGCACTACTAATTTTCTTATCGAAAGTATAAGAATATGTTGTTGTCAGCGTAGAATTATTTTCATTGTAAGAATAATTCGCTGTAGTATCTGTTATAAAGTTAAACGCATATGGTCTATACTGCTGCGCTAAATTAGTTGCATTGGTATCGTCTGAGTTAGTCTTTGTTTTTCCTTCACATAACCATGCAAAAGAGAAATACTTCTTATCATTCGGTAATGTAACATTTATGTTTCGTATGCCGCCATTTTCATCTTCTGTAGTACATGTGCTTCCCTCCGGTAAATAGAGAGCATAATACTGATGCTCTGTTGATGGATAACCGGATGGTGCTGATACATTATCCCAGATTCTAACAACGACGGTTTTAACTCCGTTTGATACTGTGTCACCTACTATTGCTCCCGGAAATTCCGGTCTAAGTTTCTGCAATGTAAATGTATTACTGTTTTCTAATTCATAATATCCAAATGGGCTTCCATGAACCATAGTAGCTTTAAATGACTGATTTTGGTTATTAGGATTTTTCACTAATAAATCGTAAGTCCAGTCAGTTGTCTTATCTACATTAGCCTGATTAGATGTCCAATTAGGCTTAATGTTAAAGTATGCCAGTGTATCATTATCTTTAATATTATATGCACTAACATTATTTGAAGCACTAGTCATAGCTGCCTTAGTTACTCTTAATCCGTCTTCTTTCATTAAATAATTAAGCGGAAATGCATAAGCTGTAGCTGTTAATTCACCCATCTCTCTTGTTCCATCTTTATCCCATAAACATCCTGTAGCCCAGTCTGTTGTATCTAGTGCAGGATTATTAGAATCATAGTTAGATGTGGTAAATCTATATGTTCCCTTATTATTTAATGCAGGTAATTTAGCAGTTAGATTTTTATTCTCACTATCAAAAATATCATCTGTTCCTACTGCAATACTACCTTCTCCCAAAGTTTCTGTAGAAACTGCTGCCTTAACTTCGTGAACTTTTTCTACGTATCCTCCCAAAGTAAGAGTCGCACTCATAGTAAATGCTAATCCTAAAGACAGCATTTTTCTTGGTAACCTTTTCAATTTCCTATTCAATTTAAAAACCCTCCAATTAATTATCTTCTCATTTCCCAGTCGATACCTATATGGCAAGTTTATCAATTAATCAAACCACTTTCAATAAATACTAAAAAATAAAAACGTCTTTATAAAATAAAGACGTTTTTTATTCTTAAAAGTTATCATAAAGATACTTATTTGGTATTTTATATCCATACTGCTGAAGTTTTTCTACATAATTTTTATCCCTTAATCTTTCTTCAGATTTCTTTAGTTCCCTTTCATTAAGTCTCTTTTCGAAACCTAACAAATAACGAAATAGCATGACTATGTAAAATACTACCGCAATAACACATACAACAAACATTATACTCATCTTTATAGAACCTCTCTTATAAGCATAAGCACCACAAAATGCAGATAGAAGTGTTAAACCTAAAATTGCCTTAATTGAACTGGACGGACTTTCAGTTTTAGGATCAAATCCATCTATTGCCACTTCTCTAAACTTACTATTAAGATACTCTTTACCGCAACGGCTACATTTTCTAATAGGGCTTCCATACATGTACATATTAGTCTTGTCTCTTGAGCCACATGCCGGACAAATATTCTCGTTTTTTGCACTCATTTTTAGTTATCTCCTTAGTTTAATTTTCTTTTTGCCAGACCATTTTCCGTTAATTCTCTTTCCTGAAACAACGACATATGCTCTAGCTCTGGCCCAAAGTTTTACATACTTTTTAACCTTCTTTATCTTAACACTAAAACGAGCTTTTGTAACCGTCTTCTTTTTTATAAATTTTCTCTTAAGTACAATATTTTTATTTTTAAAGCTCTTCTTCTTAGAAAATTGAATCTCATAGCCTTTAGCTTTTTTAATTTTCTTTAAAGAAATCTTAATTTTAGTTTTCTTCTTTTTTATGTTCTTAATCTTAGTCTTTCCTACCTTAATTTTAAGAGTAGATTTAGACTTAGTTGTAATCTGTTTTGTGTCCTTTTTAGTTTCATTATTTTTAGTAGTCTGTGATGTTATCTCGCTGCCCTGAGGTGCAGTTGTCACCTGGCTACTAGAATTCTTTGTAGTAATCTGCTGTGTTGTATTCTGCTGATTATCTGTAGTTATCTGCTCAGTTGTACCAGACTCATTAGTGGTAATCTGGTCAGTTGTAACTTGATTAGTTGTAACCTGGTTAGTGGTTATATTCTGTGTTGTAACCTGGCTAGTAGTACTCTGCTGTGTAGTCTCCTGCTCTAGCATAAAATCAGGATCATCTGTTCTAAATGCCTTAGTAGGATTTCCATATTTTATAATCATACATACTTTTTTATTACCACTTACTAATTTTAGAGATGTATAAGAATCATCTTCTAAATCACTAGTTCTAAATTTAAATACACCACCTAAAACATAGTCCGGTGTTTCCTCGCCATTCATATAGCCTTTTGTATTAGCGGCATTGTAATCACCACTATATTCTATATAGAATGTTTCATTGGCATCTAAAAGCTTCGGTGTAATATTAAACTCATCTTTTATAATAAAGTAAGAAACATCTTTTCCATTGTATTCACCTAACTTAGTATAAAGATTATCATCACTCCATGGAGATGACTCATCCTCCGTCATTTTTCTGTAATAAAGTTTTAGCGTTAATCCCTCATTTTCAATAACAGTTCCAGATGCCTTAGTTCCCTCTATATTTTCATCGTATACATATCCATTAATAGTAATAGGTTTAGCGCTAACTAAAGCACCAATTTTAGCAGATTTCTTCTCTGTTTTATTTATAGAATAATCTCCATTATCTCCCTCAGTATAATGTTCAATCTTATATAATGTCTTATCTTCCATCTGAGTATCTGAAACTGATGTCATCTTTCCTGCCTTAGCCTCAATAGTAGTTCCATCAGAAAATTCTACTGTCTTATCGTTATCTTCGGCATTGTAAACCACATAAGTTCTCTCGCCATCTTCCTTAACGAAAACTGCGCTTAATGGCTCACCGCTTGTCACTGTTAAATCAGGAACACCTGCTTTTTCAAAAGCCTTAATTGCATGGAATGCATGGGCCTTAGATTCACCAGCCTCCGGAGCACAATTAGGATTAAAATGCTCTAGAGCTTTTTCAGGATCTGCCATTGCTAAATATATACTCCATATTTCATTCCAACGATTTACATCCTTATCATTTTCTGAATATGACTGCTCGTTTTTCATGGCAGTAGTATAATTTTTTAGAATGAAATCCTTATTGGCCGCAGCGTAGAATGCGCCTGCTGTCATTGGCAATATATTAATTCCCTGAACCTGCAATGGCTCTCTAGTCCACCAAGTTTCATATCCGTATTTTCCGCCCCAAACTAGTGATGCCTGTGAATGTAAATCACCATTTCTATAATTCTTATCTAATACATCTTCATCAATATCAAACCAATAATTATTTATGGCTGACATTTCTGTGGCATAAAGATAAATTCCTGTATTAGTAAGTTCAGTATTTCCTGTAGCCTGGCCGTAAAGAATAATTCCTGCCCAAGTATTCATTGCCTCAGAACTTGATTCCTGATTATTTCCATCTGCAAAATTAGCGTGGCCTGATGCCCAGGAATGTCCCTCGTACTCAGAAAAATATCTAAGCTTAGGGTATCTGGCTGTAGTTGAATTTTTAGTAGTTGTGGCAATATCTCCCACTAACTCATCGATTATATTTTTATAAACTGCTAAAAAGTTTTTATCTCGAAGTCCCACCTGCGCTGCTGCATTTATAAAATATCCATAGTGGAAATGATGATCTGTCATTCCATCTACAGTATAGTAAGCCTGAGGAAATCCGAACAATGATCCTATATTCTTATCATAATAGAAATATTTATCATCGCCCTGTCCATCAGCTGTAAACCAATCCGCTAACTCTGCCTTAATTCCATTTAAAAGTGCCCTAGCAGATTCTGTATCACCGCAGGCCTCGGCAGCCTCCATAGCCTGAACCGCCCTGTTTAATTTCTTTCCTGTATCATATGTATTAATATCGTACTCTTCTTTTGTGACAGAGGTAGCTGTAGGACCATAGTCTTTCATAAAATTATTTACATAAGCCTGAAGAGTAGACTTATCATCATCTTCAATGTCCATCATTGAAGGTAATATACCTGTATACTTTAACTGAGTAGTATATGAACTTCCCTCTAGAAATTTCATTGTTCCTCTGATGGTTCTAGCTGTATTATCCAGATATTCATATTCACTCATATTTTTATACTGATGTGGCAGAATTCCCATAACTGTGCCGTCTTCTGTACTCTCAGCTTTTTTATCTACTGTATATGAGTATGTTGTGCTAACTGTGGCAGTGCTCTTATCATAGCTAAACTCTGCCTTAGTATCTGTTATAAAGTTATAGGCATACTTACCATATTCACTAGCAATAGACTTAGCTAATTCATCCTTAGAATTCTTTGATTCCATAAGCCATGCCACTGACATATATGTCTTTTTTGCAGGCAATGTGGCTGTCAATGTGCCAATCTTATCATCCACGAAGCCTTCCACTCCTGCACCCTGAGACCAAGTGGTGCCACTAGGAACGTAAGCTGCGTAGTAATCATAATTACTGTAACCTGCTGCGTCATCTGCATTGTCTAAAACCTTAAATACCAGCATAGTGGAATCGCTAAGGCTAGTGCCATTGTAATGAATAATAGATGATGGCAATTTTCTTCTTCTAGTAATTTTCATTTTATTATCACCACTCATCTCATAAAAACTAAATGGGCTACCCTGCGTTAAGGTAGTCTTCATCTTAGCATCAGATGAATCACTTTTAAATTCTAAATCGTAGGACCAGTCTGTAACCTTATCCACCTTTTTACTCTCGGACTTAAATTCAGGTCCCACCACAAAATCTGTCAGGGATGCATCTTCTGGCTGTTCCATTAAAAACGCTGTCTCGATGCGAACTGTAGACGGTTTTACTAATCGAATGCCCTCCTGACAAGCCTTGTAAGACATAGGCAATGCGTAAGTAGAATTCCCCCACTTATCGGCAGTATAGCTCCACATAAATGAAGTACCCCACTCGCCCATATCCAATGGCCCTGTGCTGTTATCATAGTTTTCTGTAGTCCATCTGGTCACATCCTTATTAGCTCTAGTAGGTAATTTTTCTAACAAACTGGCGTTAGTTTTTACCACTGTGCCGGAGCCATCCCAGTATGACCATGTTCCGGTAACTTCACTGGCCAATGTTCCTGCCTGTTTAGCCTTAACCTCCGCGTTAGAGCCGGCTGTAGACAGACATGCCACTGCCATAGATGAAGCTACTACAATTGAAACTGCTTTTTTTAAACCCTTTCTCATTTCAAAAAGCCTCCTTAAATAATATTAAATTTTTGGTCTCGTTCTTCTCACAAAGTCGATTATAACACAGCAAAATAATAAAAAGAATGCACAACACAAAAAAAGTGTACCTAAAAAACGTTATTATTTTTTAATTTTAAGAGTTTATTTTTAGAAAATTATTTTATCCAATATTATTGTATGATATACTTACATAAGAAAATATATCGGAGGTTTTATAATGGATAACGAATATGGAAATAACTCTTACTATGACAGCACACCTATTAACGATGGTGAAAAAGAAAATAGTAATGGAGCTTACAACAGCAATTTCAATAGCGCTTATAATACTGGTTCTAATTACCAGAATAATCAAACTGATCTTACTAATATCAACGGAGAGGATTACACTCCTATCTCACCTTTAGGATATTTAGGATATTGGATAGTTTTTTCTATTCCATGCGTAGGTTTTATATTAATGTTAGTTTTCTCATTTGGCGGAACTAGAAATGTTAATGTAAAAAATATGTCACGCGGACTTCTTATTATGAGTGTTATCACTGTAATTTTAACTATCTTCTTTATTTTTGCATTAGCATTAATAGGAAGAACACATTATACACCATCACATTACTCATATTAATAATTAATTTTCGTTACCTTCTAGGGCACGAATTCCTAGAGGGCTGTCAAAAGATTAATATAAGACTACAAGATTTTATATCTTGTGGTCTTTTTTTATAATAATGATTTATTTTATACAGAGTGTTGAAAAAATGTTTTTATTATGATATTATTCGATAAGTCGGCGTATTTAAATATTTTTTGTTTTTTCTATTTAATTTTCGCTTCTTTTTTTAAAAATGTTTTTATTGCCGATAATAAGTTTATATATTGAAAGGAATTTAAAAATGAAAAAAAGAATTGCAAGCTTATTAATCGCAGCTGCAACAGTAGTTTCTTCTATTTCTATTGCAAATGTTGTAAACACTAATGCGGCAACAACAACTGTTAACCATGCACTTACAGCTACTGTTACTACATCTAGTAACGAGAATGCTAGCTTATCAGGTGCCAATGCTATTGATGGAAACTTAAGCACTAGATGGTCTTCTAACTTCAGCGATGGACAGTGGATTCAGTTAGACTTTGGAAAAACTGTTACTATCGGTGCTGTAAACATTAATTGGGAAGATGCATATGCTAGAAAATATACTATTTCATGGTCTAATGACGGAGAAAACTGGAACACAGCCGTTACTAGACAGGTAAGTAAAAAATCTGATACAACTGATATGTTCTTTAACAGACCAGTTAGATACATCAGAGTTACAGCTGTTACTCGTGCTACACAGTACGGTGTATCAATTTTTGAAATTCAGGCTTTAGGCGATGTTACAGTAGAAGATACTACTACTCAGGAAACAACAACAGTACCCGCAACTACACAAACTCAGACTACTTCATATCCTAGATACCCACAGGGTCCAGTAGTAGATTTAGCACAGGGCGCTACTGCTACTGCATCAAGTGAGGAATCTTCATTATACGCAGCTTCAAAGGCTGTAGATGGCGATATGAACACTAGATGGTCATCTGAATTTAGAAACAATGAATATTTAACAATTGATATCGGTGAAGTTTGTGCCGTAGGTTCAGTTGTTATTTACTGGGAAGCAGCTTACGCTGAAACATATTCAATTTCTTGGTCACAGGACGGTATTAACTGGACACAAGCTACTACAATGGGCGTTGGAAAAGTTTATAATGCTGAAACATCAGATATGTTCTACAACAGACCTTGCAGATACATCAGAATCAAGGGCGATAAGAGAGCTACTCAGTACGGAATCTCAATTTACGAGGTTAAACTTTTAGGAATCAGATATAATTCAACACCAGCTACAACAGTTGCTCCTACTACTGTAGCTCCTACTACACAGCAGGCTACTACAGTTTCAAACGTAGCTCCACTTGAGGTTATCGGAGCTGTAGTTTCATCTCCTAGAAGCAATACAATCGGTGTTGTTTGGGGACAGGACAATGAGAGAATTAACAGCGGATGCAAGTACAATGTTTACGTAAATGGCGTTAAGAAGTTAGATAATGTTAATTGCAATTACTACGAATTAACAAATATCGCTTCAGGAACTGCTAACGTTGTTATCAAATCTGTATTAAACAATGTTGAGTCAAACGGCGTTTCATATAATGTAAATGTACAGTAAATAATTTTTTCCCGGTGCAGATTAGCACCGGGATTTTTTTATCATATTTTCACCTATATGCCATCACATTAATTTGACACCTGTTAAAAAGTAGTGTATAACAGAAATTACGAAAAAAATAAAAGGGGTTATACTATGTCAAAGAAAATTTTAGTATTGGATATCGACGGAACTCTTACAAACAGCAAGAAAGAAATTACTAAGCCTACTAAGGAGGCTATTGATAGAATTAGAAAGAAGGGACATATAATTGTCATTGCTTCCGGAAGACCTACTGCAGGTATCGTTAAGGTGGCAAATGAACTTGAAATGGATAAATACGGCGGATATGTTTTATCATTCAATGGAGCTAGAATTACTAACTGGAAAACTAAGGAAGTAATTTATCAGAATTCATTGGATAAGGATATTATCGACGGATTATATGACTACGCTAAGGATAACGACTTAGGATTAGTTACCTATGAAGATCACAATGTAGTTACATCCACTCGTCACGACGAATATATGGAGCTTGAGGCTAAGATTTGTAATATTCCAATTAAGGATGTGGAGAACTTTTCTAAGTATGTGACATTTGATGCTAACAAATGTCTTTTAACTGCCAGTGTGGATATTGCACCGACCCACGAGGAGAAGATTGCATCAATCTTTCCTAAAGCCACAGTTTGCCGTTCAGAGCCTTTCTTTATCGAGGTAATGCCTCATGGGGTTGATAAGGCTGCATCACTGGATAAGCTGGTAAACAAGTTAGGTATGAAAAGATCTGATACTATCTGCTGTGGAGACGGCTTCAATGATATTTCCATGATTAAGTATGCCGGCATTGGCGTGGCAATGGAAAATGCTCAGGAAGAAGTAAAAAACAATGCAGACTTTATCACTAAATCTAATGATGAAGACGGCATTGTTCATGTAATCAATAAGTACTTATAATTTTATTCAATAATATATTTATTAAGATAATCTATAGCGTCATTGTCTAGCGTATAGCTATATTCATATATATCTACGTTAGCTATGACGCTATCTACTACGTTCATACTCTTTTCTAATAATTCAGCATTCCAAGTTACCATAGATATTCTAGGAATAATATTCTTATATAATCCACTTCCGCGAACTAACTTAGAATTTAATTCATCTGCCTTATTAGCTATTACTATTTTATCTATCCCAATAACTCTATCACTAACTAAATCTTGCTCTGTTCTAGGCAATGTCCCCCAGGCTTTCAATTCATCACCGGAACCATCTATTATTACCTGATGCTCACTAATAATTTTTATATCATCTTCGCTTTTCCATAAGTGTACTAATTCATCCACGCTTTTAGTTGTGGGCCCTGATACAATATAGCCCTTAGAATCACAGTTAACTAAAGTTCCTGTCATTACTACTCTCTGATATTGAATCAAAAGAAAATCTAAAGTTAAAAGTGAAATGAAATTTTCTGTATTAGATTCATCAAATGCAAATGAACTAGGAATATAAATATTAGCACAACCATTTTCAAAATCAAAAAATGTGTAACATATGGTTTTTCCATCTTTAGTATCGATAAAAAACTTTATGGCATAATTACCATTATCTAATGAATATATAGACTTCTTTCCGTCCCTTAAAATACACACACCTTTAAGAACGAAGTCCTCCTCAGATAAAATAACCTTATACTCAAAATCTGGTTCCTTAAAATATTTTTCCACATAAATATCTTCCGTTTCATCGTTCATAAACGGAATATTTTTTATATTAATATTCAACCCTGCTATTTTAATTCCTGCGTTCATAAAATCCCTTTCAACATTATACGTGTAGTTATCTTTTATTATACAAATAAAAAAATATGATTTCAACAGACAATTATACACCTAAATACCTTTTATAAAAATTTACCACTATAATACAACTAATTGCACCAAAATAAGAGATATTTAAGGATTTGTTTTTTCTCATCACTTGTGGAAATAGGTGAGTTTTTTGATAGCGCTAAAAAAGGAGTCTCGAAAAACATCGAAACTCCCATTCTATTATTTTTTAGTTTTAAATTTCTTTTTTCCTGACCAGCTAGTGTAAATATCTTCATAAAATTGATATCCCACTGCTCTAACTCTTATAAAATACTTAGTCTTCTTTTTTAATTTCTTTATTGTAAACTTAAGTTTATTAACAGTAATTGTCTTAGTCTTACTCTTTTTAAATTTAGAGTTAGTTGAGTACTGAACCTGATACTTAACAGCGTTACTAGCTTTTTTGATTTTTACTGTAGCCTGGTATTTCTTAGACTTCTTAGATGTCTTTTTAATTTTGGAAACCTTAGAAATCTTAGATTTTCCTACCTTTATGGCGTTTTCCTTAGCTACTGCCTTTCCATCTAAAGCCTCATAAACACCATATCCCATGAATTTCTTAAGCTTATAATCAATTCCTGTGTAAACTGTAGTTTTATCATATCTAGTAGCCACTGTAGCCTCAGATTTTTCACCAAAGTTTTCATCTCTATTCTTTGTATCACTCTCGATGGTTCTAGGTGCTGCCAGACTTGGAACATGAATAAGTGTAGCTCCACTTGATTTAGCATTAACATTTCCCATCATTAAATATGGATTATATTTTACCTGATCATATGCCCAATGAGAATGACCTGAGAATAATGTCACATTGCTATATTTATTTAGTAGTTCTCTAAATTTCACCTCATCCTTAGCTTTATACGGATAAGTTAAATCATATGTATATCCTGCAGGATTAACTAAGTTTCCCACGGCAGTCTTAACATCGCCATTGTAGTTAGCTAAATATGTGTGGAAAAATACATAGATATTTTTATCTGAGTACTTATTAAAAATCTTATTTAACCAAGTAATCTGTGAGTCATCTAAAAGGGTGGCTGTCTTATAATATCTAGCTCTTACCTGACTTAGAATAACAAAATAGTCATTGCCCTCATTGTAAACAAAATCTAAGTTATTACCGGCAATATCTACCACCTTTTTATCAGTATTCTTTTTAGTATTTACATTGGCCTTAAACTGATTTACCATCTCCACAGCATTTTTAGTCCATGACACATCATGATTTCCCATGCATGTATAAACTGTCATATCAGGATATTTCTTAATAGCAGTATTATATTTATTATATGCATCTATCTCGCCCTGATTACTTAGATCTCCTGTTAAAAAGAGTTTATTAACACCTATCTCACTGTTAAACTTTAATGCCTCATCAAAAGCTTTTACAGATAAATCAGCGCTTGATGGCAATGCCTTTGATTCCTGTGGATATCTGTTATAATGAACATCACTCATTACCGCAAAATCATATTTCTTTTCACCGTATTTTTTTATTTTATTATCAGGAATCTCATATGTATCAACTATCTCTTCATCACTGTTTTTTACAATTAATTTTTTAGCATTTTCAGGGATAGCATAATAAGATGACTTTAATTCTATCTTTTCCGGCTTACTGGCCTGTGTAACTTTTAATGTAGAAATCTCTGTGTATTCCACACCATTTTTAGTAAGGTTATTATCGTTTACATCCGACCAAAAAACCTTATATTCCCCCGGTACATCCGATGTAAATGTTATAGTTCCCTGGGCCTTTCCAGCCTCCTTTGATGCAAATGTATAATCAAGCTTATACTCATTGTCTTTAGCCTTTGCAATATTGCTGATAGGCAGCGCTGTTACAGCTAATCCAAGGGCCAATCCAATGGCACTTACTCTTACTAATCTACTCATTTTTATTCCTCCTATTCAGGTTTAGCGCTAGTCTCAGGGATAGCAGTTGTCGCTTGCTGTTCTGTCTCCTGAACTGTCTCTATTTCATTTTTATCGCTTTTATCCTTTATTGCCTTAAAATTTTCTTTAATATATTTATCTACGTCTAATTCGCTAAAAATTGCTACCCAATATACGCCCTTTGTCTTTGACATATAGCATGCAATAGCACCGCTTTTAAAGCTTTTCTTTTTTATATTAGCATAGTGGCCTTTACTCTTTTTCCACTCCTTCATAACAGACTTATAATCACCATATCCATAGGCAATATTCTCACCTCCGGCATATGGATATGAATATGTGATATTGCCCTTTTTTATTTTAGCATACTTACTTTTTATCTTATAAGTCTTCTTTAAATAACTCTTAGCTGTGCTCTCAAATTTAGCATGACTAAACTTCTTTACAATTTGCTTTACTCTCTTATCCGCAATTTTCTGCAATACATTAGACCATTTTAATTTTTTAGCCTTTGCTTTTTTTCGCATCTTATTCTGATAATCGAAAGCCATCTGAGCTGCATAATCATCTTTAAATGATTTCTTACAATAGCCGCTGCTGTCTACCTGATACATATCTCCCTTAGCCTTTTTAGTTACAGACTTAGAGAATTTTCCATAGACAGTCTTTTTATTGCTTCCCACTTTATAGGCTCTTACCTTTATTTTCGCTTTATCTCTTGATAAAAGATTCGTCAATATATATGAATTATTTTTAGTTGTTTTAATACATCTCCACTTTTTAGATGCCACACCATATGCATACACCTTATATCCTGTAACATCACTTAGATTTTTCCAACTAAGCTTATAACCGGAAGTAAAACTCATCCCCCAAGAATTACCTTTAATCTTAGTAGCAGATATCTTTCCTACGCTTCCCACACTGGCACTAATAACATTAGAATTCGCTCCCGCTGCTGCAACCACCAATGCTAAACCTACGGATGCTAACCTTCTAGTAATTTCCTTTTTCATAGTCACTCCTTTATATGTATTTTTAAAAAACTCGACTCTTCTTTCATTTCAAGAAAGAACTCTCCCTTTATAATATCAAAAAAAATCTCTCTGTGCTATATTATAGCACAGAGAGTTTATAATTTTCTTACTGCTGAATTCCGATATATTCTGAATCATCAAATGCAAGAATTAACATAAAGATTGGGCTTAATAAAATAAGTCCGATAGCAAATCCTGTACTCTTTCCGAATACCTTTGCTAACTTAACCATTGTAATAATTTCAATTACAAAATTTACACATGGAATTAACATTAATAGGAAGTACCAACCATTTCCCCATGTAATCTTAAATAATACATAAGCATTATATAATGGAACGATTGATGCCCATCCTGCCTCGTTAGCTTTTGTGAAAATTTTCCATAAAGCTACAATACCAACTACAGCAATAAGTAGATAGAATATCATAACACCTGTTGACATTCCAGCTGATGCTCCAGCCTGCTGGTCTACTGAATAATAATTCATGTATGAATCCTCCTTTAAATTTAAAATCTATTAACATTATATCAGAACTGTATGTTTATTACAAATACTTTTAAAACATTTTTTCTAATTATTTAATATTAGATTTTATTTGTTCCTTAATCTGATACATACCTTTTTTAGTTGGATGACCATTTATCTTATCTATATCTGTCAGAGAAATAGTATTAATACTATATTTATCACAAACCTCTTCCATAATGCTAGTAAGATATTTAGGTATCTCATCATTAATGACATTATAAATCTTAGTATCTTTATTATACTCAATAATTTTTTTAATCATATAGCAAAATGCCGGTGCAAAACTTTTTAAATCCTGGCTAGTAAAATCTTCTAGCTTTATTTCACCCACCGGAGATCCTGCCCAGAAATCGTTAGTTCCACCAAATATTATAATAATATCAGATTTACAATCTCTTAAGTCATTATCTAGCCTAGTTATAAAAGAGCTGTATGAGCTATCTTCTCCTCCATAACCTGTATTGCACACAGTGCTTCCACTGTAGCTACAGTTATTAACTAGCTCTAAATCCATTTCTGCGCAAAGCATATGCCACCATGTTTCCTCCACATTGACCACACCCTGCTCCGGATTAGGATACCAATAATCATATTCTTCTTTTTCATATCCTTTAAATGTCGAATATGAATCACCTAAAATAGATATTTTCGTCAATTTAATTACCTCTTACTGATATACTCTTACGTAGTCTACATAGAAATAATCCTCGTATACTATCTTATCGCCATCATCTTTTTTACTAGCCCATGTAGATAAATAAGCACTACTTTCAACTCTAGTAAATAGATTAAAGAAAAATGGCTCATTAAATACCCATCTACTATCGCTTAATGACTTACTATCTTTTGATAAATCAAAGACACCCTTTGATGTTCCATCTACGAAATATTCAATCTTTCCAGGTTCACCCTCTTCCCAGATAATTTCATATACGTGATATGCATTAGCTGCCTCATCCTGAGTTAGGTTAGCCTTATAATTTGATTCAAATATTTTTGATACATATGGTGCACATAATCCCATATTAACTTCATTTTCATTCACACCAAATATATCGATTTCACCACATGCTGGCCAAGGAGTATTCTTTATTTTAGAACCTATCATAAATGCTGCTGAATCCAATCCTTTTCCCTTAGCAACCTTTGCTTTAACCTGAATTTTTCCATATTTTACGTCTTTTCCTATTCCTTCTGCATTAGGATTAGATGTAATATAATCGCTTGTTATAGGATTCTTAAAATTAATCTTACCAGTTTCCTTATCTGTAATAGCTCTAGTTGTAATAATTAAATTATCATCATCAAATGAGATATTATTACCCTTAGTATATTCCTGGTTTGCATGACTAGCATATCCGTTATTAACACCATAACTCCATACTGTAGTATCTAATTTCTTCTGATTAAACTCATCTGACCAAGCTAACTTCCAAAACTTAACTGATGCTGCTTTAGAATATTTAGCACTAACTGTACCAGAGTTACCATATGCCTTAACTTTAAAAGTATAAGTACCACTAGTAATATCTTTAAATTCTAAAGATGTTTTCTTAGTATTTTTCTTAGTAAATTTACCTTTCTCACTACTCTTATAGAATACGTAGTAGCCCTTAGCTCCCTTTGCTTTATTCCATGAAACCTTAACAGAAGTATCACTTGTTTTTTCCGCCTTACATGTCTTAACATTAGCTGGAATAACTGTTACATTAACTGTCTTCTTTGACTTTCCTACCTTAACAGTAATCTTAGTCTTTCCTGTTTTCTTTCCCTTTACAAGTCCCTTCTTAGATACTGTGGCAATCTTTTTATTAGCAGAAGAATATTTAGCTTTCTTCTCCTTTACCAAAATCTTGCTACTCTTTCCAATTGTAATCTTTACCTTTTTTTCAGATAACATTGTAACCTTAGCTGAAACTGTTTTTGGTGTTACTGATAGCGCTGAAAATACCATAGTAAAAGCTACCATAATAGCTGTTATTTTTTTCATTTTTTCAACCACCCTTCCCATTTATTATTTAATTATTATTTATAAACTCTTACTGCATCAAAGGATAAATCATCCTGATATGTCTCGATAGTTCTTGAACCATCCTGTCTAGTATTGATTTTTCTAGCCCAATTCTCAGGTGTGATATTTCCACCTAATGTTCCACCAATTGCACAGTTAACAATTAGATAGAAATCTCTCTTATAAGGCCAAATATCATCATTATCTGTTCCATTACCATCTGTGACATATTCACTTGGATCATATACTCCATTTACCTTACCATCAATTAAGAAAGTAAGTTCTGTTGGTGTCCACTCAACTGTATATGTATGATAAGC